>JAQVSS010000016.1 GCA_028700415.1 Kiritimatiellia bacterium
GGTCGGCGCGACGCTGTGCGGCGGGGGCGTGGTCACCGGCAGCGTGGTGTTCGCGTCGGGCAGCGCGTGGGCGCATGGCAAGGCGTGGGGTACGGCCTCAGCCGGGCCGCTGCGCGTCACGGGAAACACGGTGGTTGAGGAGGGGGTGACGGTCGCGCTGACCGGGTATTCGGTGGATGACCTGAAGGCGGGGGTGCCCCTGGTGGAGGCCGTCGGGACCGGCACGCTCCAGGTGCCCGGCCTGATCCCCGTGACGCTGGACGGCGCGTCGCACCGCTATTGGTGGGCCAAGATGTCGAATGACGGCAAGACCCTGACGGCGGCGTTTATCCCCATGGGGACCATGATCCGCCTGCTGTAGAAATCCGTCACCGTAGGAGAGCGTGTGGTAACGGAATGCTTGTTTAGGGTAGGGGATAAGACTCGTGTTGAGTGAAGAAAATGGGGGGGCAATGAGAAGGATGATGGTGCTGGCGGCGGTTTTCGCCGCATGTGCGGCGGGTGGTGTTGGTGCGGCGCCGGCGGTGTTTTTCGTGTCGCCGGGCGGCGCGGATGACAATCCGGGGACGCTGGAGAAACCGTTTGCGACATTGGAGAAGGCGCGCGATGCGGTTAGGTCGCTGAAGCGCGGAGGGGGGCTTCCGGAGGGCGGCGCGACCGTGTGGCTGCGAGGGGGCGAGTATGCCCGCACCGAGCCGCTGATGTTGACACCCGAGGACTCCGGTGCGGAAGGGAAGCCGGTCGTTTTTGCGGCGTACGGTGCCGAGAAGCCGGTTGTGTTCGGAGGCCGGCGCATCACCGGGTTCCGGCAGCAGGCGGGCGGCGTGTGGGAGGTTAACGTGCCCGAGGCGCGGGACGGCGCTTGGGTTTTCCGGACGCTGTACGTGAATGGGCGGCGCTACGCTCTCGCCCGGTCTCCGAACCGGGGCTATTACGAGATGGCCGGGCCGCTTTCCGACTCCTCCTCGCCGAAGGAGGGGCCGGACGCGGGTAAATCCAAGGAGGCTTTCCGCGCGCCGCCCGGAGTGGTGAAAGACTGGCCGAATCTGGACCAGGTTAACATCAAGACGTGGGGGCGTTGGTGGACGGCGCTGCTTAACATCCGGCAGGCTGATCCCGTGACGGGCGAGGTGCGGCTCGCGGGGCCCGGATGTTGGTATTTGCCTTATGGGAAGGGCACGGAATTTATCGTCGAGAATCACCCCGGGGCGCTCGACGCGCCGGGCGAGTGGCAGCTGGACCGCAAAGCCGGCGTGTTGCGGGTCATCCCGCGGGCGGGCGACGACCTTGGAACGGCGGAAGTGACGGCACCGGTGGCTGAGCGGCTGCTGGTGATGGCTGGCGATTCCGCAGGCCAAAAACATGTCGCGCATGTGGAGATGCGCGGGATTGTGTTCCGTTGCACCAATTGGCATCTTCCTGCCACGGGGGGGAACGAGGGCGCGCAGGCGGCCGTGAACATTGGCGCGATGGTCGAGGCCACGTCCGCGCGCGGTTGCCTGTTCGAAAAGTGCGAATTCACGCAGGCCGATTCCTACGCGGTCTGGTTGCGGAGCGGGAGCCGCGGCTGCGTGGTGCGTCAGTGCCACCTCCACGATCTCGGCGCGGGCGGCGTCAAGCTCGGCGAGGCGAAACGCGACCCCGATGCGATCCGGGCGGACGGCAACACGGTCGAGAACTGTTTCATCCATCATGGGGGGCACGTTCACGGGTCGGGCATCGGCGTGTGGATCGGCGCGAGTTCGGACAATGTTGTGACGCACAATGAAATCTGCGATCTGTGGTACACGGGCGTTTCGGTGGGGTGGCAGTGGAGCGCGGACCTGAACGGGACCCGCAACAACCGCGTGACCCACAACCGGATTCATCACATCATGCAGCGGTTGGAGGACGGCGGGGGCATCTACTGCCTTGGGTTCCAGCCCCAAACCGTTCTGGCCAACAACATCATCCACGACAGTGGGCGCGACGGGGGGAGGGTCGACTGCCGCGGCATCTATCTGGACTCCGGGTGCCTGGGGTTCCTCATCGAGAACAACCTGCTTTACGACACGCAGGGGGCAACCCTGCGGATGCAGATTGGCACGGGTTGCAACACGTATCTCAACAACATCATCGCCTTCTCCCGGAAATATGCCATCGACATGGATGTGGCGCGCTCTTGCGTGTTCATCAACAACATCGTCTACCTGAACCGCGGTCGGCTGTTCGTGTATGAAAAGTGGCCGCACTACGAGAAGTACATTACCCGGAACGTCTATTGGCGCACGGACGGCCAGCCTTTCATTTTCGCCGGGCAAGAGTGGAAAGAATGGCGCCAGCAGCGGATGACCCCGCGCAGTTATTTCAGGGGCACGCCGATGGATGCGGGGTCGCTTCTGACCGATCCGAAATTCGTCGACGCCAAAAAGCGCGATTTCCGGCTGCGGCAGGATTCTCCGGCGCTCACGGTGGGGTTCAAGCCGTTCGATCTGGATGAGATTGGGCTGACGGGCGACGAGGCGTGGCGGACCCTGCCGTCGCGCGCCCGTTTGCCGGTGCCGGCCGAGGAAGGTGTCGGGCTGTAGAAAATCAGAACGACGTACCGACCGAGCAGGCGATGAGGTGGCAGAAGCCGTCGTCGAAATCGACGTCCACCCCGTTGATGGTCCGGTCCACGGGTTCCATGATAATCAGGCCGTAACTGCCGTAGATTTTCCAAGTTCCGATCCCGTAGCCTAAACCGCAACTGAGGATGTGCCGGTCGCCGGGGGGCAGCATGGTGTCGGTGTAGTCCTTGTCGATGGGGTCCATGTCGTACACGTAACCACCCATGACGGACCAGCGTTCGGTGAGCAGGTATTCGGCACCGAGACAGAGTCTCCACACATTGTGCCAGTTTTTCTCTTCCGAGGAATTGGGTAGACGCATGTTTCTGGTTCGGCCAAAGTTCATGCTCAGGTCATCGTAGGTGTCCCATTGGGTATAGATCGCGGCCAGCCCGAGGTTCAGCTTGTCGGTCGGGTGGTAGTTCAGTCCGGCCGTGTAAGAGGGCGGCAGCTCGATCACACCGCGCGCGGATGCGTCGCCCTCCGGCAACCGGTTGGGTATCCGCCCGACGCCGGTCATGTAGGTTGAACTGTCCACGTCGATATCTCCTTTGACGGTCTGCCGCACGCGTGAGCGGTAGACAAAGCCGAGGTCGAGTGTGTCGGTGAGCTTGTAAGAGGCGGCGAGGTTGTACCCGTAACCCCAGGAGTCCCCCTCCACGCGCGTGCGCATGTTTCCGTATACGGGATAAGGCGGCATGAGCGGCTGGCGCTGGTAGGGTGTCTTCCGGCTCTCGAAATCCAGCCACATCGCGCGGAACCCGGCCGCCAGGGAGAAGCGGTCGGTGACGCGATAGGCGAGGTTGGGGTTGATGGTCATGGTTTCGAGCGTCGTTTCCGTGCTGCTCCACTTGAGCGGCCAGTCCCGGTCGTACCGGGTGCCAAGGCCGTATTCGCTGTAGAGGCCGATGCCGATGAACCAGTCGTCCGCGAGCTGGTGGGAGGCATAGAGGTGCGGCGGATAGAACCAGTCGCTGTCAAGGTTGCTTTTCTCGCCGCCCGCGGTGACATCGAGGACCGGATGAACCAGCGTGAAACCCGCCATAGTGTGGGTGCCGTTCAAGCCGGTCAGGTTTGCGGGGTTGTAGTAGTTGGCGGAAGCGTCACCCGTGGATCCGACTAGGGAACCGCCCATGGCGTTGCCGCGCGCGCTGGCCTCGTAGAGGCCGAACCCTGCGGCATAGGCCTGCCGGGCGGTGGGTAAAAGAAGCACGCACAAACCGACTGAGAGTCTTCCAACGTGTCTGCTCGTCATACGCATTCGCCTTTCTTTTGCGGCTCCGGAACGCCGCGTGATTTCACACAGGTCGGCAATTAAGAATAACAATAAGACAAATTATGTTATTTTGTCACAGTACACAAGGCGGAAATTTAAAAGTTTTGAATGTTGGCTATGGATTTTTAAGCCAACCCGGTTTTCGGCTGCGTTGGTGCATTGACACTTCGCCGGTATTACGTCAGAATATCGCCACATTATTTTGACGTGTGGCCTGTATTTTTCCGGAAAGCCTTTTTTTCTGGTGGTCAAGGCCGAATGAAAGGAAAGCATGCAAAGTCTTATCAACCACTTGAACCAGCTTCAGGAACTCGTGCTCATCCGTGACGAGCACAGGACAACGGGTGATGGCAGCCACATGGAACGCTTGAACGATTCCATCGACCAGTTGACTGACAAGTTGCCGCCCGAGGTGAAGTCGCTGTACCAGCGGTTGTACAAGAAAGATCATATCGTCATGGCGCCGATGTATAACGGCTGTTGCGCGATTTGCGGTATGCGGATGCCGATCAGTCAGGTGCAGGCGGTACGGTTGTGCAAGCAGATCCAGAATTGTCCGAGTTGCGCCCGTATCCTGTACGAGGAGAGCGACGCGCCGCGGTGGGTGGGGGAGACTCCGAGCCGCACAGAGCCGCGCAAGTCGGGGATTTCCCGGTTTTCGGCCGAGTCACTGATGGTGCCGGATCTGCAAGCCGCGACGGGCCAGGAGGCGATCGCGGAATTGGCAAAGGTCATGGAGCAGATGAATTTCGTTTCGGGTGCGGACAAACTCGTGCAGGCCGCTTTGGAGCGTGAGGCGGTGTTGAGCACGGCCATGGAGAACGGCCTTGCTTTTCCGCACGTCCGCGGTGTGGAGGGCGGAGGGTTGACCATGGCGTTGGGGGTGTCCAAGAAAGGCGTGAAGTTTGACGACGCGGGCAACGTGGTCAACATCGTGTTCTTCATCACGATCCCGACGGCGGTCAGCGCGTTCTACCTCCGTTTAATGGCGGGGCTTACGGAAACGTTTCTCAAAGAGCAGAACCGCGAGGCGCTGCTGCTGGCCACGACGCCTGAGCAGTTGTGGAAGGCGCTGACGAAGGCGACCCGGTATTCGATCAAGTAGACGGGTTTATCAAACCGGCCGGGCCGTGTGGGGTACACGGCTTGTGCCCTCAGGAAGCGTTATGCGAAAACTTTTGGGAGTGACACGCTGGTTTGTTTTTGCGGGGTGCTTCTTGGGCGTGTGGGCTCAAGACGTTTCGGAGGCGCGACCGGGGGGGAGTCCCCGCCCGCCGCGTAACCGTCCGCCGGCGGGAACAGAGGCGGTGTCTAATGCGGTTTCCCCGACTCGCGTGCCTGAAGCGGAGCCGGCGGACTACACACGGCTGCTCGAACAGTTTCTGAAGGCGGATGACGAACAGTTGGAGATGGTTTTTTACCGCTGCAAATATGTCTCGGCGGAAACCCTGCGGCGCCTATTGGAAAACTTCCTGACACCCGCAGGGACTGTGGGCCGGAGCGATGAGGACGACGTCGTTGTCATTTCCGACGTGCCTGCGCGGCTGCCGCAGCTGCGGACGATTTTGGAACAGGCGGATCAGCCTGTGGCGCAGGTGCTGGTGGAGGCCCGCATTGTCGAACTCGAGATCAGTGACGATCTTGTGCGCGATATCAACATGGGCGTCGCGAAGACGGGTGCATCGGATTCGGTCCGCAACATCTTTCAGAACTTGCTGATCCCCGGGTCTGCGAACAGTTCGGGCTCCGAGGATCTGAAGAACACGGTTTCGGCAGGGAAGGGGTCGGACGGTCACCTCTGGACGTTTGTCGGGTTGGATCAGGTTAAGATTTGGGCCATGATCAATTACCTCGAAGAGAAAGGGCGTGCCCGCATCCTTTCTTCGCCCAATTTGGTGATCCGGCGCGGCTCGGACGGCAACATCATGACCGGCGAGAAAGTGCCGGTGCTGGAGCGGACCATCACCGGAAGCAGCGAGAGCATCTCCACGCGGTTCGAGAATGTGGGCGTCAAGCTTATCGTGCGCCCGATCATGATTTCGGGAAAGCGTATCCACGTCAAAGTCAATCCCGAGGTCTCGAGTTCGTCGCGCACGGTGGACACGGGCGGATTCGAGACGCCGGTGATCGTGGTGCGCAGCGCCAGCACGGAACTCGAGGCGAATGACGGCGAGCTGATCACGATCGGCGGGCTGATGCGCCAGGAGGAGCGTGAGACGGAGCGGCGTGTGCCGTATCTGGCCGACATCCCCTATCTGGGCGTGCTGTTCCAATATAAGCAAACTAAGGCGTTCACTTCCCAGATCGTCATTTTCATGACCATGCGGCTGGTCGAGCCGGGCGCCTATGAGAAGGTGACCGGGCAGCAGGCGGGCGGTGTGTCCGAGGATATCCGCAAGCGGGTTGAGGCGATCGAGCAAGAGGTTTCCAGGGACAACCAGACGATATGGAACGAGATGCGCAAATAAACAGGGCGGTGCCGGTCCGGGCGCGTCTGTGCCAGGCGGTCCTGTGCGCAGTGTCCGTTGCCGTTTGCGGCTGTGCCGAAAAACCGCAGCTCCCGGCGGCGGGGGGCATGGACCGCGTCTATTCGGTTAAACGCGGCGATTTCAAAGTGGCTTTCCGGCTTGAAGGCCAGCTCGATGCGATCAGCAGCCAGCAGTTGCGCTATGACGGTAAACGCGGGCATGGCCAGCTCAAGCTGGTCGAGCTGGTGGCCGACCGGGCCAGTGTCGTCTCCAACGATGTGATTTTCCGGATTTCGGATGAGTGGTTCGTCGAGCAGGACAAAGAATTGACCCGTAAGCTGCAACTTGCCGAAGAGGACTACAAGCTGGCGCTGCAGGATCTCGAGATGATCCGCGCGGACAACCTCACTGAACTCAAGGGTGCCGCCGACGCGTTGCGCGACGCGCACGAACTGTACCGCAAATACGAAGACGAGGACGCGAAACGGAAGAAGAAGGAGCTGGTTCACTCCACGCAGGACACGTCCGACGCCTACGACATGGCGAAAGGCGTGCTTGCCGATGCGAAGAAGGCCCTGACGGACGCCATCTCCCAGAAGGCGGAAACCATCGCCGCCGCGGAGAAGAAAGTGACGGAGGCGGAGAAAGCGTTGTCGACGGCCGATCAGGCCATGGAGAAGGCCTTCTATGACCTGCGCATGTTCAAGCGGTATGAGTATCCGCAAAAGATATCCGCCCTGCAGGAGGCTGTCATGAAAAGCCAGTTGGCGGTGCAGCGCACGATCATCAACAACAACGCCAAAGTCAGCAAGAAAAGGATCGAGATCGCCAACCGGGAAAAACTTATCAGCGATTACCGGAACGATCTGAAAGGCGTGCGGGAGGACATGGAGAAACTCGTCATCCGCGCACAGGCGGACGGTATGCTGATCCACGGCGAGAACCGGCGCAACCGTTGGGACACGCAGAAAGAGATCAAGGTCGGTACCGATGTGAGCATCGGCGAGTCGATCGGCATTATCCCTGACGTCTCAAAGTTCAAGGTGCAGGTTAACATTCCGGAGGAGTACCGCTCGCGCATCAAAACGGGTTTGCCTGTGGTCATCCGTGCCAAGGCGGTTCCCGATCTTAATCTTGCGGGGGAAATCGTTAAAATAGCGGGAGCCTCCACGCCGATTATCCCGTGGGATCAGAGTAGTCCCAAGGTGTATGCGTCGGACATCTCAACGGATGCGGCGGACGAACGGCTCACCCCCGGCATGACGGTTCAGGTCGAGATTGTTGTTGAAAAGGCCGAGAATGTGCTTTTCGTGCCGGTTGAGGGCGTCTATAACCGTGACGGCAAGAGCTTCTGTAAGATTCAGGTCGGTGTCGGGCAGACGGAGCGTGAGGTCAAGACCGGAAGGTTCTCGACGGATTACGTCGAGGTGACCGAGGGGATTGCCGAGAACGAGTTGGTGCTGCTCGACCGTCCTGCCGCGTAGAGGTGCCCGTCAGAGCAGCCCGCGGCACTGGAAAACGGCGCGTGCTTTTTGCACGTCGGCCTCTGTTGGCGGCGGGGTCTCTTTCAGCAGATACGGGCATTTGAGCGCTTCCCATTTGTACTCGCCCATTTTGTGGAAGGGGAGCAACTCGATTTTCCGGATACAGGTGTAGCGCAACAGATAGTCGGCCAGCCGTTCCAGCCGCCGGGTCTCAAGCGTGTACCCCGGAACCAGCACATGCCGTATCCAGACCGGTTTTTGAACGGTTTCGCAATACTCCAATGTGGCAAGCGTGTGGCGGTTGCTTGCGCCGGTTAAAGCGACGCAGAGCGTGTCGTCGATGGCTTTAACATCCAGCAGGATCAGATCCGCACGGTCGAGTACCGGACGCGACTCCTCCAGCGGAAGGGCTCCCGACGTGTCAACCGCGCTGTGCAGCTTCTGTTCGCGGCAACCGTCGAGCAACTCGCAGGCGAACGCCGGCTGGAGCAGCGGTTCTCCTCCGGAAAGGGTTACTCCGCCGCGCTTGATGAAAGGCCGGTATGTCAGGATGTCGGCGAGCACTTCACCCGTCGTTATGGTTCTGCCGGCTTCGGGGTTGCGTGCGTCAGGGTTGTGGCAGTAGAGACAACGCAACGGGCAGCCCTGCATGAACAGGACATAACGGATACCGGGACCGTCCAGCGTTCCGAACGATTCAATCGAATGGATTCTGCCTGTGACAGAGGGGTTCATGAAGGCGCGTGTTTACGGTTTCTTCCTTGAGGAGAATTTCTCAATGAACTGCTGCGCGTAGGGCATGGCGCCCGTACCCACTGTGCCGTGGTTGAGACCAGCGAGCTCGTGGAACTCGACGTTCGGGTGACCGAGCGTGCGAAGGCTCACGGCCATCAGGTCATTCTCCTCCACGCGGCATTTGAACTCGAGTTTGCGTTCGCCCACCACCATGCAGATCGGCGGGAGGTTGCTGGCGCAATAGTACAGCGGAGCGAATTCATCGATCAGCGGGCGGTATTGTTTCCCCGTGTCGCCGCGCAATTTCTTCACGTGGAAATGGGTGGTGGCTTGTCCGCTGACTGGGATCAGCCCCGCGAGCTGGAGGTTGGAAATCCCGTGCGGTGCCAGCCATCTGGGATCCATCCCGATCATGGCGCACAGGTAACCGCCTGCGGAGTGGCCGGCCACAAAGACTTTGTTCGAATCGCCGCCATACTGGGCGATATTTTTTATGACCCAAGCGGTGGCCGCTGCCGCATCCTCCAGATAAGCCGGGTGTTGAGCTTTGGGCGAGAGCCGGTAGCCGACCGCAGCCACGGCGATCCCGGGGTCATTCAGGTTGATGAAATGACGTCGCCCGCCGGTGAGTCCCCCGCCGTGGAACCAGACGACGGTGGCAAAACCGGCATGGTTGGTGGGATAGCGGAGATCAAGTTTGCATTGCGACTTTTGGTACTCGTCAGCCTGATGGATCGCCTGCGGATCATAATACGCCACATCGTTGATGTGTCCGGACGGGGAAGGGGAAGAAACTTGAGCGGATGTTTTAAGGATTGCGAGAACGGTCAAACCTATGGAAAGCACATTTGTTTTCATAAAATCCTAAATGAGGAATGGAGGGGCAGGTACCCTCACATGGGGCACTGTCGGGAAATCGCGCAACTCAGGTGCACAGCGGCACGTCGGTTTCTTCGCGGGTGGCAAGGTTTTTGCGTTTGGCCGCGCCTTTCTGCACATCGTCGGGGCCAATGAAAATGGCATCGGCAAACGTGCTGGAACCGGCACGCGAGAAGAACTGCTTGGGCTTTTGGCGGGAGAGCATCAGGTCGACGGTTTCGCCCTGCACGCGCAAGGCGCGGGCGAGGCGTGTCGCGGCCTCGCGCTGTTCCGCAAACATGTACCCGATGACCACACCGTTTTTTCCGGCGGCGGTTTCGCCGGGCAAGTCCTTGAGCACTTCCACGACAACGACATCGCCGAAGCCGAGACCTACGGCGGGTGTGGGCGTTCCCCCGATGGTGGTGAGCAGACTGTCGTACCGGCCTCCGCCGAAGATCGCGCGGAATTTGCGCTCCGTGTCAAACGCCTCAAAGACGATGCCAGTGTAATAGGCGAGCCCGCGGATAACCGCGATGTCAAAAACGAGGCGGTCCGCGATGCCGTAGATTTCTGACAATGCGAAAAATTCGCGTAGGGTGGCGAGGGCAGGGGAGTCGGCCCCCGCAAGGGTTGCGGCCTGATCGAGGGTCTGCACGCCGAGGAGGGCGAACGTCTTCCGAATGGGCTCTTCCCCGAGTCCCTCGGCTTCAAGGAGCGCGGAGATCTCTTCGTCGGTGATCTTCCCGCGTTTGTCGAGCGCAAGGAAAACGGCGGCGTGGTGTTCGGGCGCGATGCCGGATTTCGCGAGGAGTTCGGCGAGCAGCGCCCGGTTGTTGACGCGGATTTTGTAGGCGTCATCCGGCATGCCCATGGCCTTCAGGCTGGCGGCGGCGGCGGCAAGGATCTCGACCTCTGCGGAGACGCTTTCCTCGCCGATGACATCCATGTTCCACTGATAGTGCTCGCGTTTGCGTCCACGGGTCATGCGCTCGTAGCGGAAACACTGGGCGATGGTGAACCATTTGACCGGGAAGGCGAGCTGGCCTTGGCGTGCGGCGATCATGCGGGCAAGCGTGGGGGTCATCTCGGGACGCAACGCGAGTTTGCGGCCGCTCTTGTCCTCGAAATGGTAGATCTGTTCCGAGACTTCCTCGCCGCTTTTGCGCTGGAGGAGTTCAAGGCTCTCGACCACGCAAGCGTCGTAGGGTTGAAACCCGAAAACGCTTGCGGCGTGGCGCCAGGCGTCAAAAACCCGGTTGCGCCAGAGCATGTCTTCCGGATAGAAATCGCGCATCCCGCGCGGGGGGTCAAAAGAAAGGGGCGTGAAATTCATTTTTTATTTTTCGGCCAGCATCTGGCGCATCCGTTTGCCGGGCTTGAACTTGACGACTTTTCGGGCGGGAATTTGGACGACGTCCTCGGGTTTATTCGGGTTACGCCCGATGCGGGCTTTGCGCTCGGTGACCTCAAACACGCCGAATTCACGGAACTCCACATGCTTTCCGCCTTTAAGAGCGTCGATGATGCCGTCGAGAGCTTTCTGGATGACCGAATAGACGTCGAGTTGGGTGATCCCGGTCTCCTTTGAGATTTGAGTGACCAGATCGCGTTTCGTCAGCGCAGTGTCGTTTCCAATCTCGTCCATGGTGTTGAAGTCCATAAGAAACTCCTGTGAGAGGTGGTTACGTGTTCAGGGAAGCGGTTAGTTTTCTGATGAGCGCGGTGAGGGTGTCGGCCGCGTGCTCCACGGGCACGAGGTCGAAGTCCTTGGAAGTGCGGAGCTTGATTTCGACACCCCCTTTGGCAAGGCCTTTGGCGCCTGCCACCACGCGGATCGGACAGCCGATCAGGTCGGCGTCCTTGAACTTGACTCCGGGGCGTTCTTCGCGGTCGTCCACAAGAACGTCGACGCCCTGCTCCTGCAGCGCTTTCTCCAGCGTGTCAACCACCGCGCAAACGGTGGGGTCTTTGGGGTCGAGCAGGAGCAGGGTGACCGCAAAAGGCGCGACCGACACCGGCCAGATGATGCCGTTGGCGTCATGGCTCTGCTCGATGACGGCTTGGAGCGTACGGGTGACGCCGATCCCGTAACACCCCATGACCATGAGTTCGCTTTGCCCTTTGTCGTTCAGGTATTTCGCCTCGAACGATTCGGTATACTTCGTGCCGAGTTTGAAAACGTGTCCGACTTCAATGCCGCGCTTGAGCTGTAAGACTTTGCCGCAGCGGGGGCAGGCGTCACCTGCACGCACGACGATGAGATCCTCGAAGGCCGTGACGGAGGTGTCACGGGCAAGGTCCACATGGATGAGGTGGGTATCGGCCTTGTTCGCGCCGGTGATGAAATCGGAAGCTCCCTTGAGACCCTGATCGGCATACGTCGGGATTTTGAGCCCCACGGGACCGGCGAAACCGACCGGGGCGCCGGTGACCTTTTGGATGGTGGCCTCGTCGGCGAGTTCCACTTTTTTGGCGCCGAGCAGGCGCTTGAACTTGTGCTCGTTCAGGTCGCGGTTCCCGGGCACCAGAGCAGCCACGGGCTTGCCGTCCACGAGATAGATGAGGGTTTTGATGAAACGGTCCGCGCCGCACGTGAAAAAGGCAACGAGGTCGTCGATGGTGCGCGCGCCAGGTGTGGCGACTTCGGCCAGGGGCGCGCATGTAGTGGTGGCGGCGGGAATTGCGGCGGCTTCGAGCGGGCATCCTCCTGGAAGAGAACCACCTGCGGCGGCACGCTCGGCGCGCTCCTGGTTGGCCGCATACCCGCAGGCGGGGCAGTCGACGATCCCGTCCTCGCCGGAATCGGCGAGCACCATAAACTCGTGCGACCACTTGCCGCCGATGTCACCGGTGTCGGCTTCCACGGGGCGGGCGTCAAGCCCGCAGCGGGTGAAGATACGGACATAGGCGTCATACATGGCTTGATACGAGGCGTCGGCGGCCTCGAGCGAGGTGTCGAAACTGTAGGCGTCTTTCATGATGAACTCTTTTGCGCGCATCAGGCCGAACCGCGGACGGATCTCATCGCGGAACTTGGTCTGGATCTGATAGACGGTGCAGGGGAGCTGGCGGTAAGAGTTGACCTCGCCGGCAAGGAGTTCGGTGACGACCTCTTCGTGCGTGGGGCCAAGGGCCATCAGCCGTTCGGCGCGGTCTTTGAGACGGAACATGCCGGGACCCATGGTGGCCAGGCGTCCGGACCGTTCCCAAAGTTCAGCGGGTTGAAGGGCTGGCATGAGGATTTCCTGCGCGCCGGCACGGTCCATTTCCTCCCGGATAATCTGGGAGACCTTGTGGAGGGCGCGCAGCCCGAGCGGCATAAACGTGTACAGGCCGCCCGAAAGCTTGCGGATAAGGCCCGCCCGGACCATGAGTTTATGGCTAACGATTTCAGCCTCTTGCGGGTCGTCCCGCAACGTGGCAATCAGTGAACGCGACCAGCGCATAAAAAACAATTCCTTCCTAACCCTCGTAGGGATAAATAATTGCATGATATTTGAACGGATTTGCGGGAGTTTCGCAAGTCAAAAAAGAGGCAACATTACCCTTGCCAGAAGGGACAATAAAAGAGAAAATATTCCGGCATAAAAAAAGGCAGAGGAGTTGTATGCTCTTTAGGAAGAAACACGGATTTACGTTGGTTGAATTGTTGGTCGTCATTTCGATTTTGGGCATTTTGGCGGCGGCGTTGACCACACAGTTTACCAAGGCTCGGTCCATGGGGCAGTCAATACGGTGCAAAGCGAATTTGAAGAATCTCACGCAGGCGGCGATCAACTACGGTGTGGAGAAAGAGTATATGCCGCATGCGGGTTCGTACGAGTTCCCCTGGCCGGCAACCGAGAACGGAAGGTATAAAACGTTCTACCATGAGTATGTCGGGTGGGTGTCGTGGACCGGAACAGGGCGTTGGAGGTCGGAGGATCCGCAGTCCGGGGCGATGAACGATGCCGTTGCATACGGCGCGAATGCGTTCGAGTCGATCACCAACGGTGTGTTGTGGAGCCGTGTCGGAAAGGATTTGTCGGTGTATGTGTGCGATGCGCACAAGGCCGAATGGGATACGGTAAAGTCGAAAAAGCCGTTGCGGTCGTATGTTATGAATGGCTATTTCGGTTACCAGATCAACGGCAAAGGCAAGATGTCGCCTTGGCGCTGGGTGAGGATGGACGACTTGGCGGCGGGCGGGAATGCGGGGAACCTGTTGCTTTTTGCGGAGTTGCCGCCGATGCAAAACAATGGAGGGAACAGCGAGCAGACGACCATCGACAGTGTGTTGGAGAATACCCGCGGGTATGGGGGTGTGGCGGGAAAGCAGGAGATTCTCGGGTTTTATCATAAGGTTGGCAAACGGTCTGTCGCGCATGTGGCCTTCGCCGACGGGCATGTGGACGTGCTGATTCAGCCGCAAGATGCGTCGGCCGCCGAACTGAAACGTTTGACGGAACAGCTCTGCAACGGTGAAGAGATTGAGTCGGATTTGCGCAAGAAGATGCGGTGACCGGCGGTGTGGTGCGGATAAAGGTTTTGGACGGACGCAAGAGAGTGGAGTCCCTAGGATGATGAAAACAGTTTCAGGATTTTGTGTGTTTCTTGCTGTGGCGCTGTTCTGCGGCGGCGTCATGGCCGCGCCTACCCAAACCCTGACCGAAGACCGAATCTTGACGTTTGATGACTATGCGAATACCGCTGTGTGGACACATGTGGGCGATCAGTTGCCTGGAACAATAGGTAGACAGCTTAAAGCTGGGACCAACCATTATCACCGGACCAATTGGCGCTTCTTGTCCTGCCGAAATGGAACTGTGGCAGGTATGCCCCTTCCGCAATATGTCCCTCCATCTAATGCGGGGGCAAAAACAAACTTCGCAGCCAACCTGCGGAATGATCTCAATGCGCAGATCGAGTCGCCGGTTTTCACGAATGGGATCGGTACGGTATATTTTGAGGCGATCAATAGCGATAGCTCAAGGCCCACCCGGATTAACGTGCTGATCTCGACCAATATGACAAGCGCAGCGACGGGACCAATCAATCTCCTTCTCGATGCCGAGACCAACGGGTTCACGTACGTCTGGCAGTCGCTGGGCGAAGAAGTGTATGAAGCAACCACTACATTCGGGTTTACTCGATACATAAAAATTTTGAATATTCGGGTTCCAGCCAAACTGCGGATTCAGCGTTGGGGCGATTCTGAAACCTATGGCGGTGTTTCATATCCTGACCCCGATAATCCAAACCTTGACATCGCTTTCACCGTCATCGACAACATCCGGGTATCGCCGCCTCCGGCGGCTGTGGTGGTGCGTAAGGGAGAGTGCGTTTTTCATCCTGGGCATCCCTATCTCGGGACCAACCTGACGATCCGCTGCTATGTCGACAACGTGGACATGCATGTGCCCACCAATCACACCGCGCGGACGGTCACGGTGCGGTACCGCTGGCGCTATCTGGACCAGAGTATCGGGGCATGGAAGACCAATGTCATGGACTATGTGGCTGACGCGCCGGGCGACGACGGGCTTGGAAACGGTGAGCGGTTCGAGAAGGCGCTGCCGGCGCAGGCTCAAGTCGGCGATTTGGAGTATTACTTTGTCTGCGATTCCGACGGTTACCGGTACCAGTCGCCGGACTACACGGGTTTGAGCTATCCGTATCCCGTCGAATCCGACCCGTCCTGGCCCAACCAGTTGCGCGGCGGGGCGTCCGAGCCGGACGGGCGTGAGTTCTATGTGCGGTTGCGCCCGTACCAGTCCCCGTACGGGGCGATGTATGTGGTCACGGATGATCCTGCTGTCCCTCCGGTCGAGATGGCGTTGGTGGGAAACAACCGGTGGCAGGGCATGGTGCCCCGCACGGACGTTGCTGAAACGAATCTGAGCTTTTATTTCAGGGCTGTCCGGGCGTACGTGCCGGACGAGGACTCGTTTTCGACAAACACGGTGTGCTGGAGTGAGGCGGAGCAGACCGGTGCGGGGCGCGTGCCCTTTGGCGGCGTGTGCGTGGAAACAAACGACGCGGGGCGTATCCGGGTGAAGGCGGATTCGGGCGGTTACGTCATGGTCACCTTTAACACGGACACGAAAGAGTACATGACCCGGCGGGCCGAGTATCAGAACTTCAACGCCTGGCCCGCGCCGCCGGAGAAATTTTCCGAGAGCAGCGGCCAGAGCGCCAAACAGAGCTTCGGGAATTCGTTTGAAACCTGGCCGGTCAACACGGAGACACGGTACTCCGAATTCTTAGACCTCATCAGTTCCATACCGACCACCAACGTCTATTCGCGGGAACCGTTCCCGACGCCGCGAGACTGGATGGCGGGGAGTGCGGCGTTTGTGGTTGAGCGGGTGGATGCCGACATTTACAACAAGCCCGGTAGCTGGACGGGCATCACGGTTCAAAATCATGCCCTGCGCCTTAAAGGCGGCGACAGCGCGTTGGGGCTCGGGTATGTGCATAATACGCGCGCTTCCCGGACGGACGGCATTAAGGCGCTTTCGTTCAAATACCGTTTGGGGCAACCGGCCAGCAATTTCGACGTGACCTATGACCGGACCGGCTTTACGAAAACGAATTACATGATCAAGGTGACCGCGAGGGTCTACGGGACCATGTCGCCGGAGCGGCCCTTCATGTCGGTGATCGGGTATTTTAAGGATCCGGGGAACTTTTACGAGTACCGGGTCAGCCAGATAAGGGTCGGTACGGATGAGTCCCGGCTTGAGCATCAGCTTTACAAATGGGAGGATGGCTCGCCCAAGCTGCTCAACACAAGCGCTACAAAAGATGATGCCGATCTCATCAGCGGCAACCGAACTCTGGAAATGAGGTTTTTCAACCAGACGGATGGCACGCGGATTTATTGTTTGTACAACAACTCTTCCCGGATCAACATCGTGGAGCTCAATGCCAATTCCCCGCACATATACGGCACCTACGGGTTTCTTTCCGCCGATTGCGAGGCCGGTTTTTCGAACGCGCAAACCCAGCCGACCACGACCGGCGCGGCCCTAGTGGGATCGACGCCTGTGACGGTTTTATATGGGGACAACAATATCGGCGGGCAGATTGAAAATTGGTATACGCCGGCGGGACGGTATGCCTTTAATACGGAGCAGAACCCGAAGCGTATCCAGGCGGTGATTCCCGACCAGAGATTGGGCGTGTACCTGCAGACGGCGGAGCCCGGTTCCGACGCCGAGCCATCCGCTCCGGGCACCATCGGCTGGAAGAAATATCAGGAACTCACGGTCAGCGGGTTCGGTTATTCGACTAACGCAGTGACCGTTAAAGACTGGAAAACGCAGTATGTGATGCTGCAGGTGAGCGGAATGACGAACACGCTGTCGGTGACCGACGTGGCGGTGGACGAGCTGGCGGTAACCTCGTGGCGCGGACAGCAGTCCGGATCCGGGGCGGCGGACGCTTGGTTGGCCACCGAGGCGTGGGTGGCGTCGAACAACGTGTCCGAAGGACATGTCGTCCAACTCGACCATTCGCGGGCGGACCCGGACGAGGATCAGGCCATCCGCTCCCTGCTGCTGGAAACCGGGATGGGCATGATGGAGTTCGATTACCGTGTTGTCCGGGGGCCGGCGCAGCTCACGGTGCAGTATGCGCCCGAGAACGACAGTGAGGCGTGGGAACCCGTGCAGTCGTATGTGGTCAACAATGCCAGCTGGACGCACATCTACGCCTATCTCGGCACGAACGCGCCGGGCTATTTGCGCGTGCTCAATGACCGGAGCGGCGCATACAGTAACGCGTGGGTTGAAATCAATAACGCGATGGTATGGGACGAGCCCGTGGTGGAGGAAACGGCGTGGCGCGCGTATAACGTCAAGATCACCGACACGGATCTACAGCGTGTGCTCTTGGACGAGACCAAGGCGTGTTTTCTGAACAACAGCCCGACGCTTGACGCCGATCCCATCCAGAATCAGAACGTTCCTTTCCTGCAGTCGCCGGTCTTGCCGAACGGGCTGGGCGAACTCACGTTTTTGGCGCGGGCTTACAGCAACAATCAGGCGTCTGCGGTTTACGTTTACGCCTCCACAAACGGATGGAGCGCGCCGACAAACCTCTGGTTCAAAATCACGGAATTCACGAACATCACAAACATGTTTTACCAGGCCTATACGTTTAAACCGGCTGACGGGCGTGCCTACGATTCGGTCAAGTTGTTGACGACAACAACGCCTGGATCCAGGCGCGCCTGCGTCGAGGAGGTGGTGATGTCCGAACCGGTCTTCCCGGGGTTCGATATCGTCAATGTTCAGGTGGTTTGCAAGGAAATCAACGATTTTGATCTCGGCAAGCATCAACCGGTCGACACGGATGAGGTGGGAATTCAGGCTGAAATCGCCAACAAGCAGTTGTCGCCGTCGAACATCCTCATGTACGTCGACTATTATATCGGGACCAATGTATGGGGCGTGGACAACTGGCCCTCGAATGCGGTTGTGACGTTGCCGATGGAGCAGATCGCACCCGGTTCGGCCATCTACCGGACCTCTCCGACAAACACCATTCCGCCGCAAGACAGCGACCAGGTGGTGCAGTACCGTGTTCGGGCCGAGTATATGGGCGGGGTCCCCCTCGTCAAGACGCAGGAAGTGTTCGAAAACCCGGCATGGTATTACCCTGTGGATTTGAACGCGAAGTATGCCTCGCAAGGATGGGCACCCTATTATATTGTCTACGGGGTTCCCAAGGGGTCGATTTGGATCAATGAAGTCAACGCCACGGAATATGTGGTTTCCAACGGCGTGCCGCAAAGCGGTTTCTGGGACAACCCCTACATCGAAATTGCTGTTCCTGCGGGAGTGGACCTCGCGGGATGGAAATTGGAACTGGTTTCCGTGTTGGGCACTGAAACGATCACCTTCCCGCAAGGGTCGGTATTGAACAATGCGGTGACGAACGGGTATGCCTTTTTTGTGGTTGGCGAAAAGTATCCCGATGCGGGGATGGTTCCTTTGCCGCGCGTGGATTTTGCATACGGCGGGTTCTCTGCGTTTATTCCGGCTGTTTATGCGGGTGGTTTGCGCTTGCGCCGTCCCATGGGAATGTATGAGCAGGCGATGGCCTACGATTGGGACCCGGCTCAGGGTGGCGAGGACTTCGATGGCGAACTTTGGGCTGCTGCGCATTCGGAAGGCGGTTATGTCTATGTGGGGAAAGAGCATTATAACGGGTCGCTCAGCGTCACGAACCGCAAGGGCGAGGCCCGCGCGGACTGGACGTTCCCCTTGTATTGGACGCCTGGTATGCCGAATGTCGGTCAGATGGTTCCGCCGGCGGAGTTGGGCGCTTCGAATGTGTGGATCGTTTCAACGGTGAGTTCGTTGAACGGCGTGCAGAACGGCCAGCGCAAATTGTACGATTCCTTCAAACTCCGGGTCGGGACGGATACGAATATCCTCTACGAGGCGGATGATTGGTACCGGATCTCGTCGGTGACGGTCAATGCGATCGAGCAGTTGCCCCCCGGCAGTCAGGAACGTTCGGTGCCTGTTGCGATCACGGACGTGAAGTCGAATGTCACGGTGTCGGTCCAGTTCTCGTTGCGTCAGGATGTCGCCAGCCTCGGGCTCGGCACGGACATGCTGAACTGGCTGCTGGGTTTTTCCGATGGGACCCTTGTGCCCAGTTATTACAACAACGGGCGGGAACTATCGCTTACCGAGTTGTACTGGCTCGATGCCGATCCCACCCGGACGAACCGGTTGGACGGCGGGATTGCGAGTTTCGTGCGCGATGATGCGACCACAAATTTTTATGTGACAGTATCCCTTGCGCTGAACGGGACGAACTGCACGTATCTGCAGAGCGAAGCGGTGATGAAACTCGAAATGGCGCAGTCTCTGATGAGCCCCGAATGGTGGATCGTCGGCCAATACGTGCTAATGCCGGACTCGTTCGACACCAATCATCTGTGCCGGATTCTCCTTCCGAATCCATACCTGAACCAAGTGCCCTACTGGGATCCGAAACAAGCATTCTTCCATTGGGTCATCGAGGAGTGGGACCCGCGCATTTCACCACAGCCTTTGGTGAACACGACTGATTAAAAAGCCGAAGGTTCCTGGTAAAAAAGAGGGGCTTGCCTCAGAAACGGCAAGCCCCTCATGTTTTTGTACGCTATCGCATGTGCGTAAGGCGATACCACCTAACAACAAATCCCAGCAAGAACAGGCCGATGACAAGAAAAAGCGCCTGGCACTCTTTTTTGGTTAAGTGTGAGGAGATGCTGAGGCGCTTCGGACGTCGCGCATGTGCTATGTTCTTTGCCTTTGCCATGATTTCACCATACTGCCTTTCCGGCAGGTTCCGCAATAGAAATTTGACAAAACGTTACAGCAAAGCCGTCTAGATATTTCACAGTCAAAATGCTACAGTATTACTTTTAACACATGGGATTTTGTCATGACCACACGCGAGTACGATTTCACGGCGATCGAGAAAAAATGGCAGGCGTATTGGGAGTCGAACAAAACGTTTAAAGTGAACGATTTCGAATCCGGCAAACCAAAATTTTACTGTCTTGACATGTTTCCTTATCCGAGCGGCGCGGGGCTTCATGTCGGCCATCCTGAAGGATACACGGCCACGGACATCCTCTGCAGGTATAAACGCATGCGCGGGTTCAACGTGTTGCACCCGATGGGATGGGACGCATTCGGGCTGCCGGCGGAGCAATACGCCGTTGAGACCGGTACCCATCCTGCCGTTACGACCGGACGCAACATCGACCGTTTCCGTCAGCAGATTAAGGCTTTGGGTTTCAGTTACGACTGGGACCGCGAAGTCAACACCACGGATCCGAAGTACTACCGGTGGACGCAGTGGATCTTTGAGCAGCTTTACAAGAAGGGACTTGCCTATGTGGCTGAAGTTCCCGTCAACTGGTGTCCCGCACTCGGCACTGTCCTTGCGAATGAAGAGGTGATCGACGGATGCAGCGAACGCGGCCGCCACCCGGTCATCCGCAAACCGATGCGTCAATGGATGCTGAGGATCACCGAGTATGCGGAGCGGTTGCTGGAGGATCTGGAGGGGCTCGATTGGCCCGAGGGAATCAAGGAGATGCAGCGCAACTGGATCGGGAGGTCCGAGGGGGCGGAAGTGACCTTCGCGATCAAGGGATGTGAGCAGACCGTTACGGTTTACACGACCCGCCCCGACACGCTGTTCGGTGCGACCTATATGGTGCTGTCGCCCGAGCATCCGCTGGTCGCTGCGATCACAACGGAGGCGCAGCGCGCCGCAGTCGATCGCTATCGTGACGAGGCGGCGCGGAAAAGCGACATGGATCGCACGGAGCTCAATACCGAGAAGACGGGCGTGTTCACGGGTGCCTATGCGGTCAACCCTGTGAATGGCGCGCAGATCCCGGTTTGGATCGCCGATTATGTGCTCATCAGTTACGGCACGGGCGCGATCATGGCCGTACCCGCGCACGACACGCGCGATTTCGAATTTGCGCAGAAATTTCTGATCCCGGTCATTTGCATCATCGAGCCGGACGCGCAAGAGGCTGCGGCTGCGGGGGTGAATGTGGCGGCGGTGTTGGCCGGGAAGTTGTGCTGGACGGGCAACGGGCGTATGATCCGCTCGGCCAACGCGCAGGGACTTGACCTCAACGGCATGGAAGTGGACGAGTCCAAGCGCGTGACCACCTCTTGGCTCGAGGCACGCGGTATCGGTAAGGGCGCGGTGAAATATAAGTTGCGTGACTGGCTCTTTAGCCGTCAGCGTTACTGGGGTGAGCCGTTCCCGGTCATCCATATGGAGGACGGCACCACACGTCTGGTGGATGAGAGCGACTTGCCCCTGACCTTGCCCGAGCTGGAGGATTTTAAGCCGACCGGCACAGGTGAGCCGCCGCTGTCGAAAGCGACCTCGTGGTTGAATTACACCGATCCTGTGACAGGCATGAAAGGCAGGCGCGAAACCAACACCATGCCACAATGGGCGGGCTCTTGCTGGTACTATCTGCGTTACATCGACCCTCATAACGACACGATGGCGATTGATCCGGCCAAGGAGAAATATTGGATGCCGGTGGACCTTTATGTGGGCGGCGCGGAGCACGCGGTGCTGCACCTGCTTTATTCGCGTTTCTGGCACAAGGTGCTGTTCGATCTGGGCTATGTCTCCACCAATGAACCCTTCCGGAAACTGGTCAACCAGGGGATGATTCTTGGAATCTCATACAAAGATGCACGTGGCGCGCTGGTGCCGATGGAACAGGTGGTGCAGCGTGCTGAAGGCGTCTTCCACAAAGACACCGGCGAGAAGCTGACCGAGTTTCCGGCCAAGATGTCGAAATCATTGAAGAACGTGGTAAACCCCGACGATGTGATCAACGAGTACGGGGCGGACAGCATGCGGCTTTATGAGATGTTCATGGGACCGCTCGAAGCGGTCAAGCCGTGGAACACGAAAGGTGTGGAAGGGGTGTTCCGCTTTCTCAAGCGCTCTTTCCGCATGATCGTTGAACAACCTATCACCGATGATCCCATGACACCTGAACAGCTCCGCACGCTTCATGCGACGATCAAGAAGGTGACTGAAGATCTCGACACCATGGGGTTCAACACGGCGATCAGCCAAATGATGATTTTCCTCAACGAGTTTTCGGGTACCAACAAATCGTTGCCGCGCGAAGCGGCTGAGGCTTATGTGCTGCTTCTGGCGCCCTTTGCGCCGCACCTGTGCGAAGAGTTATGGGAATCGCTTGGCCACACACCAACACTGGCCTACGCGCCGTGGCCGGCATATAACGAGGCGTTCCTGAAGGTTGATGAGGTCGAGGTGCTGGTGCAACTCGTCGGCAAACCGAAGGCTCGCGTCATGATGCCGGCGGGGGCGGATGAGGCGACAATGAGACGTCTTGCTCTTGAGCAGGAGGCGGTGCGTGAGGCGCTGGCCGGGAAAACCATCCGTAAGGTTATCTGTGTGCCTAACCGCTTGATCAACATCGTGGCGAACTGACGCTCCGGGCGCGACGGGTTGTGACAAAACGGCGCAACCGGAAGCGTTCCTGGCACGTTCGTTGGTATGGTATGTTTTTTGCTGATCTTCAGTTATCGCGGAATGCGGAAAGTGAAGGGCGTTATGTTTTTCGACATGCAGTACATGATTCTGGTTATGCTGCCGGCGTTGGTTTTGGCGGGTATCGCTTCGCTGATGGTCAAGGTCACGTTCAACCGCTATTCAAGGGTGAGGTGTTATTCTGGGTTGACGGGGGCGCAGGCGGCTGAGCGCATGTTGCGAACCAGTGGGGTTTTCGATGTGAAGGTGGAAGAGACCGGCGGGTTCTTATCCGACCATTACGATCCCACAAAAAAAGTGCTGCGGCTGTCTCCGGGTGTTTATGAGTCCCAGTCGCTGTCTGCGGTCGGGGTTGCCTGCCACGAGGCGGGACACGCGTTGCAGCATGCTGACCAATATGTCCCCCTGGTGTTGAGGACGGTTCTGGTTCCCGTGACAAACATCAGCAGTATGCTCGCGTTTTATGTGGTTGCGGCGGGCTTTATGTTCCGTCCGCTTCTCTATGTCGGGTGCGCCATGTTCGCCGTAGCCTTTTTGTTCTCGGTGGTGACGTTGCCGGTGGAATGGGACGCCAGCGCACGTGCCAAACAGCACTTGGTCAATACGGGGATCGTGTCGCCCGGTCAGGAGATTGAGGCGGGACGCGTGCTTAACGCGGCCTTCCTGACATACGTTGCCGGCGCTGTGGGCTCGTTGCTGACGCTGCTGTATTATCTGATGCGGGCCGGAATAATCGGTGGCGGACGGGATCGCGACTAGACAGGAGTTATCGTACCATGAGTAAAAAGACACATACCTTTAAGGCGGAAATTCAGCAGGTGCTGGATCTGGTGATTCATTCGCTCTATTCGAAAAAAGAAATTTTTCTGCGCGAGTTGTTGTCCAACGCTTCCGATGCGATCGACCGCGCCCAGTATCTCGGACTGACAGACAAAACGGTCGTGGCCGACGCGCCGTCTTGGAAGATCGACATCATCGCTGACAAGGAAGACAAGACCCTGGTCATTGCCGACAATGGCGTGGGTATGAGCGAAGAGGAATTGGACAAGAATATCGGCGTGATTGCGAATTCCGGTACCAAGGCTTTCGCTCAGGCGCTGAGAGAAAAGTCGCAAACCAATATCCCGGAATTGATCGGTCAGTTCGGCGTGGGTTTCTACTCCGCGTTCATGGTTGCCGAAACGGTGACTGTTGTAACGCTCAAGCGCGGTGAAGGGCAGAAAGCAATCAAGTGGATTTCATCCGGTGACGGCTCCTATTCGCTGGAGGATACCGCACGGGACAAGCCCGGCACGACGGTCGTGCTCAAACTGCGCGACGGCATGGACGAATACCTCAATGAGTGGCGGATACGCGAACTGGTCAAAAAATATTCGGATTTCATTGCCTGCCCGATCCGGTTCGGCGAGAAAGGGGAGGCGCCGAAAGAAGACGTCCAGCCGCTCAACACGATGAAAGCGCTGTGGAAACGTTCCAAGAGTGAGATAAAGGGCGAGGAGTACAACGAATTTTATTCCCATCTTGCGCATGACTACCGGCCGCCGCTCAAAGCCATTCATTTGGCGGTTGAGGGAGCTGTCGAGTTCAAAGCGCTGCTTTTCATTCCGAAAGAGGCGGGCTTTGATCTGCTCATGCCTCACAAGAAGCACGGCCTGAACCTTTATGTGCGCAACGTTTTCATCGGTGCCGATTTCGATCTTCTGTTGCCCGAGTATCTGCGGTTCGTGAAGGGGGTGGTCGACTCGAGCGATCTGCCGTTGAACGTCTCACGCGAGATGTTGCAGGACGATGCGGTGATCCGTAAGATCAAGAGTAATATCACGGGCAAAATTCTTTCCACGCTGGCCGAGATGATGAAGGACACGCCAGAGGATTTCGCGACGTTTTATGCCTCATTTGGGCGGATTTTAAAAGAGGGGCTTCATTCCGATTTCGAAAACGCCGAAAAAATCAAGGGGCTGTTGATGTTCCGCTCATCGAGGAGCGCGGAAAACACATTCGTCTCGCTTAAAGAATACATCGCGTCCATGCCTGATTCCCAGAAGGAGATCTATTACCTGATCTCCGACGATCTTGACACGGCCCGTCACTCGCCGCATATCGAGGCGTTGGTCAAGCGCGGGTACGACGTGCTGTTTTTCGTCGATGCGATTGACCAATGGGTGATTGAGCAGCTAGGCGAGTACGAGGGAAAAAAACTGGTTGCCGTAGACAAGGGCCAGCTCGAGTTGGGCACGGCCGAGGAGAAGGTCGAGTCCAAGAAAAAACTGGAAGCCGCCGCAAACGATTATCAGGAATTGACCGCATATATCAAGGAGCAGTTGAAGGAGGATGTGCGTGAGGTGCGACTGTCGCCGCGCCTGACCGATTCGGCCTGTTGTCTGGTGGCGGACGAGCACGCGATGAACGCGAGCATGGAACGGCTGATGCGGGCAATGAATCAAGAGGTCCCCAAACAACCCCGTCTGCTGGAGCTTAATCCCGACCATGCGGCGCTCAAACGCATGAAGGCGATGTTTGATGAGGACAAAGAGAATCCCAGACTGGCTGACTTTGCCGAACTGCTGTACGGTCAGGCCCTGTTGGGAGAAGGCTCCGCGCTGAAGAACCCGCAACGGTTCACACGGTTGGTATCGGAATTGATGGCAGGGGTATAAACTTGCCGCCCAGATGAGACGGGAGTGTGTATGTTGTCACACACGAACGGGCTGCGGCTGGAATTCATCATCCTCTATTTAGGCCTGCCGGTTGCGTTACTGGCGGTGAGACGGTTGGGGCTGTCTGTGCCTGTGTTGCCTGTGTTGTGGTGTGCGGCATATCCTGCGGCCCGCTGTCTTGTGACTCGGCACGGGTGGGGAGCGAAGGAATTCCTCGGCTTTCGCCTGAACCGCCAACAGGCGCGGTTGTTGTTGAAGCGCGCGATTGTAGCGGCGGTTCTGCTCGCGGGCGGTATTTTGCTGGTAGCTCCCGCACAGTTTCTGGAGTTGCCGCGGCACGATCCTCACCTTTGGGCCCTTGTTATGGTGTTTTATCCGGTGCTTTCCGTTTTTCCGCAGGGGGTCCTTTACCGGGGCTTATTCTATTCGCGCTATGCGTGTCTGTTTCGGAGTGAGCGTCAGATCTGGCTGGCGGGAGCGTGTGTGTTCAGCCTCGCTCATCTCGTGTTCGCGAATGGTTGGGCATTGGGGTTAACAGCCGTTGGCGGATTGCTGATTAACCGGACCTTCCGGAAGACGGGATCGCTACTGGCTTCCGATCTCGAACATGCGGTTTACGGGCAATTGATTTTCACGTGCGGATGGGGACGATTCCTTTATCACGGTACGGCGCGTCTTTTGGAAGGGATTGCGCGGTAACCTTTTTTTTGCGGGAATTTAGATAAGCGTTTGACGCGATGTGCAGGGTGTACTATGCTGTTTGCATGGAAACGTGGCGCGGTCATTGAGGTTAGACGGGGCATTCCGGCATCGGGCGTCATGGGCCGGAATTCCGGAGGAGGATGCCATGCGTATCGTATTGGGCGGTGTGCGAGGATCGAGCCCCCAGTCGCATCCCGATTTCTTGAGGTTCGGCGGCGCAACGAGCTGTGTGTTGGTCGAAAGCGGCTCAGGCGCAAGGATTGTGCTCGATGCGGGTACGGGGCTGAATAATTTGCTGAAACCCCTTGCGGTCCCGGATGCATGCTTGCCGGTTTTGATGCTGTTTACACATTATCATCTCGATCACCTCATCGGCTTGCCGCCATTCGCGCCACTCTATGACCCGGCCTGGAACGTTGTTTTTGCGGCGCCGATACGCGAGGGCATTACGGTTGAAGCGGCACTGAAGCGTCTGGTCGGAGAACCCTTCTGGCCTGCGCTATTCCGGGCGAGTCAACGGTTTGAAGTTTTGCCGGAAACAGCGGATAAGGCGCCTTTCCCGTACGGTCCGTTTAGGGTGCGATGGTGTGCCGTGCATCACCGTAACGGGTGTCACGCCTACCGGATCGATGCGCCCGAAAACGGAGAGTCTATGGCTTTTGTGACCGATCTTGAATGGGGTGCGTCAAACGGGAAAGAGCGCGCCGATTTGTTGCGTCTTTGCGGCGAGCCGCGCCCCGTTGATGTGCTGATTATGGAAGGGCATGGCGAGACGGCACAATTCGCGGGTTGGGGGCACAGTCTCTGGAAGGAAACTGTTGAGGTGGCAAAGAAGGCGGGTGTGCGTCAGTTGGTGATTACCCACCATGCGCCTGACGATGATGATCGGGCTCTTTTGCGGCGTGAACAGGAGGTCCAGGAGACGATGCCAAACGCATGTTTGGGGCATGAGGGAATGCAAATTGATTGGAATCGGGGTTCTCCGATTGCGATTACAGTGAGACCCGTTTGACGCAGCGACGATAACGAAGGGGAACGGTGTTTATGCCTCGCATCGCATTCAACTATACGCAAGCCGAAGCGGATCCGTCTGTCTATGGTTCCGGGTTTACGTTCAATGCGCTATCTAAACGGGAGTTCGCGGCTTTCAATCCGTCCGTGCTTGGCCTGGGTGATGTTTCGCGTGACGGCGAATACATTCAGGCGCTTGCGGCCTTCTTTGACCTGGAGGGGTTCACGGATTTCTGCAGTCAGGTGGATTCTCATCTTGTGATCCCCGAGTTTCTCTCCCGCTATCTGAACTGGCTGTTTCAGACTCTAGCAGGACAATTCTGTGAAAGCGCGGACGCGACAACGGTCCGGTTGTGGGGCTGTTTGCCTTTTTACGCGAAATTCCTCGGTGACGGGATTCTTTTCCTTTGGGCGACGGATTTGTGTTGCGGCTTTCCCGGAACAGTGAATATCGCTCAGAATCTTTTGGCTGTGACGAATCTCTACGCCGACGGGTTTCTTGGCGATATCCGTAAGGCGGTCAGCAATCCGCCCGGCCGTTTGCGTTGCGGCATTGCCCGCGGTCAAATCATTTCCATCGGTGGCGGCGCCGACTATGTGGGTTCCTGTATCAACGTGGCATCCCGCCTGCAGAAGCTGAGCCATTTATCGTTTGCGATTTCCCGGCGCGGCTTTGATCTCAGTGATGCGCCCGAGTTGGAGGGATCTCTCCGGTCTTTTTTAGTGCTCAAGTGTACGTCGGTGCGCAGCATCGGCAAGCAGGAACTCGTTTACATACGTAAAGACGAGTTCTCCGCACTGAGTGAAAGCGAGCAGCGGGAGTTCCGCAATCCGTGACCCTTATGGCGTGGACGCTACGGCGGGGGATTCCTTGAGCCAGAGATCTTGGACATGTGCGGGAGCTGTTGTTTTCCACACCACATCGGCCTCACAAGAAAAGTCGGAGACATCGCGTAGGGTTGCGTTGCCCACTTCCTGTTCCGCGAAATCATCGGGAGTTTTCTTGTCACGCGGTGTCCGGGTTACCACACAGAAGGCCGATCCCGCGCGCGCACCATGAAAAGCGCCGATAGCTCCCTGAAGACGCGTGCCGTCCAGCTTTGTGACAGGGGCCAGTAGCGGTTTCAGTGTGACCACCTGTTTTGCGATGCGGGTGGCCAAGTTGGTGCATACGGTTTCAGGGTCTTCATCCGCGTGGCGGGTTGCGTTAAAAGAGGCGAGGACCTGTGTGGTTTCGGTGTCAACCAAGCGCAGGAAGATCTTGTCGCCTTTGTCGGATGGGAGCACGTCGCCCAGCAGCAGCAAACTTGCCGGCAACAGCTTCCCGATTGCTGTACGGGCTCGCGGATCCGCCAGATCAGAGGTCCCCAGATTCTGTTCTTGCAGGATGGTTTCCAGCGCTTCCCGCTCGATGATCCGCATGCTGGCGTGACGTTCCAGTTCCGAACGCAGCGCGATCCGGTAGAGCAGCCCGGTGTTTTCCGTTGCCGGGTCCGCTGACGGTGGAACGGGCCCCAGGCACGCGAGTATACGGGGGCGGGGGCTTTGCGGTTTGCGGGAGGATGCTTGCGAGGCATCCCCTTTACCTTTGGCTTCGATCTGTCCGATCAGTTTTTGCAGCTCATCGCGTCCCTCCTGCCGCTGGCTACGTGTGACGTAGTCCGCCACCGCGCGGGCCAGCTGATCCTGCGCATTCTGCTGCAACACCGCGGAAATCAGACTGTTCGCCGATTTGGGCGCTCCCGCACGGGTAAGTGCCAGGGCGTCGTGCAGGACATCTTGGCGTTTCTGAACCGCAGCGGCAGGTGTGTCGGCACCGCGCGTCTCTTGTTCGGGCATCGGCTTTCCAGCGCTGTGCGGTGCGAAGGCCGTCCGTTGCACGCCGTCTTTCTGGCGTATGAAAACAAACTCGCCGCCCGCATGGCCGCTGACCGGAAGGGGTCCCATTTGCACCATCTGGCCGGTCAACACCGCTACGCGTTCGCGCAGAGCGGAGCCGAGATCGTTCGCGGAAAAAACATCCCGATCGCAATGTTCCAGATAGTTGAGCACTTGCTGAGCAAAGACGCTATGTCCGACACCGCTATCCAGCACGGGTTCGATCCCCCCGCTGGTGATCAGGTAGCGTGAAGGTTTGCTGATGGCCCGTTCATACCATGCCTGACTGTTGCGCGTGCTCAAAGGCTCGTCTCCGCGGAAGAGAGAGCCGCTATAGCAGGCGTCAGATAGAACCAGGACGTGACGGGCGCGTGAGGCGCTGATGAGGCGCGTTAAGGTCGAGTTCCAGAGCCAGTCTTCCTTCGCCTCACGGCCGCCAACGGTTTTCCGCGCGTCAGAGGGTATCCAATACCCCTCTTGCAGTTTCTCGTCGAAATAACCGTGCCCGGCGAAGTAAATCAGATCTGCGCCGTCTGTGCCGGAAGTCGCCATGTCATCCAATGCGTTCAGGATCGCCGACCGTGTGGCTTCGCCGTCGAGCAATGTCTGTACCGTGAAACCATAATTCAAGGCGAGAGTGGCCGCGACGGATTCGGCATCCGCGCGGGCGGACTGGAGCGTCTGCCAGCCTTCGCCGCCGGATGGCTGATAGCGGTTGATCCCGATCACGAGTGCCCTGTAAGACGGTAGCGGAACCTGCGTGTCACCCTGATGCGTCTGGCCAAGAATATTCTCGGAACGCGAACGCGGCATAGGTGACGGGCGGGAAGGTGCGCTTTGCCAATGGATGAACCAGCTGACTAGAAAAACCAAAATAAGTGCTGCCACAGCAGCCAGGGTGACGATACGTTGCTTTTTCTTCCCGGGACGCAGATTGGGAAGAACGTCAAGAGGTGCCGCAGGGGCTGTCGCCACTACCGGGGAAGGCGTGGAAACTGTTTGCCCCGGGCCGCCGGACGGCTGCGGGGGCGCCAGTTTGACCGGATTCAGTTTCCATGCATTAACACCACTGTGCGCGGGATTGTTTCCCGGATCCTTATCGGGTGTAGACATAGTAACCTTCTTTCACAATGGCATCAGCCGCTGATGGGATGATGCGAGCCTTACTGGTATTATGTTGAACGCTTTCGACCTGTAACTGGATCGGTTGACCTTCCGCCTTACATACTTGGCCGTCTGTGATGCTCTTCGCCGGAGAGGCGCTGATTACAAGGAACCGGCTGTTTTCGGTGGTGCCTTGCTGGCGTCCGACGTTCAGCGTCACATGGTTTCCCTGCCGCCGCAGCACCTCACCGGTGATCAGGGGAAAGCCTTGTTGAACTTTGAGTACGAGCCCCGCGACGGCATTGTCGAGACCGAGGTCGGAATCCGGGCTGTAGACATCGCTGGCAAAAACGACTGTCCCGTTTCCCGTTTCTACCGCTTTGAGGTAAACCGTAAGCCCCTTTGCTTCCGTAAAGATTTTGCCCATCAACAGCATTTCCGCCGGCACCATCTTGCCGATACGCAATGCGGCCGATGGATCGGCGAGGTCGGACACACTGAGCCCTTGTTCACGCAACACAAAGTTCCATCCCTCGTCCCGTTCCAAGAGGCGGAAACGCACGGGTGACTTTGTGAGTTCGGTCTCCATGGAACGTTTCACGCGCACACCGATTAGCCCTGTATCGGCGGGAGTGAGTGGCGGGACCCCAACGCTGAGACGGAGGTTTTCGGACAAATGTTCCGGACTGAGGCGGATAACCGTGAGCGTTTGAGAGGCCTGGTTGCCCGTGCGGTCTGTGGCGACAACATCAAACCGGTTTGTTCCGGGATCAAGCGTGATACGGCGGGCGAAATAGGTGCGGATCGCACCCTGGTCGTCCGGGGCGAGGAGATTCTCGCCGTTGATTGTCACGCTCACCAGCCCGCCGCCATCCGCAGCGGTTCCGTCCACATAGAAGTCTTCAGCGAAAACGCGTGTCAGAGGTTGGCAACCCCGTAACGACAGTGACGGGCGCAACCGGTCGGTGGTTGGCGCGGGCGCGGTTTGTGCGCACAAGCCCATCTGGGCCGTGCGTGCGCGGCGCTCAAACGCGCGCGCGTGCGTCTCCATCCGTGACAGTACCGTGGCATTTGGCGGGGCAGACAGGCGAAGGTCAGCGAAAACGCGGAGAGGCTGGCTTTCTTTCCCGGGCGGGAATGGGCATACGCTGTCGGCGAACTGACGAGGTGTCCGCTCTTGCGGCATAGCCATTTGGGCGAGAACCGTGGCGTTAAGCGGGCTTTGCAGCCGGTTCCCGGCACGGTCGGTGGCCGTAAGTGTGGCACCTGTCAGGGGGACACGAAGGGAGATCGGAAGTTCAGACAGGTGGCGGGTATCCGTAAGACGAAAAACGGACGTGTGGTCGAGCAAGACCTCGGCAAGGCCAAACTCGTCGCGGCAAACACCTTCCACGAGCCACGCCCCCCCCTGCGTGGAGACGCGGCGTATCAGGAAACGTGGCGGTTGCCAGTCC
>JAQVSS010000017.1 GCA_028700415.1 Kiritimatiellia bacterium
CGGGCAAAACCCTCTTGACGCGTGCCGACACCCGAGCCTGGTACACCTTGCCGATGGCGGTTCAGCTTTACCGGGGCGGTGTGTCACCCGGTGCCCATACGTTTGAGTTGCGCAATCAGGTCACGGGCTTCGTGACGCGGGTGCCCGTCACTGTGGCGGAGGGCGAAACGCGTATCGTTTGGATCGCGGATCTTGGCGGGAACGCGCGCGTCGCGACGGCCTCGTTGGACGGGAAAGGCGCGCCGGCCACGTTTCAGGTCTGCGGCAGTATGCTGGCGGGGTATCCGCCGGTGACTCTGCCGGGTGGTCCCAGGACGTTGCACGGGGCGTGTGCGCCAGGCGTTGAGACTGGAAGAAAGGAATAAACAATGAAAAAAAGAAACAGAATGCTCTGGACGGCCGCTCTGGCTGTGGGGCTGACAGGACTGGTCGGCTGCGTCGAGACGGCCGGCACGGTTGTGACGACGGATCACCAGACGGGCAGCACGCTGGTGCTGGAGGACAGCACGCGGCTGAAAGGGCAAGTCCAAGTGCAGAAGGTCAATTACGACGAGGTGAACGGGTTGAAGCGCGTTCACATCACGCTGGCCTCCACGCGGCATCGCCGGCTGCGGCTGCATTACCGGATTTCATGGTTCGACGCCAATGGCATGGAGATTGACCCGGACACGAAGACGTACCGCACCCTGATTCTGGAGGGACGCGATTCGGTCACAGTCACGGGCGTGGCCAACTCTGCGGCGGGGGTGACATCGAAACTGCGCGTCCGCGATTTGGAAGCGGCGGATTAACAACAGGAAAGAAAGCGAGGCTGAAAATGAACGGTAACGTGTTTGCGATGACGGGCGTGGCCATGGCGGCCATGATGATAACGGGGTGCGCGACGGCGCCAACGGTGCGCGAAGTGGCGCTGGACCGCGCGCCGATCACCTCCAAGCTGGAGCCGCAGGACGTGAGGCGCACGGTGGAAAAAATGGCGGAATCGCTGTTGAGCGCGCCGGGCGTCCGCGAGGCGGTGGGCGGGACCCGTCCGGTGCTCGACGTGGAGCCGCTGAAGAACCGCACCACGCAGCATGTGGACATGGTGAGCGTCACAGACTCGCTGCGCATGCAGTTGCTGCGTTCAGGGATGTTCCGCTTTGTCGACAAGGCAACCTCAGGCACGGACATCGAGTTTATGGACGCGCAGGCGAACCTCGGGCTGACCGACCAGAAAAAGGCGATCCGGCCGGGGCAGCAGAGTGCGGCGCAGATGTACCTGACCGGCGCGTTGAGCGAGATCAAGAACCAGGCGGGGCGGACGGTCGACCAGTACTATAAGTTCTCGATGACCCTTAAGGATTTGCGCACGGGCGAGCTCGTCTGGGCGGATGAGCAGGAAATCCGCAAGGAGAGCGTCAAGCCCCGCATGGGCTTCTGAGGTCTGCCCCAATCCGTTTCACGCACAGCTCCGCCTTTGCGGAGCTGTGTTTGTTTGGTTTTACTAAGAAGGACTTCATCCGCGGCGGTTGACCGGAGGGAGCGTTCATATGATACCGGATCTACAGGCGAGTGTGATGTGCGACGATGTGAGGCAGGAGCGGAACGGCAAGTTCATGCTGATCGGCATTTTTGACGGGTTGGTGCAGGCGGTCAACCAGCCGGTATGCCCGCGGATTTGCCTCATGAACCGCTGGTGTGCGGGCGAAGGCGAGTTCACCCAGAAATCACGCATTATCGCGCCTGACGGGGTGACGGTCGTGGGCGAGGGTCAGCCTGTGCCGATCCGGCTTTCAAACGATCAGCAGATCGCCACGACGGTGGAGGTTTTCATCAATCTGCCGTTTCATCAGGCGGGTACTCACTGGGTGGAAATCCTTCTGGATCAGAACTTGAGAATGCGGTATCCGCTTCACGTCCGGAAGGTTCAGCCGCCTTCGCCTCCTCCCCCCGGGCAGAAAGCGGCAGACCATCCGGCCGCGCCTCAGGCTTGATCGTCATCGAAGTGGCCGTGGTCATGAGCGTGCACGCTTTTCCCCACGGTTGGCTTTCCAAACTCTTGATGAGGCAGGAGAGCTGCAGCCGCTGGCGGTCATTTTCAGGCGAGGAGGTCGCGCTCAGGCGCCCGCGCTCCTGTTTGAAGCGCATCACCCAAATCGCGGTGATCAGGTCTTTCACCGCTTCATCTTTTGTCATTTCGCGGGCGCTGAGCATCTTCTGCTTGTGGGCGAGAAGCTTGTCAAAAAGCGGCTTCCATACCGGCTCAATCATTGCATAGAGTTGAGCCAAACGGTCTTCGCCGGTCTGGTGTTGCTCGAGCAGTGTTTCCACCAGTGTCCGCGCAAACGGGTGTGGAATGATATCCGCAGGAAGGTAACCCTCGACCAAAGCCAGTACCGCCGCGTCATGTTCGTGTTCGATCAGGAATTCGCACAGCACGTATTCGGCGTGCGAGGGTGGTTCAGGGGCAGGCTCGTCCAGCAACGCATAGCCGGAATCATCGGCCGGGCTTAGGGTGCCCGAGTCGTCATCCGCGAGCGGGTGCGGTCCGTCGCTTCCGGCGGAGGGTGCGGTATCTGACCTGAACGATTCGGCATAGGCGGCACGCTGACTCAACGTTTCGCGGTGTTTTTCCAAATCATCTTCGAGCGCGGTGTACGGCAGATGCAGCAAGGAGGCGGCCTCTTGGAGCAGGTGGGTGCGCAACACCGCGCCGGGACAGGAGGCCAGCATGTCGAGCACGCCGCGCGTGATGCGGTTGACCGCATCGATGGATCCGGTTTGCGTCTCAGCCTGACGCAGGGTGTCCACTTGGAAGGCCGTGATGGACTGCGCGTTCTCGAGCAGTTCGCGGAAAACGGCGGCGCCCTTGTCGCGCAGGAGCGAATCGGGGTCGTCGCCGATCGGCAGAGCGGCCACGCGGACAGGCACCTCTTCTTCAAGGAAAAGCGCTCCGGTGCGCAGGGCGGCTTTGCGTCCCGCGGCATCGCCGTCGAAAACCAGCACGACGCTGTCGGCGTGTCTCTTGAGCAGACTGACGTGTTCCTTCGTGAAGGCCGTGCCTTGGGAAGCCACAGCCGTTTCGAATCCGGAGGCATGGCAACGGATCACATCGATCTGGCCTTCGCAAATGATGGCTTCGCGGCGCGGATGCTTGACGATTTTGGCGGCGGCCTTGTCGAGCGCATAGAGGATACGGCTTTTGGTGAAAATGTCGGTTTCGGGGCTGTTGACGTATTTGGCCGGGTGCGACTTGGCGTCGAGGATGCGTCCGCTGAAGGCCACTACGCGGCCTTGGCGGTCACAGATCGGGAACATCAGTCGCCCGCGGAACCGGTCGAAAAAGTCGTTGGGACGGTCTGGGCGATTGGGCGGAGAGAGGATGCCGGCCGACACAAGCTGCTCCGGGGTGTAGCCGTGCTTTTTCGACCACTGCAGGATTGCGTCATGCGGACGGGTGGGTGCATAGCCGATCCCGAAATGTTCGATAATCTCGTCCGGAAGCTTGCGGTTCAGCAGATAACGGCGCGCAGGTTCGGCCTCCGGGGTCTGTTTGAGGCAGCGCTGATAGAAGGCCGCGAGTTCGGTGTGGATGGCGTAGAGCAAGTTGCGGTTCTGCGCGTTGTAGTCCACGTCTTCCTTGATCACCACGCCCACGCGGTCGGCGAGGGTCCGGACGGCGTCCATGAAGGCGAGCCCGTCCTGTTTCATCAGGAAGGTGAAAATGTCGCCGCTCTCGCCGCACCCGAAGCAATGGTAGAACTGTTTGACGGGGTTGACGTGGAAGGACGGGGTTTTCTCGTGATGAAAAGGGCAGCACCCCTTGAAGGAACTGCCGGCCTTTTTGAGCGGCACGCGCGCGCCGATCAGTTCGACGATGTCGACCCGCGCGCGGATTTCTTCAAGGACATGATCTGTGACTTTACCTGGCATGACCGTTCGGCGTATGCAGTCCGGATTTTATTCCGGTGTGGCGTTGACGGCAAGTGTATGGGCGAATAAAAGGTGAGGAAAGCGTGTGCCGTTTTGATTGCGACAGAGGTTAGCATGTCCGGTGCGGGTGTTCAAGCGCGGGTAACCTCTGGTTCCCCTCAACGGGTTCATCCCTTTGCCAACATGTCGATTCCAAGGGGGGTGGGTTGTGCGTGCAACGGAAAAGGAATCATGGTAAAGTTCTGGCGTTTTAATTGGGGTCTCGTAAAAAAGGGGACGGATCGTGCATACGAAATGGCTGTTGGCGTGGGTTCTTTTTTGGGGGGGACTGACGGGGGTGGCGCAGCAGGTTGACCCGTTTACGTTGGCAAAAGGGGAAGTGAAGGCACGGCTGGAAAAGATGCCCGCCACACACCCGCGCCTGTTTGTCGGGCGGGCGGACGCTTTTGAGAAGATCCGCGGGGGGATCGGTCAGAAGCCTGAGTGGAAGCTCATCCGCGACTGGATTGTCAAAGAAGCGGACGGCGTGCTGCCGCAGGCGCCGGCGGAACGTGTGCAGGAAGGGTTCCGGATGCGGGGGCAGCACGCGGTAGAGCGGCGCGTGGGCCTGCTGGCGGCGGCGTACCGCTTGACCGGTAAGCCTGAATATGCCGAGCGCGCGAAACGGGAGCTGTTGGCGGCGGCCGCATTCAAGGATTGGAACCCCAGCCACTTTCTCGACACGGCGGAAATGACGTTAGGCGTGGCGTTGGGCTATGACTGGCTCTACGACACGCTGGATGAGGCCACGCGCAAGACGCTGTTGGAGGCGATCCGCGAGAAGGGGCTCAAACAGGCTTTGGCCAAGAAATATTTCTGGACCAAGGGCACCAGCAACTGGTCCCAGGTGTGTTGGGCCGGGATGGTGGCCGGGGCGCTTGCGGTCAGCGACGAGGAACCGGAACTGGCGCTGGAGATCATTCATCAGGCGGTGACGTCGGTGCCGTACTCGATCGGGCCATACGCGCCGAACGGCAGTTATCCGGAAGGCCCCGGGTATTGGACGTTCGGCACGACCTATTTCATCTATATGTTGGATCTCCTGACCAAGGCGTTGGGCACGGATTTCGGCCTGTATGACCTTCCCGGGTTCGCAAAAACCGGCGACTACATCAACATCGTGACCGGCCCGAGCGGCCGGTTTTACAATTACGCGGACGGCGGTGAAGGGCGAGGGCACCAGCTCGCGCTATGGTGGCTGGCGCAGCGGAGCGGGCGGCCGGACTGGCTGAAAAAAGAGGCGGCCGACATGCGCGAGGCGGTGCGTCTCGGGGATGTGGGAAAGTCGTTGCTGCGCCACGTGTCCTTTCCCGCGTTGCTGCTTTTCTGGTTTCAGGCGACTGACGCGGATGTGAAAGCATCGATGCCACTCAACTGGTCGAGTGAGGGGCATGTGCCGATCGTTGTGATGCGGACATCGTGGGAGGATCCGAACGCCGGCTATCTGGCGACCAAGGGCGGTCCGGCGATCCAGAACCACGGGCATATGGACGCCGGCTCGTTTGTCTACGAGGCGGACGGCGTGCGCTGGGCGGTGGATCTTGGAGCACAAAGTTACTATTCGATTGAGAAGTTGGGAATGAGCCTTTGGAGTTCCAAGCAGGACTCCGACAGGTGGAAAATTTTCCGGCTGAGCAGTGCGAGCCATAATCTTCTGACCATCGACGGGCACCTGCACGTGGCCAAGGGGGCCGGAAAGATTGTGACGTTCGACAATAACCCGCAGTCGCCTCACACCGTGATCGACCTGAGCGAGGTGTATGCGGGGCAAGCGGGCACCGCGATGCGGGCGTGCGCCTTGTTGGCGTCGCGCACCGGTGTGGTGCAGGACCGGCTGACGGGGGTGAAACCGGGCGCCAAGGTGCGTTGGGCCATGGTGACGCGCGCCACGTCGTGCAAAGCGCAAGGGAACGATATGGTGCTTAAGCACGGCGCGAAAAGTTTGGCGGTGCGTGCCGTCCAACCCGCGGCGGTGACGTGGCAGGCGCTTGACCTCAGCACGCCGCCCAACACATGGGATTCGCCGAACAAAGGGGCGAGCATGATCGCGTTCGAAACGGTGGTGCCGGAGAGCGGCGTATTGGATTTTAAGGTGATGTTGGTGCCGGGCGGCGTGCACCCCGGGCAAACAATCCCCGACTTTATCGCAATTGAAAAAAAATAACTGAACGATGAAAAAAGCTCATGTCTTTTTGGCGGCAATGGCGGTCGCGGTGGTTGTCGCCGCAGCGGAACTGGTTGCAAATCCAGGTTTTGAGAAGCTAACTGTCGCAAAAACGGCTGCGGAGTGGGACTCCTTCTTCATGCGCGAAAAGGGGAAGGGGCGCGTGGAGGTCTCTGACGAACGGCATTCCGGCGAACGAGGGTTGCACATTGTTTACGAAGGCGAAAAGGATTGGGCACTCTCCAACCGGCGAATGACGGCGGTCTCGCCTGGCGAGTCTTATAAGATCACCTGTTGGATAAAGAGGAATGGGGCTGCAAACGCCGGTGCTGTTCAGGTGGTTGGGAAAAAAGGGAACACGCTGGTCGCTTGGTCGATCGGTGAGACGCGGCCCGCACGCGGCGAAGGCTGGAAAGCGTACGATGGGTATTTCGAAGTGCCGGAAGGGGTTGATACCGTTTATATCCGGATTGTCGGTCATGGGTGTACGGACTTCTGGGTGGACGATGTGCAGGCCGAGCCCGGGGTTCCGCCACCCCCGGTCAAACGCCCAAAGGTCGACGGTTGGGCCAGGGAGCGTCCTGCCGAGCCGATGGACCGGGGTGTTGTCGCCGTCGAGACGCCCGACGGGGTCTATGTGGGGTGGCGTTTGCTGAAGGATGATCCTGCGGTGATCGCGTTTGACGTGTTCAGGGAGAGGGATGGGGTGCGGGTCAAGCTGAATGACGCTCCCGTCCGGCAGACCACGGATTATGTGGACACGAACGGGTTTGACGCCGCTGCAAGTTACACGGTTGAGCCTTCCGACGGTTTCGGCGGTTCGGCGCAAACGGTTAAGGCGGTCGGATTAGAAGGGCGTAGAACGCCGCACATCCGCATCCCTCTGGCCTCGACGAACACGACGGCCCAGAAAGTGGGGGTGGGAGATCTGGACGGGGACGGCGTATTCGATTACGTAATCAAACAGCCCGGTGCCAACGTGGACCCGTGGTTCAAGTACTGGCACAAGTCGCCGGGGACCTTTAAATTGGAAGCCCGCAAACATGACGGGGCGTTACTGTGGATCAAAGATTTAGGGTGGAACATCGAGTGCGGCATGTGGTACTCGCCGATGATCGTGTGTGACTTGAACGGTGACGGACGCGCAGAAGTCGCGGCCAAAATCGGCCCGGAGGGGGATCTTAGGGACGCGGAAGGCAAGGTTCAGTCGGGTCCCGAGTGGGTCGGTGTGTTCGATGGCCGGACAGGAAAAGAGATCGCCCGCGCTCCGTGGGTGCCCCGCGACGGTTTTGAGTCCTACAACCTCGCTTCGCGCAACCAGCTTGCGGTAGCCTATCTTGACGGCAAGACGCCGTGTCTGCTGGTGTTGCGCGGCACGTATGGGCTGATGCTGGCTGAGGCGTGGCAGCTGAAAACAGGCAAGCTGGAGCGGCTGTGGTCGTTCACGAATGAGGAACTCCCTCGTACCTGCCGGGGGCAAGGCGCGCATAACTGCCTCTGCGCGGATGTGGACGGCGATGGGCGCGACGAGGTGATTCTGGGATCGCTTGCGCTGGATGACGACGGTTCGGTCTTATGGACGACGGGCAAGGGACATCCGGACGCGCACTACTACGGCGATATCGATCCGGTGCGTCCGGGCATGGAACTGGCGTACATCATTGAGACGCGGCAACACAAAGAGGGTGGCCTCCATGTGCTGGATCCATCGACCGGGACTCTCCTGTGGCAGTTGAAAGAGCCGACCCGGCACGTCCACAGTTCCGGCATGTGTTCGGACATTGACCCGTTGCACCCGGGTTTGGAGATTTACGGAGCGGATGCGGACGGGCACACGCTGACTTCGAACCGGTGGCTCTTCGCGAGTAACGGCACGCTGCTGAAATCCGGTCAAAGTGTGGATTTCAAATTCGGTCTCCCGAGCGCCTGGTGGGATGCGGACCTGCAGCGCGAAATCATCCGGGGGCAGATGGTGGATTATGAGGGGGGCGCGGTGAGCGAGCGGATTGAGGGAACCGTCGTGCTTGTGGCGGATGTGGTCGGCGACTGGCGCGAGGAGGTGTTTACGACCGTGCCGGGTGAACTGCGCATCTACACCACGCCGGTCCCGGCAATGGACCGGCGCGTGTGCCTCATGCAGGATCGCCCCTACCGGATGCGCACCATGATGAATGCCATGGGGTATGCGCAGGTGCCGCTCCTCTCCTATGTGCCCGAGGCGGTCTCGCCCAACCTCAGTCTGACGGTCCGGAAAGACGGCAAGCGGACGATCTGCCGTGTGGTGGTGTCCGCGCCGTTTGAGAAAGGCGTGCGGGGACGTGTCGCCTTAACTGTCCCGGACGGTGTCGCGTTGGACCGGACGTTGCTGGCGGTGGATGTCAAGCCGGGAGGGCGTCTGGCGGCGGAGGTCGGGGTTGAGGGCAAGGCCAAACGCGGCGAGATGATTTCCGCCGTCCTATTCCAAACCGACGGGGCGCGGCTTTGCGCCCGCGTGCCGGCGGGTTCCTGATTCGGGGACTTTTGACTTTGCGGCGTGCAGTGTGTCGGGTATGCTATTCGCCATGAAGTACGACGTGTTGCCTGTGGGTGCGTTTGATGTCAATTGCTGCATTCTTTGGGACGATCCCGCTCAGGCGTGGGTGATTGATCCCGGGGCTGACAGTGGGGAGATCCTTGAATTTTTAGACACGCGCGGTCTGCAGGTCGGTGTGGTGGTGCTGACGCATGGGCATTTCGACCACATTTCGGCGCTGAACGAAATTCTTGCGGTGTATCCTGTTCCGGTGTATCTCCACCCGGAGGATGCGGTGTTCGCGTTTTCCTCTATGAATGCCATGCCGCCTTATTATTCTTCAACCGCGCGTCCCGCGACGCTGATGACCGGCAAGAAAGACGAAGACACGCTTGCCTGCGGTGGCCTGGCGGCAAAAATTCTTCACACGCCTGGACATACGCCGGGTGGGTGGTGCCTCTATTTTGAGAAGGACAACGTGCTGGTGGCAGGGGATACGCTTTTCGCGGGCTCGGTGGGACGCACCGATTTTCCCGGAGGCAGCATGAAGAAGTTGGAAGCGTCGCTGCAAAAGTTGAAGGAATTGCCCGACAACACGCGGGTGATTTGCGGGCACGGGCCGTTGACGACGATCGGCGCAGAGAAACGGAGCAACCCTTACTTGTGACGGTGGCTGAACATATTCTCGCTGTCTTGCGCGAAGCTGCGGGGCGCGAAGTGTCGAGCCGCGCGATGTGCGTTCAGATGGGCATTTCGCGGGCGGCGGTCTGGAAGCAGGTTGAGGCGCTGCGCGCGGCCGGGTATCAGATCGACGCCTGTTCGCGGCGCGGTTACCGGCTGGTCAGCGCGCCGGACACGCCCCACGCGCCTGAGGTGATCCCGCTGTTGACGACTCGGCGGCTCGGACGCGATTGCCGCTATGTCGCGGAGACGGGGTCGACCAACCGCGACGTGGCGGCATTGGCGCAGGGCGGTGCGGAAGAGGGTTTGGTGATGGTGGCCGGGAGGCAGACCGCGGGGCGCGGACGCATGACGAGGGTCTGGTTTTCGCCGCCCGGCGTGAACCTTTATTTCTCGGTGCTGTTGCGCCCTGCTGTCGAGCCGGGGCGCGCCGCATCGTTGCCTCTCGTTGCGGGATTGGCCGTCGCGGATGCGCTGGCCGGGTTCATTCCCGGGCTTGCCGTGCGGATCAAGTGGCCGAACGACATTTTGATCGGCGGGAAGAAACTGTGCGGCATCCTCTGCGAGATGCAGGCCGAAACGGACTGCGTGAGGCACATCGTCCTGGGCGTCGGCATGAACGTGAACCTGACGGGCGACCACTTGACAGGGGAATTGCGGGGGCGTGCCACATCGCTGCGGATCGAAGCCGGGCGGACATTTTCACGGGTGGCGGTACTCGCTGCTGTTCTCAACCAGTTTGAGCCGTTGTATGACCGGTGGCGGACGGAAGGCCTCGGGCCTTTGCTGGAGGCTATCGGCACGTATGACGCGCTGCGCGGGCGGGACATCACGCTGGATCAGGGGGGCTCTCAAATCACGGGAAGGGCTGACGGGATACAGGCGGATGGCGCGTTGAGGCTGATGACGGGGCAAGGTGCCGTATCTGTTTACTCAGGTGAGGCTCACATCGGGACGTGATATGGAATATCAAGCGACTCAGGATCGTGTCGGTTTTATGAGGCGGCTCAGGCGGGGCTTGAATGGCCTTGGGCGTGCGCGGATGTGTTGCGTATGCGGAAAAACGTTTTTCCGCTTCTCGAAATACCGGGGCGGGTGGAAAGCATTCTCGGCCTATCTCCACAATCTGAAATGGACGGGGAGCGACTTCGACAATTTCTGGTGTCCCTTCTGCCGCAGCCATGACCGTGAGCGTCACCTGATGCTGTATTTCGACAAGATGGGGTTCTGGGAGAAAATGGGGGGGGCGGACATTTTACATTTCGCTCCCGAGAAACAGTTGGCGAAACGCATCGCATCGTGCCGTCCCGCCCGTTATGTGAAAGGTGATCTTGTCCCGTCCCGCGAGGGGGTCGAAAAGATTGATGTGTCCGACATCCCGTACGCGGCGGCCTCGTTTGACTGGGTACTCTGTAATCATGTGCTTGAGCATGTGCCGGACGATGCCAGGGCGCTGCGCGAGATTTTCCGTGTGCTTAAACCGGGCGGCCGCGCGGTCCTGCAGACACCCTTCGCGTCCGGGTTGGAGAAGACCCTGGAGGATACGGAAGAGATCAACACGGACGAGAAGCGGGCCGAGTTCTATGGGCAAGAGGATCATGTGCGGCTTTACGGGCGCGATCTTTTTGACCGTATTCGCGCCGCAGGTTTTGCGCTGGAGGTGAAAAAGCACAAAGAATGTTTGTCGTCCGTGGATGCCGTGCGTTTCGGCGTCAATCCGGATGAGCCGCTCTTTTTATGCGTGAAGCCAGATCCGGGGGTGTGATATGTTGGTGGTGAACGGAGTATTCGATATGTGTGTGCGAAAAGGGCTAGCCATTGTTCTTTTGCTGGCGGGTGTATGCGTTGCGCCAGAGCCGGCTTCGGCCAAAGCGAAAGAGAAGGAGCCGAAGGCTTCGGAGTTGTTGAAAGAGGCGAACGAAATGATGTCGCAGGCGCAGACCGCTTATGTGGACGGCGAGTCCAAGAAGGCGATTGAGCTGTACCGCAAGGCGTTGGCCGAAATCGCGCGCATTGAGCGGGAAAATCCGAAACGGGTGTCGTCTTCCGAATTCGCGCCGGTCCGCTTCCGGAAAGCTCTGTGTGAAACCGAAATCGACCGTGTCATGCTGGAGGAGGTCAACACGACGGCCCGCACGATGGCCGTGACAGATACCAGCGTTCTGGAGGCGAAGCGGGCCGAGCGAAAGAAAAAGGCGGAAACGAACAACCTGCCGGAAGTGACGGTGAAACTCGCGGTCAAGCATGGGGCTCAAACATCGGATGGCGCGGCGGGGGCTGAACCGGAACCGAAGGGGGCTGTGGACACGCCCGGCCAACCGGTCAATGTCAAAGACGAATTGGAGTGGGTCAAAGACATGCTTTCTGTGGATCGTTTCGACGATGCCGAAAAGGCCTTGCTCAAAGTGCTCAAGCAAGAACCGGGGAACCATGACGCACGTTTCCTGATGGCCCTGGCGCGGGTGAAGCAGGAGAAATATGCGGAGGCGGCGGTGGTGATCGATGACCTGTTGGCCGACAATGCGGCGGACGAACCGGTTCTGTTGTTGGCTTCAGGCATGTTTGCGGCGATGGCGAAATATGCCAAGGCGATGGACATGCTGGACAAGGCCATGAAGGCCAATCCCAAGCGTCCCGACGGGTACCTCAACATGGCGTGGCTGTTGCTGGAGATGAAAACGGCGGATACGAAGGAATCGGAGTTGTATTACCGGCAGGCCGTCAAGTTGGGCGGGGGGCGCGACCGGGATATCGAGAGACGATTGGGCATCCGTCCAGAATAATGCGGGCGTCATTCCGCCCACGGCGTGAAAGGTGATGGAAACGCAGACTACACAACCGAAACGGCGCCGCTGTGTCTGGCGGAAAGCGGTTTCGGTTGTGTTGTTTTTTTTGTTGGCCGGAATCTCCGCTCTCCTTTTTATTGCTTGGCAGCAGCGGGTCGGTCTGGCGACGAGCGTGATGCGCAAGGCGCTCGACCGGCACGGTCTCCAGGATGTCTCTTTCCGGTTGGCACGACTTGACTGGGGGTGCGTGGCGGTGGAGGATTTCCGCTGGGGCGACCCCGCTTCTGTGCTGGAGATAGCTCGGGCAGAGATCCGCTTTACGGTCGCGGATGTGTTCAGCGGATATGTGGAAAACGTGCGTGTGAGCGGTGTGCGGACGCGGATGATCGCAGAGGGCGGCAGGCTTGTTTCGCCGTTGCAGGAAAAAGCGAAGGCGCTGCTCATGCCGCAAACGGCTGCCAAGGGTACCCTCCGGAAGAAGACAGATAACGTGAAAACCCCGCTGCGGTCGTGCTCCGTTCAGGATATGCAAGTGGAGGTGGTGCTTGCGGGTGGAGTTCCTGTGACCGTGTTGACCGTGGAGGGAGGCGCTCTTGCTGAGACGGACGGGAAATACCGCGTGTGGGGCAACCTGTGCGAGGGGGGGAATGTGCGGGCGGGTTTCGAAGGCGCCGTGCAGACGGAATCCGGCACGATTTCGTTGAACCCGGATGTGGACGTTAAAAACGTGATGGGGCTGGTCAACCTGACACGGTTGGTTGCGCCGGAACAGGTGGCGTCGTTGCCGGTCGTGCCGACGGATTGTAGCCTGAACGCTCGCGGGTCTCTGGCGATTGAAGGGTGGACGAACGCCGGGCCGTTTGAGATCAGTGCGGAATTGGGGCGTAACAGCACATTCCAGATTCCCGGAAAGGACAGGTTCGTCCGTTTTCAAACCTTGCGGGTTGTGGCGTCAGGAATGCCGGATGACGTGCAGGCGCGGGTGAGTGCCGGAGTGTCGGGGTTCCGTTTGGGCGGGGACCGGCAGGTCGTGCAAGAAGAGGGACGCTTGTTGAGCCTGCGCGGTAACGTGCAATTTAGGCGGGAGGCGTCTAACCAGCGGGTGAACGCCACGTTTGACTCAGACCTGCCGGGGCGTTCGGTCAGCAAGTTTTTGCCTCGTCTTTTGCCGTTGGTTCCCCGGCTGTTCACGGAAGGCGGGACATTGCATGCCGAAGGGGAGGTCGCGCGGTTTTTACGCGGGGGCTGGAATGGCGCGGCACGTTTCCGGGCGGAGGCGCGGCGTTCGACTGTGAAACTGGAGGCTGGGCGTGCGGGCGCCGGGTGCGTGGCGGTTTCGGGAGAGGTGGCGGTGAAAGACGGTTGCCCCGGCGCTGTGCGGACGGACGTGGCCGTGGAGGATGGCTATTTTTTCAAACGGGGCGCATCGGTGAGAGGGGGCGGTACGATGAGGCTCACGGCTTATCCGCCTTATACGTCGGCGTCAGGCCGTTTAAGCGGCCAAGTTGGGGAGACGCACGCGCTAACGGAAAGAGGGGTGACGCTGCCGGATGGTGCGGTGCGTTTTGAAGGTGACGCGGAAGTGACGGGGCTGATGACAAATCCGGTGTGGCGGTTGAAAGCACGCATCCCGGAGTTTGGGTGTGCCGTGCGGAAAGGTGCCGTGGCAGTGCAGACCTTGATGGGTGCGGCGGCCGAGGTGAATTACAGTACCACGCGGGTGGCGGTTGAAGGCGGTGTATGGGCACGCGACACTGCTGTGAGCATGACGCCATCGGGATCGGTGAAACGTGCCGAAGCGGGTGTGGAGAGGATCGGCGCACATGTGAGGGTGCCCGCCTGTGATCCTTTGGCATTCTCGAACGCCGTGGTTCAGGTGGTGCTGGATGTCAGCAACGGATGGGCGCATGCGGGTGAACAGATGGCGCTGGAGGGACTGTGTGCTTCTGTGCCCCTGACATGGTCGGTTACCGGGGGGGTGACGTTTCTCGCGGGGCACCGGTTAACGTGGCAGCGCTGGGAGACTGCGGGAATACGTCTGCTGCCGGGCATATTCAACCTTGAGTCTCTGGGTAACACGGTCGGGATGAGGACAGGTGCGCGTGTCGCGGACAGTGCGGCGGGTGTCCAGCTGGGCGTGCGTTTGCCGTTGGAGACGCCGCAGCGGGCAGAAATCACAGTGGCGCTGCCGGAAACCGAAGTTGTGGCGACGGATGGGTTGGCGGCGCTCGTGCGCGACAAAATGCAGGGTGCGGAGGTGACCGCTCGCGTCGCTGCTGACGCTCAGGTGCGTTTCATGGGGAGTCAGCCGCATGTGATGGGACGCGTACGGGTGGCGGATGGGCATGTCAAAAAGGGCGATCTGTCGGTAGAAGGACTGACCCTGAACATACCGTTCGAGTCGGGCGTGTTTTTGAGGACAATAGAACGCCCGTCTCTCACGTTTACAAAAATGAAAGCTGGAAATATCCGGTTGGACAAAGGGGTTGTGGCGTTTCAGGTGACGCCGGAGGAAGTTTTCATCGACCGGATGGAAGTGAGCTGGTGCAAAGGGAGTCTGAATGCGTATTCGGTTCACTTGAACAGGAAAGACCCCAAAGACGAATTTGTCGTTTATGCGGACCGCATTGATTTGGGCGAGGCGCTGATGATGGTGATGCCGTTCAAAGGAAAGATCGAGGGGGTTTTGTACGGACGTTTTCCCGTGGGATTCGACAACGGACAGGTAAGGCTGTCGACAGGTTTCCTCTATTCTTTACCCGGGCAGGGCGGTGTGCTGAAACTGGACGATTCTGCGCCGATGGTATCCCTTCTGAACCGGGCTGGAATCACGGGCGATGTGCAACAGCCCCTTTCGAAGGCGCTGAGCGACATGGACTTCAGCGCAATCCGTATGGAGTTGGAGCCGAAGACCGCCGGTGACGCGGTTTTACGGCTGAAACTGGACGGGAAATCAAATTACAAAGAGTGGCCTGCGCCGGTGGCGTTGAATCTCAACCTCCACGGGCCACTTGAACAGCTTGTGAACGTTGGGCTGGATTTGTCCAAAAAGTGAGACTGGCGGACGCTTGAAACCTTCGCCGGAGATAAGGAGAAAAATGAGGCAAATGCGAAACAGGACACTGGCCGTAGGGCTGCTGATTTTTGCGGTGACGATGGTGGGAGGCTGTCTGTCGATTAAGACGGAACATGAGATCAAGCCGATTCATATCACCATGGACGTGAACTTGAAGGTACAAAAAGAGCTGGAGAACTTCTTGGATTTGGACTGAACAGGGAAAGGAGCGTTTGATGAAACGGATCAGAATGATGATGTGCGTGGTGATGGCCCTGATGTTTGGCATTGCCTGTGTGGCGCAGGCCGATGCGATCAGTGACGCAAAGGCGCGGCGCAAAGCGCGGCGCGCAGAGGTTACCGCCATTGTGAAGGCGGGACAGGCCGAAGAGGGGAACGACGGGTATCTGGTGGCCAAAGGCGACCTGCCCGAGGCCAAGGCAGCCGTTGTGAAGGCCGAGAATACGGACCGCAGGGTCGGCTATGAGGCCATTGCCAAAGCCAACGGCAAGACGGTCGCCGAAGTGGGGAAACAGGCCGCTGCGATCCATAAGAGACGGCAAGCCAAACCCTGACCGGCGGAGTTTCGCTTCCGCCAACGCATGTTTTTCCCTGTGTGCGCCTTGCGGTAAACCTTGGTTTTCCGCTATACTCTTTATTTATTTTTCACATGCGGTGGGTTTTGTCGCCGTGAGTAACGAAAAGAGAAAGAGTATGTTTCAGCCCGTATCCAACAAGTCCGATTTTCCCGGTATGGAACGCGAAATCTTGGCGTTTTGGGAGAAAAACGACACCTTTAAGAAGAGTGTGGAGCGCAACCGGGGGAAGCGCGATTACGTGTTCTATGACGGGCCGCCTTTCGCAACGGGGCTGCCTCACTACGGGCATTTGTTGGCGGGCACAATCAAGGATATTGTCCCGCGTTACCAGACGATGCGCGGGTACCATGTCGAACGGCGTTTCGGGTGGGACTGCCACGGGTTGCCGATCGAGGCGTTGGCGCAGGAGGCTCTTGGTGTCAGCGGGGCGCACGAGATCCGCCAGCTCGGTGTGGACACGTTCAACGAGCAGTGCCGCTCCATGGTGCTCAAATATGTGGGCGAATGGCGCAAAACGGTCACGCGCATGGGACGCTGGGTTGATTTCGACAACGATTACAAAACCATGGATCCCACGTTCATGGAAAGCATCTGGTGGGTGTTCAAACGGTTGTGGGATCAGGGGCGTGTCTACAAGTCGTACCGCATCATGCCTTACAGCTGGAAACTCAGCACACCCCTTAGCAATTTCGAGGCAGGCAGCAATTACAAAGATGTGCAGGATCCCGCAGTTACCGTGCGTGTTAAGGTGCTGTCCGGGGCGGATCCGGCGTGGGGTGAGACCAGCCTCCTGATTTGGACGACGACGCCGTGGACCCTTCCGGAAAACCTCGCGATCTGCGCGGGTCCGGATATCGACTATTCAGTGGTTCGCGATGTGACTGACGGTGTCACTTTCGTGATGGCCGAGTCGCGGCTGGCCGCGTACTACAAGAAGCCCGAAGAGTACCAGATCCTTGCCACGCTGAAGGGGACCGCGTTAAAAGGGTGGACCTATGAGCCGATGTTCCCCCATTTCGCCGAGTATGCGACGGCGGGCGCGTTCCGTGTCCTGAACGATGCGTTTGTCAGCACCGGGGACGGCACGGGATTGGTGCACATGGCGCCCGCTTATGGTGAGGACGACTTCCGGGTTTGCAAAGAGGCGGGGATGAACGTCATTGTCGACCCGCTCGACGCCTCGTGCAACTTCACCGATGCGGTGCCCGAGTATCAGGGACGCTTCTGCAAAGATTGCGACAAGGATTTGATCAAGTGGCTCAAACGTGAAGGCAAGCTGGTGCATCAAACCACGATTGTCCACAGTTACCCCTTCTGCGACCGTACGGACACGCCGCTCATCTACCGCGCCATCGAGGCGTGGTATGTGCGCGTGGAGGATTTGCGCGAGCGGCTGACGCGCAACAACGACAATGTCCACTGGATGCCCGGCTATGTGGGCGATAAACGTTTCGGGAATTGGCTCAAGGAGGCGCGTGACTGGAATATCAGCCGCAACCGCTTCTGGGGCTCGTGCATCCCCGTGTGGGTCAACGAACGTGACCCGCAGGACACGATCTGCGTCGGCTCCATCGCCGAGTTGGAGGAGCTTTCCGGCGTGAAGGTCTCCGACCTGCACAAGCATTTTGTGGACAAAGTGGTCATCCGCAAGGACGGCAAGATTTACCGGCGCACGCCAGAAGTGTTGGACTGCTGGTTCGAGTCAGGCTCGATGCCCTACGCGCAGCAGCACTTTCCCTTCTCCGGAGGCGCATGCGGTGATCGCGGGGTGCCGGATGTCTCGCATTTCTTTCCGGCGGATTTCATCGCCGAGGGTCTCGACCAGACACGCGGCTGGTTTTATACGCTGATGGTGCTCGGCACCTGCCTCTTCGACACGTCGCCGTTCAGAAATGTGGTAGTCAACGGGCTCGTGCTGGCTGAGGACGGCAAGAAGATGTCCAAGCGCCTCAAAAATTACCCCGACCCCGCGGCCATTCTTGACGCGTACGGGGCAGATGCGTTGCGGCTCTACATGATCTATTCGCCGGTGGTGCGGGCCGAAAATTTGCGTTTCTCCGAGAATGGCGTGAAGCAGATCCTGCGCGACCTGCTGATCCCGTGGTGGAACGCGTACAGTTTCTTCGTGACGTATGCGAACGTGGACGGTTTCCACGATGTCGAACTGGCAAAGCCCACAAGCCCCAATGTGCTCGACCGCTGGATCGTGAGTTCACTCGAGACGCTGATCAAGGATGTGACCGAAGCGATGGATATGTATGACCTTCAACGTTCGGTGCGCCCGTTCGTGAACTTCATCGAGGACCTGACCAACTGGTACATCCGCCGCAGCCGCCGCCGTTTCTGGAAGTCCCAGAACGACGACGACAAGATTCACGCCTATCGCACGCTGCGCTACGTGCTGGTTCAGCTCTGCAAAGTTGCGGCGCCTTTCACGCCTTTCGTCAGCGAGGCCATCTACCGTAACCTCAAGGGCGCGTCCATGCCCGAGTCGGTGCACGTGTGTGACTTCCCGACGGCTGACGCCGAGGCGCGCGATGAAGCGCTCGAGCGGCGCATGGCGCTGGTGCAGACGGTGGTGCGTCTCGGACGTCAGCTCCGCACGGAAAACGATCTCAAAGTGCGGCAGCCGCTGCCGGCGATCCATGTGGTCTCCGCCCAACCAGAGATCCGCGCGATGCTTGAGGGGTTCGAGGAGTTAGTTACGGACGAGCTCAATATTAAAGCAGTTGTGTACGGTTCGGACGAGACCGCGCTGGCCGAGGTTTCGGTGAAAGCCGATTTCCGTAAGCTGGGGCCGAAATTCGGCGCGAAGATGAAAACGGTGGCCGCCGCCATCTCCGGGCTTTCTTCCGGGCAGGCTGCCGCACTGGCCGCAGGCCGTGAAGTGGCGTTTGATGCCGCCGGCGTAACGGTCACCCTGACCTCCGATGACGTGGTGGTGCAGCGGTCTCCCAAGGCGGGCATGGTGGTGGCCTCTGAGGCCGATGTGATCGTAGGGCTCGAAACCGCACTTACGCCGGAACTGGTCCGGGAGGGCTTGGCGCGCGAGTTTGTCAGCCGGGTGCAGAACCTGCGCAAGGAAGCCGATTTCGAGGTGACGCAGCGTATCGCCGTTACGGTGGAATGCGATGCTGAAGTTCAGGAAGCCGTCAACCTGTTTGCCGACTACGTGAAAACGGAAACGCTCTGCGAGCGCCTCGCCTTTGGGACGGTGGAGGCAGAGGTGTCTGACCTGAATGGGCACGCGGTCTGTTTCAGAGTTGAGAAGATGTGAGGGGTACACATGGACTTGGGGTTTGTGAAGGGGGGGGTGACGATGGCCGCAAAAAAAACAGTCCGGAAAACCGCGGTGACACCTGTGCGGAAGAAAACGGGTGCGAAAGCCGGGAAAGGTGATGTGCCAAAGGTGGCTGTGTCTGGGAAAGCGGGCGCAGCGGGTGTGAAGCGCGGCGTGGAGAGCGCTTCCGTGCCGCCGGTTTGCCGTCCGGGAGTGCCCTCTGCAAGGGTCTGCCCGTTGGTGCTTGACGGTGAAGTGGCGGCGGCGGATTTCTCTCCCAAAGACTGTCTTGCGTGTGACGAGTTTGACTGTCGTTTTTGTGCGACGGTGCACGGTTCGGGGAACCTTCGCAGTCGGCTGTTCGCAAGTGATGACGGTGACGACACCTCCGAAGAGGATGACGGTTGGGGTGATGATGACGATACTGACACGGTTAATGGTGAGGACGCGGACGCGGACGATCTGGGAGATGGAGAGGACGTGTTTTAACAATCTGGCACGGTGCGCGGTCAGTTTTGCGCTAACGCCACATTTGTGATCGAAAACAACACTTGCGCTTGATTAGCCGATTTGTCATGATTTGTTTTCACACTCCATTAAGGAACATCACGGGGGTGATGTCGGTGGAGGGGTATAACACGGGCGGCTCCCCGGTGGGTCGCTACAGAGAACGGAATGCTTTACCATGAGTGAAACACCTGTGTCAAACGTCCGGAACTTCGTGATTCTCGGGCATAGCGGAAGCGGAAAGACAACCCTCACCGATGCTGTGGCCTTCAAGCTGGGGCTGAACGACCGCCTGGGGTTGGTCGCCAACGGTTCCAGCATCTCCGACACGACGGAAGAAGAGAAGAACCGGAAGATCACGATTTTTGCCAACACATTTTCCGCTAGCTATAAGTCGGGAGATCAAGACTACAAACTGGTGTTCACCGATGCGCCTGGTTTTATGGATTTCTACGGGCAGATCCTCAGCGCGGTCCGTGCCGCAGAGTTTGCCATAATCACCGTTGACGCCACTTCCGGCGTGCAGGTCGGCACGCGCCGCGCTTGGAAAGCCTGCAAGGATGGCGGGATTACCTCAATCGCGTTTGTCATCACCGGTTTGGACAAGGAAAACGCCAGTTTTGAAAAGACGCTCGCGTCGCTCCGTCAAGCCTTTGGGTCGAATTGCGTGCCCGTCACTGCGCCAGTTAATGCCGATGCCGTCGTCAATATTCTGGACGCCGACAACCTGCCTGAGGCCCTTGCCGAAATCCGCGACAGTCTGGCCGAATCGGCCGCCGAGACCGATGAGGCGCTGATGGAGAAATATTTCGCCGAGGGCATGCTTTCCCCCGGCGAAATCCGTAAAGGGTTGCTTGTGGGTATCGCCGCAGGCAGCGTACACCCCATTTATTCGACGTCGCCTCTCAAGGGAGTTGGCCTTTCCGAAATGCTCGACAGCCTGTGCCGTCTGCTTCCCGGACCCGGTGGCCGGGTCTACAAAGACGTCAGTGAAAAAGAAATTCCTGCTGACCCGAACGGTCCCTTTGTCGCCCAGGTTTGGCGGACGTCGATCGACACGTTCCTCGGCCAACTCAACTATATCCGCGTCATTTCCGGCACATTGACGGCGGGCATGACGGTGCAGAACAATTCGAATGACACAAAAGAGACCGTTGCCTCGATGCTGCACGTGATTGGCAAAAAACAAATCCCGGTGGCCAAAGCCGGTCCAGGCGACATTGTGGCCTTACCCAAGCTGAAGAACACCAAGACCGGTAACACGCTGGCTGCGGTCGGCAATGGCGTGAAGTTGCCGGACATCGCGTTCCCGCCGCCTGTCATGTATATGGCGATCGCCGCAAAAACACAGGCCGATGAAGACAAGCTCAGTACGGCCATCCACCGTCTGCTGGATGGCGACCCCACGTTGCATTACGAGAAGCAGGTGGAGACCAAACAGGTCATTCTCAAAGGCCTCGGCGATGTCCATATCGATGTGGCGGTCAACCTGATGAAATCGCAAACCAACGTTAGCGTTGAGCTTTCGGTGCCGAAAGTGCCCTATCGGGAAACTGTCACCGCCCTTGGCGATGGGCATTACCGCCACAAGAAGCAGTCGGGTGGACGCGGCCAGTTCGGCGAGGTCTATCTGAGAGTCTTTCCGCGTCGTGAGGGTGAGACGGGTGAGTGGTTTGTAGACAAGACGGTCGGCGGATCAATTCCCGGGAATTTCATACCCGCTGTTCTGAAGGGCGTGAATGAGGGCAAACTGGCCGGTTCGGTAGCGGGCTATCCCGTCCAAAACATCAACGTGGAAGTCTACGACGGCGCATACCACGATGTGGACTCTTCGGAAATCGCGTTCAAGATTGCCGGTTCACGCGCGTTGCGTGAGGGCATGTCAAAGGCCAAGCCCGTCTTGCTCGAACCGATCATGCGGCTCAAGATCACCATCCCCGAGACATTCATGGGGTCGATCAGCGGTGACATGCCGCATAAGCGCGGGCGCGTGTTGGGCATGGAGGTCGAAGAGGAAGGCACTCAGGTGATTACCGCTGAAGCGCCTCTTGCGGAGCTCTTCAAATATGCCGCAGAGTTACGTTCGATCACAGGGGGGCAAGGTTCGTTCACCATGGATTTTGACCGCTACGACATTGTGCCTTCGAACGTTGCTCAGAAAATTATCGCCGAGGCGGCGAAGAACCGTAACGAAGAGTCGGACGAATAATTCTTGGACGGAGTCTATCGTATCGACACACGGCACGCCCGAAAACGGCGTGCCTTTTTTATATGCCGCACCGCACCAGATACAGCCAGTTGAGCATGGCCAGCAAAGCGGTGACAAGCCAGCAGACACTCCGTTCTATCGGCGCGAGTCGGAGTGTAAGCACCCGTCTAAACAAGAACAGGGCGGCTGTGTAAACGCCCAAGCACAGAAATAATGATAGACCGGCCGCCACAGCGAGAGGCTGCATGCACACTGCCCCGGCAAGGTCTCCCGACACAAGCGCTGCTGCGGCGCGCATGCTGCCGCAGGTGAGGCAGGGCCAGCCCGTCAAACGGCGGAACAGACATATTTGCACCCCGCACCCGTGAAGCACTGTCGCCAGAACAGCGATTAAAAGAAGGGCAACCACGCCCGCCAACCATTGCTGAAGATCTTCGGGCTGCCGCGCCCGCTGTTCGAGTCGCATGAGGTCTCCTCCCGCGTCTGCCATGCCACAACATGATGCCCGGAGGCGACGTTGTCCAAGACCAGCCGGCCGTTTTCAAGCAAAGGGTCTCTGTAACGCTTGCCGTCAACGGTCAGAAGCGCCCCCTCAGCCCAAGGTAATTCCAGGCGGCCGGTCGTGTTCAGCGGAAGCTCGATCATCAGCCGGTATGAGTTGCCGGGGGTTTGTCGCACACCGACTGTTACGCTTCCACGCACAGTCGGCACAAATCCTTGGACAGCGTCGAGGGAACCGACTTGCGGGCGGATCAGAATCTTACCGAAGCCGGCCAGAAGGGGACGCACGCCCAGCACGTAACGCGGTATGATATTGGCCGGCGCCGCACCCCGCGCATGGTTCCAGTCCAAGTTCGGCATGTAGATGCTGTCCCACGCCTCCATTGAGATGGTCGAACCGGACCGGATCATGTTTGCCCAACTCCGCCTGTCGTCGCGCGTCATCAACCGGAGGGCCTCGTCCTCCAACCCCGTCTCGAACAGGGATTCCAGCAGAAACTGCGCGCCATAGACACTGCACGCCATGCCCCGCGACTGCACGAAAGTCGCCACCCGTCCGCGTTCCTCTTCCGGCACCAGCCCGAAAGCCAGCGGCAGCATGTTTGCGTGTAGCGAGGCGTGTGCCGCGCCCTCGCCGTCAAGATAGCATCCGCGTTCCGGGTTGAAAAACAAGGCGTGAAAAGCGTTTTGCGCGCGTTCAGCCTTCAGCCGGTAGATTGCCGAATCCTGCACCTTGTCCAGCGCAAGCGCCATTTCCGACATCTGCCGCAAGTTGAGGCAATAAAAGGCGTTGACCACTGCATTGACCGGTTTGAATTCAAAACCGTCGCGTTCCCCTGCGGGCCAGTCCACGATGTCGCGCAACCCGCCTTCGACGGGCGCCTCCGGACCGCCGGTTACCAGCAGGCCGTCTTTCTCGCGGGCACAAGCCTCGAGCGTCTTCTTGGATTTCAGTTCGCCGTAACACCGGGACAGGGATTCGGTATTGCCGGTATACATCCAGTCCGTCCACGCCATCATCACCGAATGCTGTTTCCACTCAGTGGGCCAGGTCGGGTGTCTCATCAGGTATTCATGGCTATACCGCGCGAGCGTGAATTCGCGGTCCACCCCGTAATGGCAGAGCTGGTTGATATAAGCGTCGGCCTCGCAGGGAATGCGTTCGCGGTCGCCGTTCACGTACACGCCCGCGAACGTGGTGGCCTTGACGGTGTATTTGCAGAATGCGTAGACGCGGTCGAGCATGGCGTCGCTGGAGACAAACCGTGCCGCGTTGTCGTCGAACGGATAGTTGATGGCGATCTGGCGGATGGAATCTTTTGTCACCGGATAGGGGCACTCCTCCACTTCCACGTAACGGAACGGCATGACCACGCCAAAATCGTTAGCCAGGCGCGCTGAGGAGCCACAGGTGTTCTGTTTGTCTGCTTCTAACGGCACGCGGTAGATTCCCGGGTTGGTCAGCGCGCCGCGCACTTTGACGTAGCGGATTGAGCCTCCGGGCGCATTGTCCACACGGTATCCCGACGACTTCTCGCCGAGATGAAGCGTGAACGGCCCGCCCCGCAACATGTCGCGCGGCGGCAACAGTTCGACCCAGCCGAACGCGGCTTTGCCGAAATCCACGAACACGCGTCCCTGCGCGTTGGTCATCACCAGCGAGGGCTTCACCTGCCTCTGTGTCACCGGATAGCGCACGGCGCTGTCGTCGCCGAGTTTCTCTGCCGTCGCGAATGCGAGCGTCTGCGACCAAGCCCCCGGTTTGTTCTTCCGGTTCCACACGCGGACACGCCAATTGACGTTCGCGCTTACGGGCAATGGCGAACCCGCATACGCAATATAGAGCGATTGCCCAGATTCCACCTTGCCGGAGTCCCACAAATCGGGATTGCCCGTCTTGAACAGTTCGGTTGACGACGCGACTTGGATCTGATAGGCCGTCTGGAAATCTTGCGGCATGCCTTCTTTGAAAAGCCAGGAGAATTCGGGCGTCGCATCGGTCACGGCGACCAGTCCGGGTTTCGCCAGTAACTCGCACATCGGCGCATCGGGTGTAAGGGAAAACCCGAACGGTGCCGCCATCGCGCTTCCCATCATCACAACTGTCCAGCAACGCATAGCCTATCCTTTCAAAAATCGTCCGTCACATCAAAACGCGCCAGCCCGGAAATTCCCGATCGCCTCGGACGTGCGCAAGGCCCGGCCGTAAAGTCGCAAACCTTTGACGGAGGGCGCCAAGAAAGCGTGAAACGAGCCTTTGACTTCACCAAATTCAAGGGGGATGCGCCCCCACCCGTATTGTCGCGCGGTGCCGCCATCGCAAAACACGCCGTCGGCGATGACAGAAAGTACGGTTGATGAAAAGTCACAAATAAACGCCGTGTGTTGCAGTTTACCGGGTTTTACCACGCCGGGGTCTGTATGCCAAGCGGCCACGCGGTTTCCGTCGCCCAACTCGATGAACAGTGTCGGTTGTCCGGCGAGTTCAGCCGTTGTCACACGTACTCCCACTCCGGTCTCGTCCATGGTGCTGAACAGTGTCTGACCGGCTGCGGCGCTATCGAGTTGTGTCCAAAGCTCGACCGTCAGCCCGCCGTGCGACAGGTCCCCGAACGTTTGAGGAACGGATGGGCGGGCGGGTGTGCCCCCGCTGTTCGCCTTTTCAAGCAACAGGCCGCGCAGGCATACGTTGGTGGCTACGGCCTGTGTCCAGAGCCCGTCGAGCAGGGTACGGTCAAGCGGGTGAACGCGTGCGACCGATTTTTGAGTTTCGGTGATCCAGAACTTGCCGTCCCGTTCGATCAGGTCTGGATAGCTCATGCGGATAGCGGGGTTCGGGTCAAACAGCACGAGTTCCGGTTCGGACCACTGGATGAGCCCGTCGTCCTTGAGCGTGCCGCCGGAGAGGAAGGCCGGGTTGCGGCCCCCCCAGCGCTTGCCCCCGTGGTGGTGATACCAGAAGAGGTAGTTGCCTTCGGCGGTCACGAAGAGCTTCGGACAGGCGCGCGGGGTCTTAAAGGTGCGCTTGCCGGGACCATAGACCATCGGTTCGGGAAGCGACCAGGTCGCGCCGTTGTCACGGCTATAACTTTGGCCGGGTGTTCCGCCTTCCAGGCGGAACACGCAGAAGAGATCGCTTTTCGCGAGCGGCGCGAGGTTGTGTTCCTCCTGCACGCTGCCGAGCGCGGGATTGCGGACACCTTTCTCACCGTCGGGCAGCAGCTTGAACGCGAGCCTGTCGGGGTCCCGCTCCGTCAGCAGGTTGTCGGACTCGATGAGCCAGCCTTCGCCGTCGAGCATGAAATACTTACCGAGTTTGGTGAAGGCGAAATAGACTTTGCCGTCTTTGACTTTGGGTTTGTCGATCCCCCAGAAGTGGCAGACCTCGCCACGCCACGGGTTACAGCGGTCAACATCCGTCACCCGGATCGGGATGCGGTAGCGCTGGGCAGACCAGGTGGCGCCGGCATCATCCGAATAGCGGAAGGCGTACCAGCCGTGAGTGTCGGCACGCACACGCTTATCGGAGTTGGGCAGGGTCACGATGTTGTCGCCGTTGTAGGTGTAGAAGGCGTAGATACGGCCATACGGTGTAAGAAGGGGGGTTACCCATGATGCTTCCGGCCCGGTTTCGGGTTCGATGTCGACGAGCGCCGACCAGGTCTTGCCCTGGTCTTTGCTTACGGTCGACATCACATGTTGTCCCGGTTGCCCTTCCAGTCCCTTGCCGGTTGTGAGCGTACACACCCAGTCGCCGTTGGATGTGACCACCACGTACGGTTGATCGACATATCCTTCGCAGGGGATGCGCAGGCCGTTGGCGATGTTGCGCGGGTCGGCGGCCCGCACCGTCTGGATGTCGGCTGAAGAAGCGGCGGTCGCGGTCATTAAAAGGAAAAAAAGAAAAGCGAATCTCATACAGGTCTCCTATAAAAACAGGTTAACGTTACAGGTTTGCGGCTCGTGGCGCAACCGCAATTCATGCCGTGCCGGCAAGGGTTTGACAAAGGGTGCAGGAGTCACAGCCGGGTTTTGCGGTTAGGCAGAAATCGAGGTGGATCTGGAGTAATCCCTGCTGGAGCAGGCCGCTGTCCGAATAGAGGGCGGGGTTGTGGTCGCGCCCGAAGAGGTGCAACGCCGTGAGGCGCATGGGGGCGGAGAGGTCTTCGGGGGGCAGATATTCGAACGCATCAGCGGGGAAGCGGTTTTCGGCGGCGTAAAACGGAAAGACCACATTGGTCAGGATTGCGGCAACACGCGACTCACCGAGAAGAGCGATGTCGTGTTCCTGATCCGGGGTGGAGGAGAAGGCGAGCCGTTGGTTCCAGAAGGGCCAGCGGCAACGCAGGGTGAATGCGTCCTGCGCGTGCGAATACCACGGCAGCCCGGTGAGGCCGGAGAGCCGGTCGAGATCGTTCAGCACGGAAGCCATGCCGCTGAAAAGGCTGGCGGAGGCCGCCAGGCGGCGTACCGGCGAATTTTGGGGACGGAGGTTGTGGAGCCGCCACGCGACGTTCGCGGGAAGGGTGTCAATGGAATCCCGCCACCAGGAGTCCCACAGTGTGCGGATGAAGTGTTGTCCCTCGTTGTCGGGCGCGGCTTCAGGTTGAGGCAGAAGCCGGGCCGCGCCAAGCAGGCGGGCAAACGCGGTCTCGCGCCGGACGCCGAGCGAGGCGAGGGGGATGAGTCGGGCGAGCGCGCGAAACGGCATCTGGTTGTGCTTGAACCCGAGGGCGGCCATGACCTCCTCGTAGAAGACTTGGTTCCGGTCGCCGCTTTGCTCAAGGCGTGTGCGGATGCGGTCTGCCTTGAGACGAAGCCTGTAGTGCCCTGCGGAGGCAAGCATGGTGCGGGCGCGGTCGGGATCGTTTCGCAAAAAGGCTTCGCACGGCCGAGGCGTGACGGGGAGAACGGCGTGGGGGTAAGCCTTGAGGTCGATATCGCCGAGCGAGAGACCGGGGTGTGACAACACAGGTTCTGCAAGTGAAATCGGGCAGACGCCTGGAGGCAAGGTGCGGGGGGGCGGACCCGAAAACCATGTGACGTGAGCGATGAGACGGTCATAGGCGGGATCGCCCCGGTGGTTGTGCGTGTCCCAGTCGGAGGGATGGACATGGATCTCCACATCGCCGCGGAGTTGCCGTTCACCGGGTTGAAGCAGGAGTGTCGCGTTGAGGAAATCCGGGCCCGCTTCCAAGTTCCACTGGCCGGGATCGAGCACGGTGGCCGTCTCGCCGCCGGAGAGGCGGAAAAATGCGGGGCGGTAGCGCTCGTCAAACCAAAGACACTGCAAATGCCGCTCGCTCCAATGGAACCCGGAACGGTAACGCGCGCTGTCTTCATGCGCCGCAGACGGCGGAACCGTCAGCATCCGGGCGTAGTCGTCCGCGAGATGGAAAGGAGTGGACGTCATTCAAACGTTTCTCCTGTTCGTTGTTCGAAGCGTTCAACGCTCAATCAAACCCCGAACGTTGAACGCCCAGCGCCGAACTCAGAAATGGAGGCCTGCAAACACGCCACTGAGCCTAACAGCCGGCCTGCCGACGCATGGTCTCGAGCGCCTTCTTCCAGGCGTCCTCAACGTTCTCTTTGGGCCAGCCGCACTCGCACGAGACGCCGCCGACGTATCCGATGGCTTTCAGCGCCGCAAAGAAACCGCTCAGGTCCTCTCCTTTGGTGCCGGGCGCCTTGCGCCCTTCCAACTCGGCGATGTGACAGTGACGGAGGCGCGCGCCGGCCTTGCGGATGGAGTCAGGGCCTTCGCTTTCTTTCAACATGTGGTAGAAGTCCGCGAGCAGTTGGATGCGCGGGCGGCGGATGGCGTCCACATATTCGATGCCTTCGGCGACCGAGTTGAGGATGTTCGATTCACCTTTGTTTAACGGCTCAAGCACAACCGTGACCTTGCAATCCTTGATGCGGTCGCCGAGTTTCTGGCAGAAGGCGATGAACTGGGCCTTGCCTTTGGCCATGTCGAACCCTTCCGGCACGTTCCGCGCTCCAGCACTGCCCAAGACGATGAAAGGAATGCCGACTTCGTCCGCGCGCTGGCAAGCCTTGACCGCGTAGTCCAAGGCGGCGGCGTGCGTGGGCTCGGGGCCGGTGAGACGGAATTTGCCGGGAATGAATCCGTTGCACGACCGGAAGGGAAGCGCGCAGGCTTTAAGGTTTGCCAATTCCGGCGCGTACTCGGCGTCAGGCGTTTCGGGCTTTAAGGTTCTGGCGACGCCACCTTCGAGGAACGAGTAACCGATGGCTTTCAACTTTTCGGCCTTGTCCGGACCGGCGCACAGTCCGAACAGGATGTTGGGCTTGGTTTTCACTGCACGAGCCATGCCGGTGCCTCCCAGGGCGCCGGCGGCCGCCAACGCCTGCATGAATGTTCTGCGGTTCAGATGCATACGTGTATCCCTTTTGGTGTTTAAACGGACGGCGATTAGGCTGTCAGGAAGACAGTGAATACGGTGCCCTGTTTCCCTAACAGCCTAAACCGGCGCCATCCTTTTACTCAATAGCCTTTAAAGATCTTGCCGCCGGCGACCACTTGCCGAATCGCCCTGTCGAACGTGGCCTTCATGCCTGTGCGCAGCGAGGCGTTGGACATGATGAGCGCCACGGCGTGGCTGTAGCCCGCCTCGATGGGCGCGTTCGGCTGCTTGCGCGAACGGACACACTCCATCCAGTTACGCATGTGACCGACCTCCATATTGCCGGCGCCGGTGTTGGCGGCTGTGACGGCCGCTTCCGTCTGAGCGAGCTTCCGGGTTTCCGCCTTGGCCCCTTCGACGCCCTCGTTGGAAACGGTGCCGTTGATCAGGTCGATGGTGCCGATGGTGGAGTGGTACTTCTCGACGTTGCCGCGCGCGGAATTGGTCTGGCGCGAGCTGAAGACAGCCTGGAACCCCTTGGACGGGTCGTTCTCCGGGCCGTATTCGAGGATCGTTGTAAAGGTGTCGCAGCTCTGCCGGCCGTCCTTCCACGCGTAAATACCGCCTCCGGCCATGGCCGAGCGGGGGAAGTCAAAGCCGGTGAACCAGGAGACGGTGTCGATCTGGTGGCACATCCACTGTCCGGGAATGCCGGACGAGTAGGGCCAGAACAGGCGGAACTCGAGGTATTTGCGGGGATCAAAGGCGACCAACGGGCGGTCAAGCAACCACCGTTTCCAGTCGGTGTCGGACTCCTTCAGGCTGGCGACGAGGGCTTCCGGGCGGCGCCAGCGGCGGGGCTGGTTCACGTTCCAGCAGAGGTCCACATAGGTGATGTCGCCGAACTTGCCGGAACGGATATAGTCGTTGGCGATGTGGTACGCGGTCCCGCTGCGACGCTGTGAGCCGACCTGGATGACGGCGCCGCCGCGGTTGTTGGCCTTGCGGGCCTCGTTGACGGCGTCGAGCACGGCGTTGGCGGCGGCCATGTCCTCGGCGCACGGCTTTTCAGAGTAGGAGTCTTTGCCGGCCTTGACGGCGTGGACGGTGTGTACGGCGTGCTGGAAGTCGGCCGTTGAGATGATCACGGCGTCGACGTTCTTGGCTTTCTCGTACAGGTCCTCGTCGCTCGTGTACACGTCGATGGAATGGCCGAGCTTTTCCTCAAGTTTCGCTTTGCCTTCTTGGCGGCGGACGCTCCAGAGGTCAGCCAGCGCCACCATGTCGAAATTCAGCTCTTTGTTCGACTTCAGGAAGGAGGGCAGGAGTGCGTTCTGGAAACGGTCCGAAAAACCAACGCAAGCGACATTGACGCGGCTGTTGGCTCCAATCACATTTTGCGACGGCGCCTGCTGTGCTTTGAGGATGCCGGGCAGTGCGGCGAGCGTGGCACCCGCGGAGGCGGACTTCATAAAATGACGGCGTGTTAGCTGTGTCAACTGGCTCAGTTTCATACTCTCATTCCTTATTGGGTTCGGCGGCACATCTGCCGGCTTGCGGACGCGGCAAGCGAAACGCGGCATGCCTTACACATGAATAAGAGTAAATGTATAACATGATAGGGGATCAACTCAAGGGAGAAGCACGCCGATTTTGATTTTGATTTTAGTGGGTGTTCAACCAGCTTGTATTCTCTTTCCAGCCTGTGGACCGCAACAATGACAAATGATGCTCACCACGGGCTGGCGTAATGGAAGAGAAAAGATCACGGGTTCTTGCCCTTGAAATGCCGCAACGTGTCTTGGGCATACTTGGCAACGCCAACGCAATTTGTGTCGGACGACAGGGTTTGCAAGGTCTGGATAACACCGGGGTCAGCCACCCCGATTCGCACCAGCGCCCATATCGCGTATTTCTTGCCGACGTTGGAACAGGCCGGATCATTCAACCTTTCAAGGACGATGGGCACGGCATCGCGCCCCACTTTCACGAGCGCCTCGACCGTGTCGCGGTATGTATACACCATATTCGCTTCGTGTAGCCCTCGTGCCAACTACTTGAAATCCCGCGTGGCGGCGCGCTTCTCGACCAGCGCCCTCGCCGCCGCCCTCCGCGCAGGCTGGGATGTCTTTTCGTCGCAGACGGCCTGCATGAGTTGCGACGCATCGTTCTGTTTCAATGCGGAAATATCCGCTGTGGACTCAGCGGGATTCGCGGGGATGACGCCCTGTCCGGTCAGGAACACATCCGGCGTGTTGAAGTACAGCATCTCATCGCCCCAGTCCTTTGACCGCTTGGAGGGATCCATTTTGCGTGGATCAATCGTGGTTAACAGTTTCTCTTGCGTGTAACCATTCTCTGAACGGAACCGAGCCGTTTTCTTGTACCGAAGGATTCTGCTATTCAGCCTCATTTCCCGAGCGGTGTAACTATGCCGGGAGCGTGAGTCCGAAAGCCTCCATGATTTTGCGTTGGATGGGGTTGGTTTCGGTGTAGAGCTGGCCGTAGCGTCCTTCGTAGGTGATCCTGACGAG
>JAQVSS010000190.1 GCA_028700415.1 Kiritimatiellia bacterium
GCAAGCTGCAGTTTCGCGGCCGGATCGGGCACGGCGACCGTGCGGACTTGGCCTTCCCTCACCTCGATTGCTGAAAGGTCGCTGATGGACTGCACATCGAGCGTGCCCGCGCCGGTCTTGACGAGCGGGGCGTTCACGGCAAGCTTGCCGATGCGGGCAGTGCCGCATTTCACGTCGATCGTCGACGCCGCCTCGACCGTCACCTGCTGGAGGTCGGCCGTCTTGCGTGCGGCATCCGCCGCATCGTAGCCGGGGATGTCCGTTCCGAACCACTTCTTCGACAGGAGCGCCTGCGCGTCCTTGATCTCGCGGTCGGAGAGGATGCGGTCGTACATCAGCAGCTCCGCGATCTGCATGCCGCCCGAATACCAGTCGCTATTCATAGCGCCGATGGTGTGCAGAGACGCCGAGGAGAGCTGCAGCGCAACCACCTGCCACCCGTAGGTGCGATACCCTTCCGCGGTCGCATCCACGCGGGCGCCGTCGATAAAGACGCGCGTCGGCACTGCCGACGTCGCGTAACCGCCCTGCGTGAGAACCTGTTTGTTCTTTGCGATTGCCGTGGTAATGTTGGCTGCGGTATTACCGCGTGAGTAGATGGAGTTGGAATCCGCACCGGCAACGGAAACGAGGGTTCCGCCGCCTCCGTGGGCGGACATGACCGCGATGACCGTGGTCACCCTCGGGATATTCATCGACTTCGCCACCCCCGTTGACTCGGTCACACCCCAGATCTGGAGATCGCCGGCCTTGCCGAGGACATAATCCGATGAAACCCAGTTGTTCATCCAACTGCCGAAGTCGACGATGTGCTTGCCCGTACCGAACGCGTCGCGGCGAACCCGCGGCTGGCAGTAGGCGGGGATGTCCGTGCGGTCGTGCTTGTTCGTCGCGCCGAGCGGACGGTCTCCCTTGAAGGAAACGTTCGCGATATTGTTCCACATCACCACCCAGTCGTTGGTGCCGTCGTGCGCTTCCGTGACGATCGTGTCCGGCGCCGAACCGTCGAGATGGAAGACATAGTTGGTCGGCATCTCCGTCGGAACCGGAATGCGGCTGAATTCGAGCGTGCCGCCCTGCAGGCGCACGTTGCCGCCGTAGGTCGCGGCGCTACCGAGTTCCAGCACGCCCGCGCCGGTTTTGACGAGCTCCGAGCCGCCGTAGCCGCCGCCGTAAAGATGGTCGATCGTGAGCTTCTCGCCCGACGCGGCGGAGACAGCCAGATGCGTCGGAGAAGGATTCATCGTGTTGGTCTGCGCGCTGCGGATCATTGAAACGTGCGCATCGCCGGCATAGCCGAGCGTGGGGTTCCCGAACCACTTCGCCTCGAGAAAGGCCTCGAGTTTGGCGCACTGTTCCGCGGTGAGAATCGTGTCGAAGATCAGCATCTCCGCGATCATCATGCCGCCCGAACGGCTGGAGACGCGCGCGTCGTTGAGACCGATGCCGGTCGCTTCGCCTTCGGCACTCGTCGCGGTAAACGCCAAGACTTCCCAGTCGCCGGCGAAACCGGTGCCGCTGCGCGGATTGGTGATGTTGCCGCTGTGGCGCATCAGTCCGTTCTGGAAAAACGTGCGCGCGTTGCCGTCGAAGACCGTTCCTTCGTAACCGGGATTGTCGTCGGCTGTGTGGCTGCCGGTTCCGTTGCGCGAAAATGCGTAACCGCTGCCGGGCGTGTATCCGCCGCCCAGGAGGAAGCCCCCGCCGCGCTGGGAGCCGTAGACCGCCACGACGCTCGCGACGTTGGTGAGCGCCGTGTGGCCATTGACCGGATTGAAGACAAGTCCGCGGCAGGAGCCGTAGGCGCCGAAATCGAGGTATTTGCCGCCGCCGAGCTTCGCGTTGTCGGTACAGAGAACCGGTGCTCCGAGTGTCCAGCTGCTCCAGTCCCCGCCTGCGGTGGAGGCGGTGAGATACCGGCCTCCAACCTTTGACGGCAAATTCGTCACCTGGGTGCCGTCATAGTCCTTGTAGGCCCAGCCGGTGCGGTCGCTCGCGTCCAGCCAGAAGGTCGGTGTCGGCACCCCGTCCGGAAGCGGGCCGGAACCTAACGCCACAGTCGATGGCGTGAGCGTATAGCCGTCTCCAAGCGTACGGCGTGCGGGATCGTCCCCGACCGTTAGGGTTTCGGCGACCGCCGATGCAAACACGGCCAAACCGGCGGCGAGAGCAAACACCTTCGTTTTTTTCATAGGACCTACTCCCAGTTTTCAAATTTACGGTTTTGATCATAACACTTCCCAATCGTTTCCGTCAAAAAGAAAGAGTGACATTTTCAGCATCAAAAAAGTTTGAATTTGGGCAAGACGTAGTTTTCGGCCAGGTTGGCCGTTTGTCAGTGCAACACGTAGCCCTTTTTCACGCCGTCTCGCAGGGTCCGGTTTTCACGGTTTCCGGTCGGGGGCGGATATGGTATAAACAGGGACAGTCAAAACAGAAAAGGGGCGGGCATGTTGTTGAAGCGGAAATTGCTGGCGGTGGTTGCCGCGGCATGTGCAGGCGCGGCACAGGCGGCCACGGTGCTGGTGGAGGCCGAATCGTTCCCGGACAAGGGCGGTTGGGTCGTGGACCAGCAGTTCATGGACCAGATGGGGTCGCCTTTTCTGATGGCGCACGGGTTGGGTCAGCCGGTGCGGGACGCCTCCGCAATGATTGAGGTGCGGGAGGCGGGAAACTACCGCGTGCTCGCGCGGACCCGCAACTGGGCGGCGCCTTGGAGCCGGAAGGGTACGCCGGGTCAATTTCAGGTGCTCGTGAACGGTGCGCCGATGGCCAGCGCGCTCGGCGTCGGGGGCGGAGAGTGGGAGTGGCAAGAGGCGGGAACAGTGGCGCTTGAAAAGGGTAAGGCCTCGTTGGCGCTGCATGACTTGACCGGCTTCAACGGGCGCTGCGATGCGCTGCTCCTGACCTCCGATGCGGCGTTCAAGCCCGAGAACGAGGTGGGTAAACTGGAAACGTTCCGCCGTCAGATGGGGGCGATCACACCGTCACAGGAAACGGTGCGCGCGGATCTCATCGTCGCGGGCGGCGGCATCCCCGGGGTGTGCATGGCGATTTCCGCCGCGCGGCTCGGCCTGAAAGTGGCGCTGATTCAGGACCGGCCCGTGTTGGGCGGCAACAACAGTTCTGAGGTGCGGGTTCATCTGGGAGGATGGGTCCATGTGCCCCCGTATCCGAAACTGGGCGACGTGGTGAGTGAGATCGCCCCGGCCCGCGGCGGTAACGCGCAACCCGGCGAGGTTTACGAGGACGCGCGTAAAAGCGAGGCGGTCAAGTCCGAGAAAAACATCCTGCTCTTTCTCAACACCCGCGCGCTGGGCGTCGAAAAAGAGGGCTCAAAAATAACCGCCGTGCTCGGGCGGGACATCGTGACCGGCCGGGAAACGCGCTTCGCAGCCCCGCTGGTGGCGGACTGCACGGGCGACGGGGTGATCGGCATGCTGGCGGGGGCCGATTACCGCTATGGCCGCGAGAGCCGGGACGAGACGGGCGAGCCTACCGCGCCGGACAAAGCCGACAGCCAGACCATGGGCTCGTCGGTGCAGTGGTATTCGCGCGAAGCCGGCGGGCCGGTCGCGTTCCCCGACATCGCGTGGGGGCTGCCGTTCAACGACGCGAACTGCGAGCGCGTGAAAATGGGCGAATGGACGTGGGAGACGGGAATGAGCCTGCACCAGGTCAACGAGTTCGAACGCGTGCGCGACTACGGGCTGCTGGTGGTTTTCTCCAACTGGTCGTTTCTCAAGAACCGTTCGGCGCACAAGGCGGATTACGCGAACCTGCGTTTGGAGTGGGTGGCGTACGTGGCAGGCAAGCGCGAGTCGCGCCGCCTGATGGGCGACGTCGTCCTGAACGAGCGCGATATCGTGAACCGCGTGGCTTATCCCGATGCCACGGCCAGCACGACGTGGTCGGTTGACCTGCACTATCCCGATCCCAAGAACACCGTCAACTTTCCGGGATCGGAGTTCAAGTCGATTGCGAAGCACATAACCATCCACCCGTATCCGATTCCGTACCGCTGCCTTTATTCCCGGAACATCGACAACATGTTCATGGCGGGGCGCAACATCAGCGTGACGCACGTCGCGTTGGGAACCGTGCGTGTGATGCGCACGGGCGGCATGATGGGCGAGGTGGTCGGTATGGCCGCGGCGCTCTGCAAGAAGCACGCCTGCCTGCCCAGGGACGTTTACGCCCGGCACCTCGAAGAGCTCAAGGCGCTGATGACGCAGGGCGTGGGGTCGGGTTGGGAGCAGCCGCCCCAGGCGTATAACCGGGGTGCAACGCTGATGAAGAAGGAGCCATGAAGACCGAATCCATCGTTGTTTTTCAGGAGAGCACGGTGCCGTATTTCTGCATCAAGGCGCGGCACGTCGCGCGGCTGCGCGCGGCGTATCCGCAGGCCAAGGTGACGTGGTGCCGAAGCGAGCGCGCGTTTGTCCGGACGTTGCCGAAGGTCCAGGTGGCGGTGACGTGGGCGTTCCGGCAGGAGTGGTTCGCGCGCGCGCCGTTGCTGCGCAGCATTCTTTCGTCGGCGGCAGGCCGCGACTTTTTCCCGCTCACACCGCCGCCGCAGGTCAAGGTGCGCCAAGGCACGTTTCACGGGCCGCTGATGGCCGAGACCGTGCTGGGGCTGATGCTGGCCTTCAACCGCGGCATCACAGAGGCGTACCGGTGTCAGCTCCGGGGAGAGCTGTGGCCGCGCGAGCGGCTCTATGGCACCATGCGGCTGTTGCGCGGCAGCCATGCGGTGATCGTGGGGTTCGGCCACATCGGCGCGACCATTGGGCGGCTCCTCAAGCCGTTCGGGGTGCGGGTGACGGGCGTCCGGCGGACTCCGCAGACGCATCGCCCTCGGTGGTTTGACAAGGCCGACGCGCAGGTTACGCTGGAGCGGCTGGATGAGGTTCTGCCGGAGGCGGATCACCTCATTCTGGTGTTGCCGTCCGACACGGGCACCGACAACCTGATCGATGCGGCGCGGCTGGCGCGTTTGCCGCGGCATGCGGTCGTCTACAACGTGGGTCGCGGCAATTGTGTCGATGAGTCGGCTCTGGCCAAGGCGCTCAAGACCGGCGCGGTGCGCGGCGCGTGTCTGGACGTGTTCGCGCAGGAGCCGCTGACCGCGTCTTCCCCGCTGGCGAAGAACCTGCCGGGGCTGGTGCGGCTGCCGCATGCCTCGGCCTTTGCGGAAGAGTATATGGACCGGTTCATCGACGAGGTGATCGGATGGCTGGACAGGTGACAACAACGTACACGGCACGGTCGGTTGAAGAGACGTGGCAGGTGGCCGGGGAAGTCGCCCGGCTGCTGAAGCCCGGCACGGTGATCGCGCTGCACGGCGATCTCGGCTCGGGGAAAACCACGTTTGTGCAGGGGCTCGGCTTTGCGCTGGGGCTGCGCCGGCCGGTGACGAGCCCGACCTTCACGCTGTCCACCGAGTATCAGACGCCGGCGTTCAAACTGGTTCACATGGATTTGTACCGGTTGAGCGGCCCGGACGACCTGTTGACCATCGGCTATCCCGAGTATCTGGAGACGGGTGCGGTGGTGGCCGTCGAGTGGCCGGAACGCGCCGGGGATCTGATCCCGCCGGACGCGATCCATGTGCGGTTTTCCCTGGCCGCCGAGCCCGAGACGCGGGTGATCGCGGTCAGCGCGGAAGGGTGAGCTGGCGGTAGGCCTCGTAGGCGGCAATGGAGACCGCGTTCGCGAGGTTGATGCTGCGGGCGTGTTCGCCCGGCATGGGGATCTGAAAAAGGCGGTCGCTGTAGCGGGGGTAGAAGTCTTTGGGCAAGCCGCTGCCTTCGTTCCCGAAGACCAGCGCGTCGTCCGGCTGAAAGGCGCACCCGTAGAGCGAGCGTTCGCCCCGCGTGCTAAGAAAGAAAAGCCGCGGCGGTTTGACGTCCGCGAGAAAGCCGTCCCACGAGTCGTGGACCGTGAGCCGCAAATGCTCCCAGTAATCCAGCCCCGCCCGTTGCAGGTACTGGTCCGAGAGATGGAAGCCCAGCGGCCGGATCAGGTGGAGGGCACAGTCGAGCCCCACGCATACGCGGCCGATCGCGCCGGTGTTGTGCGGGATTTCGGGTTTGACGAGGACGATGTGGAGGGGCGTTGGCATGGGAAGAGGAGGGCGGGCTTAGAGGTTTTTGAGGTATTCGGTTTCGAGGTTGGCGCCGCACGTGATGGTTGTGACGCCGCATTGGGGAAGAAGGGCTGGGAGCAGCCGGCTGTTGATCTCGCCGGGCGTGGCGCGGTGCGGGTCGTACTTGCAAATCAGGCTGGATACGGCGGCGTCGAACGTGAGGGTCGCATCCGGCACCGCAGTGGCCAGCGGGGCGTAATCGGCCGGTTCCGCGGTCAGGGCATACACGAGCGTGCTGGCTTTTCCGAGAAGCTCTTCGAGGGTGGCGAGGCGGACGGCCCGCCCTTTTTCGATGAACGCCACATGGTCGCACAGCACTTCGATGTCATGGAGGTTGTGCGAGCTGATCACGAGGGTCTGGCGTCCGCGGCGTTTGGTGAGGAAAGCGCGCATATGGGCGACCTCGCGCGGGTCGAGTCCGCTGAGCGGCTCGTCGAGCAAGACGACCTCTGGATAGCCGAGGAAACACTGGGCAATCATCACGCGCTTCCGCATGCCGTGCGAGAGTGAGCGGATGGGCGCGTTGAAACGGTCGCCGAGATGAACCTCGTCGAGCATGGCGGCTGCGGACTGGGCCGCCTCTTGCCGCGTGAGCCCTTGCAGGAGCCCGTAGTGGGTGAGCAGCTCCAGGGGGCGGCTTTCGTGCGGCAGCTCGGAATCTTGCGGCAGGATGGTGATCCGGCCAGCGTGGACGGCAGGGTTGAACGGCCCGTTGCCGAGCAGGTCGATCTGTCCCGACTCGATATGGAGAAAACCGGCGACCGACATCATCCAGGTGGTTTTGCCTGCGCCGTTGGGGCCGACGAGGCCGAGCACGGCGAAACGCGGCACGGCGAGCGTCAGGCCGTCCAAGGCCCGGCGCGCGCCGTAGCGTTTGACCAGATCCGTTGTTTCAATCGCAGCATTCATGTCAGGCGTCGCGTTTTCGGAAAAAGGCATACCCGGTGAGCAGGTAACAGAACCCGAGGGTGAGAAGATAAACGGAGCCGGTTGCCAGCGGCGCGGGCGAGCTGCGCCACAGGCACATCTTGTGCGCGTCCGGCAGCAGCATGCCGAAGTGAGGGAGATAGGCGCGCCAGCCGGTGTCGGCGGCGAAGTGGCGCAGCAGGATCGTGGCGACAAAGCAGAAGGTGATGGCGATGATGCCCATGACGGTCGCTTTGCTGGCCGACCGGGTGAGGTGCGAAAGCCCCATGGCCAGACCGAGGTAAGGGATTGAGAAGATCCAGGCGCGCGCGGACCACTGGAGCATGTTCGCAAAAAGGCCGGGGGGTGCCGATTCCGCCAGCCGGTAGCGGGCCACCGCGTAAGCGGCGACGCCGCTCAGGATCAGCGCGAAGCCGATCATCAGTGTCTGGCCGAGAAACTTGCCGAGTGTCCAGCTGGCGCGGGAGATCCGGAAGATCATGTAGCGCACGGTGCCGGAGCCGAGATCCTCCGCAATGCGGTTGCCCGCCACCAGCACGACCAGGAGGGGCGTATAGAAAAAGGCGAACCAGGCGTAGATGAGCTCGACCGGATGCTTGCCGGTGATGTCCTGCAAAACGGCGTCATTTTGGGTCATTTGCCGCATGATGCGCTGGAAGGGTTTGGATTTCCAGAGCGCGGTGGAAACCACGCCCGTGCTTTCCGACTGGGGCAGTTGCAGGACGGTGGCGAGTTCGCTCTCCAGTTTGTGGAGGAGATTGATCGACCAGTGCATGTTACAGAGTGCGGCGGCCATGTAGAGCAGCAGCACCACCAGCGCGCGGCGGCTGCGCAGCGCGTCGAACCATTCGTAACAGGCGACCCTCCACATCTGGCGCAGGCTGTTCATCGGGGGGGCCTCGGGTTTTGCCGGCGTCCGGGTTGGGGCAGGTTCTGGAGCTTGTCCTGCACGGCGATGAGGGGTTCGGCGACGGCCGGGTCGATGAAGTCGGTGAGTTCGAGTTGCGAGACCTC
>JAQVSS010000191.1 GCA_028700415.1 Kiritimatiellia bacterium
TCTCAAACACCCTCACACATTCGGGCTTGGCCACCAGCGACAATCCGGCCTGTGCCGACACCTCCAGCGTGACGGGCGGGGCCTCCGGGCGACTGGTCACCGGCAGTTTCACCGTCGCCTGATGCCGCCCGAGCGCTAAAGGAGCGACCATCAGAGTGACGTGATAGGAGAACGTTCCGGCCCCGACCGTATTTGTTGTGACAGAAGCCTGAACCCTGAGACGGCCGTGAGCCTCCACAACGGGAGCCCCCAAACAGAGGCCGGCCTCGGACGGCGTCAGCGTGTACCGGTTGGTCCAGACCACATTCAGATCCCTGGACTTGAGGATGACCGGATCTGAGGGCACCCCTCTGAAAAGGGGAACCACCTCGCCCGCTACGGCAAGATACACGCGTTGGCGGTCACCCCCCGCGAAATTGACCCATAATCCCCGCTCGAACACGCCCTGCACCTGGAAAGGCGTAAAGCGGACGTTCACGGTAGCGGTGCCTCCGGGCGGCACCCCCTCCTTATCTGCCTCGCCTCGCACACACCTGCACGTCGGCATCAGCGAGACAATGCTGACCTGGGTTTGGCTTGCGTTCGTAAACACGAAAGACACCTGTTTGACTGTGTACCCCGGCACCTTGCCCAACACGGCCACGTTCGTGCCGAGCAGCCGGACCTGGGGTTGTGCGTCAGCAAACGCTCCCTGCCCATGTGCGGGTAGCAACCAAGCCGGAAAACCCAGTATCAACAACCGTAAAACTGTACTTCGCATAACACCCGGAGGAACTGAAAGAAATAACGATACTGTAAGAGGGAAGGAGCCACAATCTTAAAGTTCATCCCAAGCTTGCAAACAGTAGGCACTCCCGGCTTGCCCTTGTTGTCGGGGCACGGATATACTTATCCACATGGTGAACGTGTGTCTGGCATGTCTCGCGATCATGACGGTTGCCTGTGCGGGCGCGGCGCGGGCGGAGGCGTCTATGAAAACAGAGTGGCGGAAACTGACGGAAGAGGAGGAGCGCGTCATCGTGCGCAAAGGCACGGAGGCTCCTTTCACCGGAAAATTCGAGCGGCACGCCGAAAAAGGCGTCTACACCTGCCGGCGCTGCGGCGCTGCGCTCTACCGTGCGGAAGACAAGTTCGACGCCACCTGCGGCTGGCCGGCGTTTGAAGACGCCGTTCCCGGCGCGGTGCGGCGCGTTCCGGATGCGGACGGGCAGCGCACGGAAATCCTGTGCGCGACATGCGGCGGACATCTCGGCCACGTCTTCACCGGCGAACGCCTGACCCCGCGCGACACGCGTCACTGCGTCAATTCAATCTCGCTGGATTTTGTCGCGGAAGCCGATACGGGCAAAACGTTTGAGAAGGCCCTTTTCGCGGGCGGCTGTTTCTGGGGCGTCGAATATTATCTGCAGCAGGCGCGCGGCGTGATCCGCGCCGTGAGCGGATACACCGGCGGACGGACCGAACACCCCACCTACCGCCAGGTCTGCGCCGGCGGCACAGGCCACATCGAAGCCGTGGAGGTGTTGTACGATCCGCGGCAGACTGCCTACGAGAAACTGGCGCGGCTTTTCTTCGAGATCCACGATCCGACGCAGGAGGGGCGTCAAGGACCTGACATCGGCGAACAATACCGGTCCGCGGTGTTTGTCCGCGACGGGATGCAGAAAACCACGGCGGAAAAACTGATCGCACGTTTGCGCGCGAAAGGGATCCAAGTGGTCACACGCATCGAACCGGCCAAGACTTTCTGGCCCGCGGAGTCCAGTCATCAGGATTATTATTTCGTCAAAGGGTCCACGCCCTACTGCCACCGTCCCGTGAAACGGTTCGATGACTGAAAGGAAGCAACATGACACAACATAGAGAACCGCTCCGTCCGGTTCTGACCGCCGCCTTCCTTATTGCGTGGCTGGGCGTTCCTGCCATCCATGCCGCGCCTTCGTTCCGTTCCGACAGGAACTATCCGAATCTGGGACTGAAGATCCGCGTGCTCGGCAACTCCGAGCCCGAGCCGCTCCCGCAGTTCAAGACCTACACCTACACCTTCACCCGCGGCGAGGAGTCGTTCAAGCGTGACCTGTTCGACCCGTTCGAGCTCTGGTACGCCACCCAGCACGCCGGGCAGTGGCGCGATGAGGACGGCAACGTGCTGATTCTCGGGCGCCCGACCCATCAGCTTCCGGTCATCGACACGCAAATGAAACACGTGGCCCGCGACGATTTCGACAAGGCGTTTGCCGAACCCGCGAACGTGTTCGACCCCGCCAGCGCCGAAGCCCTCGCCGCTTGGGTCAAAGCCTTCGCCGCCTGCACGCCGAAAACCCCCGAGCCTCTGCGCACGGGTTTTAACCTCGCCGGCGCCGTCTTCTTCCCGGCCGAGGAGTCCGCCACGCTGGTCTATGCGTTCCGCGTCAAGGCCCGCAAGCCCAACGGGGTGTCCGCACCCTCGGACTGGTTCTGCGCGGTGATCAAGATCGCCGACGGCACCCTGAAGTCCAAAGTGCGCAAAGATTTTGAGACCCAGTTTCTGGCGAACGTGGCACCGGCGCCGCAGACCGGAGCCGGCGCCGCAACGGGCGTTCAACCCAAAGCGCTCACCGTCTCACCGGCATCGGTGAAAACCCCTTCTGCCGCGATCCCCGACCATCCGGGCCGGACGGCCGCACGCAAAAGCATTGCCAACATGAAGGACTGGTGGTTTGCCGAAACCCCCGAGTACATCTTCCTTTCCGATATCCGCAGCGCGGCCGGGAAAGCGCTCGTGAAAGAACTTCAAGCCACCATGCCGGTTTTGCGCGCGGCCTTCACCAAGCTGATCCCGCCGTTCGAGACCGCCACGGACGTCAGCGTCGTGCGCATCTACGAGACGCGCGACGCCTATAAACAATATGTGGGAAAAGAGCACGAGTGGAGCGCGGGACTCTGGTCTCCCATGCGCCGCGAACTCGTCATCCTGTCGCAGGGGAAAGACCGCAATCAGACCCTCGACATCATCCGGCATGAAGGCTTCCACCAGTATCTTTTCTACGCCTGCGCAATGATAGAAAACGCCACCTGGTTCAACGAGGGGCACGCCTGCTTTTTCGAAGCGGCGGAGGTGGACAAGAAAGGCCGCGTGGAGATCCCCGAAAACGAACGCGTGGAACATCTGCTCCGCAATTTCGACGCGGTTGTGCGGCTCCTGCCCAAACTCCTGCAGACCGCGCACTCCGGCTTCTACAGCGGGTCCGACGAGCAACGTTCGCTCAACTACACCGCCGCTTGGGCACTGGTCTATTATCTGCGCAAAGGGGTGCCCCCGGAAGGCCCGGACAGGTATGCCGCCATTCTCGACACCTACCTGAAGACGCTCGCCCAAACAAAAGACGCTGAAGCGGCCACGACCGAAGCCTTCAAAAATGTCAACATGACCCAGTTCCAAAAAGACTTCACCGATTTCTGGAAGCGGGGCCGCAACGCCGCCCGCCGTTACGACCCGTTCGCCGGAAAGAAGACGACGGACTGAGTGTGAATGTTGGCAACACGATACCAGTGGTAGGGACACCTCCCCGAGGTGTCCGCCCTTCGGCTTGCTCAGGGTAGACGGACGGTTCGGGGAACCGTCCCTACCACTCAGACAGGCCACTCACTTATGTATGACTCAATAGAATAGAATTGCCGTCCGATCGCGCTTGACTCTCTGCCCAAACCGTGTATTTTTATCGCTATCGCATGAAGAAGGGTTGGCAGATATTCAGGCGTATGGCCGTCTTGTTACTCGTGTCCGTCTGGTTCGGGACGGTCGCGCATACCGCGGTCTGCCATAGCGAAAAAGCATGGTGCGGCCATGACGGCTGTTCAGAATCACCGGTCTGCTCCTGTTTCTGCCACCAAGCGATCGAACCGTTTGCCGATCTGTCCGGCCCTGTCGAGCAAAAGGAAACGGCTTGGATTCCGGTTTCCAACGAGACGATTCTTGCGTTGCTTCTTCCTAGCGACATCTTCCGCCCGCCACTCGCGAACAGCTGATCCCGCTGTCCGGCGCCGCATCAGGTGCCGGTTAAACGTGTGTGTGCCGGTCAAGGCTTATCTTTAACGGAAGACAGTCTCTTCATGAACCCTTTTACCCTTTCGCGGGCACCCTTGTGCCTGTTTGCGATCATGTTGTGTACTCTTTCGCTCGGCGCCGCTGAACGCGGCGCAGTGCGGAGCGTGACGGTCGGCGAGTGCCTGCGGCGCGTCGCTGAACGGAGCCCGGCGCTCAAATCGGGAACGTATAAAACCGAGGCCGCCGGACGGCGCGCCAAACAGGCGGCACGCCCTCTCAACCCGAGGCTGGGGACAGAGGTCGAGAACGTGGGGGGCTCCGGCGCCGCCCAGGGCTTCGATGCGGCCGAAACCACGGTGGCGGTCTCGCAGGAGATCGAGCTGGGGAATAAGCGTTGGCACCGGGCGGCGGTCGCCGAGTCGGAAGCGGCGGTGAGCCGCGCGGAACAGGAGGTGCGGCTGCGCGCGCTGCTGTTCGAGACGCGCGGAGCCGCGCTGGCCGTGCAGGCCGCGCAGGAGAAGGTCCGCCTCGCTGAAGATGCGCTGGCCCTCGTCCGTGAAACCGGATCCGTGGCGACTGCCCGCGTTGAGGCGGGCAAGGCCACGGTTCTGGAGACGGAACGCGCCCGCGCCGAGACCGCGAAGGCGGAAATCGAACTGGAAAACCTGAAGGCCGAACAGCGCAACGCGGTCCGGGATCTGGCCCTGCTCTGGGGCGAGACCGAGCCGACGTTCGATGCGGTGACCGGAACGTTCGATGCCGGGCCTTCCGCCTTGCCGCCGCTGGACGCCCTGATTCTAAAGGCGGCGTCAAACCCCGAACTGCTGGCCGCCGAGGCGCAGGCACGGACGTATGAGGCGCGGGTCGGCGCGGAGCGCTCGGCGCGCATGCCGAATCTGGAAGTGAGCGCCGGGGTGCGGCGCTTCGAAGAGGGCGGGGACTTCGGGTTCGTCGCCGGAGCGGGCCTCGAACTGCCGTTCTACACGCGCAACATGGACGGCGTGCGTGCGGCCGAGGCCGACGCGGAGGCCGCGCGTCTGGAGACGGTCGCGGCGCGGCTTAAGATGGAGGGGCATATCCGGAAGCTCTACGCGCGTCTGGACACGCTCGCGGCTAAAAACAACCGGCTGAAAAAGTCGGTCCTTCCGGCTGCCGAGCGCGCCCTTGGCTTCGTTAAGGAGTCGCACCGGCAGGGCAAGGCGGGGTATCTCGACGTGCTCGAGGCCCGCCGCGCGCTGGTGGACGCCCGGCTCCAGATCATTGAGACCGTGGCCGAGTATCAGGGCCGGCTCATCGAACTCAACCGGCTCACAGACACCCTTTCTGAAACGCTTTAACCTTCCTCTTGAGGAGAAACCTATGAAAAAAATCATTGCCATTTCCCTGTTCGCGGCGACGCTGATCGCCACACCCCTGTTGGCGGAGCATGAGCATGACGGCCACGGCTGCCCCGCTCCCAAGAACCGTACGGTCGAGGAGCTCTTTGCGGCCGCCTGCGAGCACAAGATCCCGCAGCACGCGTGCGACGAGTGCCGTTACGAGCTCGGGCTCGTGAAACTGGACGCCTCGCTGATCTGTTCAGACGGGAAAACGGGCGGCCTGATCAAGGTTGAGCCCGTGGCGAAGCGTGCCGCGCAGACCCTCCTGTCCATGAACGGTGAGATCGCCCTGAATGAAAACGCGCTGGCGCATATCGCGCCGCGCGTGTCCGGCATTGTCCGGGCCGTGCATGCCGAACAGGGCTCCCGGGTCGAACAGGGCGCTGTCCTTTTCGAGATCGAGAGCCCCGAACTCGGGCGCGCCGTCGGCGCGTACCGCAAGAACAAGGCGCTGGCGGCGCTCGCGCTGAAGAACCTGGAACGCGAGAAAGCGCTGGCCGAAAAAAAAATCAGCCCGGAGGGCGACCGCGTCGAGGCGCAGATGAAGTACGACGAGTACCGCATCGAATGGGAGACCGCGGCGAACGAGCTGGCGGTGATGGGGCTGGACACCGCGGCGATCACCGAAATCACGTCCGACCGTCATGCCGGGAAACCCGGCACGCTGCCTGCGCGCGCGCCGTTGGCGGGCACCGTCGTTGAGAGGCGCGTCACCACGGGCGAGGCCGTGGAAACGAGCGGCGAGCGGATGGTTGTGGCCAACCTTTCGACCGTCTGGGTCTGGATGAGCGTCTACGAACAGGATCTCTCCCGGCTGCTCGGCGAGTCAAAGAAAGGGGCACCGCGCGTTCAGGTCACGACCCTCGCGTTCCCCGACCGGACCTTCGAGGGGAAAATCGACCTGATCGGCGCTGTGGTTGATGAGGAGGACCGGACGGTAAAAGTCCGTGCGACGCTGAAGAATCCGGATGGCCTGCTGCGCCCCGGCATGTTTTGCGCGGCGAACGCTGTGTTCGAAACGCAGGAGCAGGTGGTGGCGGTGCCCAAAAACGCGCTGATGGCTGATGAGGGCAAACACTTCGTCTTCCGTATGATCCGCGACGGGTTCGCCCTGCGCACGGATGTTGAGCCCGGCCGTGTTTTTGTGGACAGTGTCGAGATCAAGGACGGCCTTTCCGAGGGGGAGAAGATCGTGACCGAAGGCGCGTTCGTCTGCAAATCCGACGTGCTGCGTGCCAAAATGGGAGCGGGCTGCGCAGATTGATGCCCCTCAATCATCCCGTTCGAAAGGAACACGCATATGTTAAAACACTTTATCCTGTTTATCCTGACGCAGCGGCTCATGGTGTGCATGGCCGCGGTCGCGCTATCCGTAGCGGGCGTGATCGCCTGGCGGACGCTGCCCATCGACGCCTTTCCCGACGTGACCAACGTGCAGGTCATGGTGCTTTCCGACGCGCCGGGACTGGCGTCGGTCGACGTTGAACAGCGGGTGACGTTCCCGGTGGAGAAGGCGCTGCAGGGACTGCCTAAAGTCACGCAGATACGTTCCATGTCCAAGGCCGGCTTCTCGCAGGTGATCGCGGTCTTCGAGGATGACGTGGACACGTACTTCGCCCGGCAACTGGTTTTTGAGCGGCTTCAGGCCGCCAAGGAAGAGCTTCCCGAAGGGGTCGAACCGGAGATGGGGCCGATCAGCACAGGCCTGGGGGAGATCTACCAGTACACGCTGGAGAGCGGGACCCGCTCGCCTATGGAACTTCGCACCCTTCAGGACTGGCTCATCTCGCCGCAGCTGCGCGCCATTGCCGGTGTGAACGAAGTCAACAGTTTCGGCGGGTTCGTCAAGCAGTACCATGTGCTGGTTGAGCCCGCCCTTCTGCTGAAGTATAAGCTCACGCTGTCGGATGTGCTTGCCGGGCTGGAGCGGAACAACGCCAATTCCGGCGGCGGTTTTCTGACAAAGGGCTGGGAGCAGGCGTATGTCCGGGGCGTCGGGCTTTTCGAGTCCATCGCCGACATCGGGGACGTGGTGCTGCACGCGAAAGACGGCACGCCCGTTTATCTGAAGGACGTGGCGGAGGTGAAGGTCGGCCCGCAGACACGGCAGGGGGCGGTGTCGCAGGACGGAAAGGGTGAGACGGTCGCGGGCATGGTGATCATGCTCCGAGGGGCGAACTCGAAGATCGTTGTGGACAGCGTCAAGAAGGCGATCCCGGCGATTCAGGCGAGCCTGCCGGAGGATGTGGCCATCAAGCCGTTCTACGACCGCACCTCGCTGATTCAGGCCTGCGTCAAAACGGTCACCGACGCCCTGATGCAGGGCGGCGTCTTCGTCATCCTCGTGCTGTTCCTGTTTCTGGGGAATTTCAGGGGCGCGGTCATCGTGGCACTCGCGTTGCCCTTCACCGCGTTCATCGCGTTCATCCTGATGGGGTGGCGCGGAGTTACGGCAAACCTGATGAGCCTGGGCGGACTGGCGATCGCGCTGGGCATGGTGGTGGATGCGTCGATCGTGGTGACCGAGAACATCTCGCGGTGGCTGTCCGGGCACTCCGGATCGCAAGTCCCCAGGAGGACGATTGTTCACGGGGCGATTGTCGAGGTCGCGCCCTTTGATCATCTCCACACCTTTGCGCGGATGTTTCATGATGAGCTTATATTCTTCATTCGTAAGCG
>JAQVSS010000192.1:0-6542 GCA_028700415.1 Kiritimatiellia bacterium
GCAGGCCTGGACGTTCATGTTCGCGCCCCGGCTGCGGCTGCGCCGCCAGCGTGTAGTTACGGAAGACGCGCGGCGAGGGATTCTCCGCCACGCCGGGGTCATGCGACAGAAAGCGCAGGCGCGACACGTCCCGGCACGACCGGTCAGCCGACAGCCCGTAACGGATGCGGAAATGCTCGAGTAGCGCGTCGAACGCCTCCGCGTGACGCTCGGGCTCGATTCGGCAGACGACTGCCACGCCGTTCCCCGAGGCGCTGACAAACGCCAGCATCGTCGCCTCGTCCTTGGCCAGCCGGTCGCGCCACTCCCCGGCACGGCCGGCCATGTCGGGATTGTCAGCCGCGTCAAAGTCCACGCAGAGCAGCCCCGAGTGCCGCACCAGGTGCTCGGCCTTATGGCCGCCCGCGAACTCGCCCGAGATCGTCACGCACGGCAGCCCGCGCTTGAGTTCCGACCGCCGCGCCTTGTCCGGCTCCGCCCTGATCCGGTCGACCAGTTCCGCGCACATGCCCTCACTGATGAACATGCGCAGATCAGCCAGCTTCACCGTCTGGGGCGACGTGTCTGCCAACGTGCGGAACATCGAGAACCGGCACTCACCGGACAAGTGCTCGCCGGGGAACCCGGCGGCAGAGATGGTCTCGAGGTCGCTCATACCGTTTCCACCTCCGTCCCTGCCCCGGCCCCATCCACATAAGAGGCGATGTACGCCCGCAGCGACGGCAGGTGCACCAGCCGCATGCCCGGCCGGATCTGCCCCGGCTGCTTGATCGCCGCCGATTTGACTTTCCCGTCCCTGATGAGCGCGAACAGCTGCGAGCGGTAGAACCCCTCCAGCGTCTGCCCCACGCGCGGGATGCGCGCCCACTCCTGCGCCGCCGGATTGCTGCCGAGCCGCGCCGCCGTTTCAAGAACCTGCCGCCCAAGTGCCATAACCGCCTCCTTCGTCCTGTTTGATCCGCCACTTGCGGACACGGGGGCAGTTAACTCAATTGCTCGCCGTCCTATAATACGGGGACGCCGTCCCCTCTGAAGCGGGGACGAGAAAATTAAAAAACCCCTGTAAAAACAGAGGTTTTCGTGTTCACGCGGACAAAAAAAGGGGACGGAGCGGGGACGGCTATTTTGTGCGGAGGTACCGTTTGCCGTCGTTGTCAGTTCTTATGATTTCCGTAAAGAATACCCTGTGGTTGCGCCTGAAAGAATCGGAGGCCCTCAACGGGATCTCAACTCCATGCCCCTCGAAGGCGTCCGCCTCGATCATGTCGAGCACGATCTTCCACGCCTTCCCCGCCGGCACGGTGTAGTCCTTCTTGCCGAAACCGAAAGCCGCGGGCTCCCGCCCGTTTGGAAGCCGTTTGAGCACCAGCTTGCCGCGCCGCCATCCGGGGAGGAAAGCATCTGCCGTTTGCGTTCGACAATCACCCTCAGAGCGCGCTTCTCTCTCGCCTGTCGCCACGACAGTAGCGGAATCTCGCTTTTTCTGCGCGGCCGTCTCATCACCGTCACTTTCGAGTGTCTCCTCGCGAAAACTCTCGATAAGCCACTCACCCCCGCAGACATCGATCACCACGCCGGGCCTGAATTCGCAAGGTGTGTTCCACTCGGGTAGCACGATCTTGTCGTACATCAAGTTCCGGATCACCCCTTTGAGAACGTAATAGAGCATCGAACGAACAAAGCGGTTCGGCCGCACGGTCTCGACCTCAAGCGCGCAGGAGTACCTCACATAATCGACCGGCTGACCGTCCGGCGTAAACCCGAATGACGGAGACAGCTTATTATGTTCGCACTTGATCAGGCGGATCTTCTTGCCCATGTAGAACAGATACTTGCCGCGAGGATCTTCCTCTGCGGCAACAGGGGTTTGGTGCGCGGCCTTTTTTGGCTTTGGCCGAACCTTCTTATCCGTCCGGAGCAACGGGCCCCGCTTCGAGCTCCCTTTTGAATTATCGCTCATTTTCACCCCGCCTTTCGTCATCACGATGACGGCGTAAAGAATATCGAATCCGGGCTGCCAGATACAAGCGGCACTGTGGAAAACCAAATAGGCTCTGTTATAAGCTACGTTATAAATAGGTGGTTTTGGGTGGGCACAAAAAAGCGTAAGTTGCTTATTTAAAGCAACTTACGCAAATGGTGGAGGCGGGGAGAGTCGAACTCCCGTCCGAAACAGCTTCCTTCCAGTTTCTACGCGCGTGTTCTGTCATTTAGTCTCGTCACCAGGAATGCCGGCAGACAGGCTTAGCTGGAGACCAGTACCCACGATTCGTCAAGACACGGGCGCCCGGCTACTCGGCCCCCGGCAGGATCTGCTAGTCGTCGCTTCCCCGCTCAGCAGACATCGGCGGTTCCGCGTCGTGCCTAATAGATTAGGCCGCGAGTGCGAAGTTATCGTTCGCAGTTAGGTTTTTTCCCGTTTTTTTACGAGGCCAACAGGAGTCCTCGGCGCGCCACTGGAATTTCGACTGCCCCGTCGAAACCAGTCGCCCCCTTAAAAAAGAGTGAAGCCATTATCGCATAAAGGGCCGGGATGTAAATAGGGAACTTTTCCCCGGTCGTTTTCGGGTCGTTTTCGCAATGGCCAAGGCGGAAAGCGTTTAGTATGCTTTGGGCCAAACGTGCAACGCCGGAAAAACGTATGATCGCTTTGCTGAGAAAACACCTGAGCCATGAGGCGCACCCGCTGGTGCAGTTCATCAAATACGGGATTGCCGGAGGAATCGCCACCGGCACGCATATCGGCATCTTCTTTCTCTGCGGCTGGTTTCTTCTGCCATGCCTGACGCAGGACGACATCACCGTGAAAGTGCTGGGGCTCACCGCGCCCGCGCTTTCCGAGTCAACCCGCGCCTGGAACGCGGGGTTCTGCAGCGGGATCGGTTTTTTCGTCTCCAACGCGCTCTGCTACATCCTCAACCGCCTGTTTGTCTTCAAGCCCGGCAAGCATCATTGGGTGGTGGAGGCGGGTCTCTTTTTCGCGGTCTCCGGCATCAGCCTGGTGATTGGAACCTCGATCCAGACGTTTCTCATCACGCATCAGGGAGTTCAGACCACGTTCGCGTTTGGGACGAACATCGTCAGCGCGTTGCTGATTAATTATGCCATGCGGAAATTCGTGATCTTTAAGGGCTGAGAGAAAAGGTCACGCCCGCGCTTTCAGATCCACATCATGCGGTCGAGGGAGCGGTATTGGATCGCTTCGGAGATGTGGTTGGGGCCGATGGTTTCCGAGCCGGCCATATCGGCGATGGTGCGGGCGACTTTGACGATGCGGTCATAGGCGCGGGCGCTGAAGTTGAGCTCGCTCATCGCCATCTTGAGCAGGTCGGACGCGTCCGTGCCGAGCGTGCAGAAGCTCTGCACATCGCGCGCGGACATGGCGGCGTTGCAGGTCACGCGCGGCGTGTGCCTGAAGCGTTCGCGCTGACGGGTGCGGCAGACCGCCACGCGTTCGCGGATCATGGCCGACGATTCGCCGCGCGCGAGCGAATGGAGGTCGTGGTAGCGTACGGGCGGCACCTCAATGTGGATGTCGATCCGGTCCAGCAGCGGCCCCGAGATCTTGTTGCGGTAGGCCTGGATCTTCGTCGAGGTGCAGCGGCATTCGCGCTTGGGGTCGCCCGCATAGCCGCAGGGGCAGGGGTTCATCGCGGCCACCAGCATGAACTGCGAGGGAAAGTCGAGCGAGGCCACCGCACGCGAGATGGTGACGTGGCCGTCTTCAAGCGGCTGGCGCAGCACCTCCAGCACGTTGCGGTGAAATTCGGGCAATTCGTCGAGGAAGAGCACGCCGCAGTGCGCGAGGCTCACCTCGCCCGGCAACGGATGGGTTCCGCCGCCCAGCAGGCCCGCATCCGAGATGGTGTGGTGCGGCGCGCGGAAGGGGCGGTGCAGCACGAGGGCCTGATGACTCTTGAGCGTGCCGGCCACGCTGTGGATGCGCGTGGCTTCGAGCGCCTCGTCGAGCGTCATCTCCGGCTGGATGGAGGCGATACGTCTGGCCAACATGGTTTTGCCGGCGCCGGGACTCCCGATCATCAAGATGTTGTGGCCCCCGCTGACCGCGACTTCGATGGCGCGTTTGGCGGTCTCCTGCCCCTTCACGTCGGCGAAGTCATCCGTGTGCTGCCGCTCGCGCTCCATGAGGTCGGAGAGATCGATTTTAAAAGGGGCGAGCTTCAAGTTCCCTGACAGAAAATCGATGGCCTCGCGCAGGTGGCGCACGGGATAGACGTCGATGCCTTCCGCCACGGCGGCTTCCTCGGCGTTGTCGGCGGGCACGAGAATGCCGCGCTTGCCCTGGCGCCGCATCTCGAGAGTGACGGGCAGGACGCCGCGCACCCGACGGATCTCGCCGCTGAGCGCGAGTTCGCCGATGAGGGCGTACTGGTCGAGGTTCGGCATTTCCGCCTCGCCGGTGGCGGCCAGCAATCCGGCGGCGATGGGCAGATCAAAGACCGGGCCTTCCTTCTTGATGTCGGCGGGCGCGAGGTTGATGGTGGTGCGACCGAGGGTCGGCCGGAAGCCGGAGTTGTTCATCGCGGTCCAGACGCGGTCTTTGCTTTCGCGCACGGCGGCGTCGGGCAGCCCGACAATCACAAACTGCGAGTCGCCGCGCCCGGCGTTGACCTCGATTTCCACGGCGTAGGCGTTGACCCCATAGACGGCACCTGAATAGACGCGCGAAAGCATTAGGCAACTCCTCCCGCTAAAGGAAATAATTTTGTTATTCATAACGTACGCCGAAAAACCGGGGTGCGCAAGTTCAAATGGCGGAGAAATTAGTTTGCGACGAATTATGGGTATTGATGTAGGGTTTTCGGTTGACACAGGCCGCATGGTTGGGCCATGCTTCTGCATTATGGAAGATGCAAATTCTTATCTCGCTTTGTTTTTCGAGCCGATCCGGCAATATCTCCAGGACGATGCCGTCTCTGAGATCCTGATCAACGGGCCGAATCAGGTGTTCATAGAAATCAAAGGGAAACTGCAGGCCACAGAGGCGTGCTTCGTGAGCGAGCCCGCCCTCAAGGCGGCCGCCGTGAATGTCGCCAAGAATGTGGGCCGGTTGCTCAACGAGGACAACCCGCGTTTGGACGCCCGTCTGCCGGACGGCTCGCGCGTGCATGCGGTCATCCCGCCGCTGGCGCGCTGCGGCACGGTTGTCGCGATCCGCAAATTCAAGAAGGAGAAGCTCACCATCGGGCAGTTGGTTGAGTTCGGCAGTATTACCGCCGTTGGCGCGCAACTGATCGATGCCGTTGTCAAGCTGCACAAGAACGTGATCGTTTCGGGCGCGACGTCCTCCGGCAAGACCTCGGTGCTGAATGTGCTCAGCGCGTTCATCCCGGAAAGCGAGCGCATCCTGGTGATCGAGGATGCCAGCGAACTGCAGCTTCAGCAGAAGCATACGGTCTGCTTCGAGACGCGCAAACCGGACAAGAACGACAAGGGCGAGGTGACGATCCGCGACCTGATCCACTCCGCCCTGCGCCTGCGTCCCGACCGTCTGGTCATCGGCGAGATCCGCGGCGGTGAGGCGCTTGACCTCCTGCAGGCGCTGAACACGGGGCACGCGGGCAGCATGTCCACCATTCACGCCAACAGCCCCATCGACTGCCTCTCGCGCATCGAGACCTGCTCGCTTCTGAGCGGCATCGATATCCCGCTTTCCGCGCTGCGTTCCCAAGTCGCCTCCGCCATCGACGTGGTGGTTCACACGGCCCGCCTTTCGGACGGCTCGCGTAAAATCACGGCGGTCTCGGAGGTGCTGGGACTGAAGGACGGCGAGTATGTGATGCGCGACCTCTACCGGTTTGACGTGCATGGGATCGGTCCCGACGGAAGCCTGGACGGCGTGTTCACGGGTACCGGCGAGAAGCCGACCTTCCTGCACGAGGCGGCGCTGCGCAAGTTGCCGCTTGACGAGGCGATGTTCGAGGCGGAGGGGACGCCAACTCGGGAATGAACGCTCAACGTTCAACGCCCAACTCTCAACGCTCAAGTGGGGACAAAGTGGGGAACGGGAATGAACGCTGAGAGTTGAGCGTTTAAGAAAAAAAATGGACCGCATGACCCCAGAGCAGCGGCACCGTTGCATGTCACGCATCCGCAGCAAGGATACCGGGCCGGAGTGGGCGGTGCGCCGCCTGATCCATGCGATGGGGTTCCGCTACCGGCTTCACGTTAAGAACCTGCCCGGCAAGCCGGATATCGTGTTGCCGCGTCACCGGAAGGTGGTTTTCGTGCACGGGTGTTTCTGGCATGCGCACGGCTGCCGCGTCGGGGGACACACCCCCGCCACACACAAGAAGTTCTGGAAAGCCAAATTCGCGAACAACGTGCTCCGCGATCAGGAGGCGCTGCGCCGTCTGTGGCAGGCCGGGTGGCAGACCCTCGTGGTGTGGGAGTGCGAGACGAAAGACCCTGACCGGCTCCGGACGCTCCTGACCGCTTTTCTGTCCCCCGCCGCACATGCGGTCAACTACGGGCTTGCCGACCAACACGCGCTCTACGGGCTGGTGGCCGAACCGCCCGAA
>JAQVSS010000192.1:6642-8085 GCA_028700415.1 Kiritimatiellia bacterium
GGCATGATCGCGCCTGCGGAGAGGACGAGGTTCAAGGCCTCGGAGACATCCATGTCGAGCTTGATGACGTCTTTCTTGGGAAAGATGATGAACATGCCGTTTGACGGGCTGGGCGTGGTGGAGATGAAAACGTTGACGCATTCGGTCGGAAGGCCGTTCTCGTCCAGAATTTTCGATGTGATCACCGGGGCAGTCTGCGAGGTGACCAGGCCGACCGTGTAAATGCCTTTGCGCGGGTATTCGACCAGCACGACCGATTCGAAAGACGTGTTGCGGCTTTTGGCGACCCACTCGCACACCTGCCGCACAAAAATATAGATGCTCTTGACAATGGGGATGCCTGAGAAAACACGGTCGGCGAGATTGTAAAGCTGTTTGCCGAAGAAGTGGTGTGCGAGCAGGCCGAGCAAATAGAAGCCCAGCAACACGGCCAACAACACCAACACCTGCAGCAGATAACCGTGGAAGAGGTCGTCTAATTGTGGGAAAAGGTTTTTTGGAAACCAGGAGGTGGTCAGTTTCAACAGGAAATTAAAAATCCAGAGCGTTGCCATCACCGGCATGGCAAGGATGATGCCGATAAAAATCTTTGTACGGATTCTCGCCAAACAAGTCGATGTCTGGGATTTTTGAGCGTTGGACCCGAGGTCTTGCATAAGGGAGAACGATTATGCCGCGTTTGACGGCACCGCGCAAGCGCACAAACAAGGTGCCCGCTGCCCTCACTTGAACTGGAGTGTGCCGGCCTGGTCGAGCCGCCAGTTCTCCGCCCGCGTGCCTTCCCAGCAGTGCCACTCGCCGAACTCGCTGTAGAAGGCGCCCATGTTGAAGGCGACTTTCAGCCCCGGCTCTGGCTTTAGCCCCAACGCCGCGAAGGGGATGGCCCATTCGCCGCGCCACCCCTTCAGCGTCTTGTTCCAGCTCTTGGTCTGTGAGGCGGCAAACCGCACGTCTTTCCCCAAGCGCGCGGCGGCTTCCGCAGGTGCGCCCGCATCTGTGACGCTTTGGAAAGCGCCGCCTGCGAACCCGCGGATCACAAAGACCGTTGGCTGAGCGTCCTGCGTTTTACCCACGATGCAGAGTTCGATGCCGTCGTCCTTTCCCCAGACCGAGTTTGTGCCGATCTGAGCGGGGGCAAACAGCGTTACGGTCGCTCCCACATAGAGGCACTGGTCATCGTATGCGAACTTCACAAGGGTCGGTGAGCCGCCGACGGGGTAACGCGAAGGTTCGCGGTCCAGAGTCTGGAGATCTCCCGGCCATTCGGACGGCGTGATCTCCCCGTCCGGCACCGGTGCCGTTGCAACGCGCACCGCGATGGCCGAATGTTTCTTGCGGTCAGGGACGGGGGTGGGCGGCATGGCGGAATCGATGGTGAACACCTGCGGCGAGCCGCCCTTGCCGAGGCCGTTGCGGTAGACGATGTTGTCTTTCCAAACCTTG
>JAQVSS010000018.1 GCA_028700415.1 Kiritimatiellia bacterium
GAAGCTGTTTCCGGACACGGCGCGGCCCGGGTACGAGTGGGAGCTGCCGGCATCAGAGATCGGACAGATGAAGAAAAGCGCGAAGGTCGCGACGGGACTGTTCGGCATTCGCGAGGGCCTGCATTCGCAGATCCGGCCGGACGGGAGCCAGCCCCAGCTTGGAAGCCGGCGCGGCGACTGCACGGCGGAGTCGGCCATGGCGCTGGCCTTTGGCGGGCGGCTGCTGGACGATGCCCGGCAGACGGCTGTGGCGGCGAACCTGTTGGATTTCTATTTGCTCCGCTCCAACGCAACGAAAAAGGAACGGGGCGATCCGGCGCACGGCGCGTACGGCTTGATCGCCTGGGGAATCGACAGCAAGGGCCTGTATGTGGCGAACTACGGCGATGACAACGCGCGCCTGATGCTGGGGTCTCTGGCCACTGCGGCGCTGACGGGTGAAGACCGGTGGGACGAGACGGTGATGCGCTGCCTGCTCGGCAACCTCCGCACGAGCGGGCGTTTCGGGTTCAGGGGAGGGCGCATCGATATTCCCGCGCTGTCGAAGCAGGGCTGGGAGCCTTTTTTCCGGCGCGAGATCACCAACTACACCGGCCACTACGAAAGTTACCTCTGGGCGTGTTACCTGTGGGCCTACCACAAGACCGGCTTTGAGCTGTTCTACGAGCGTGCCGAAACAGCGATCCGCATGATGATGGCGCAGTACACCGACGGGTGGCGCTGGACGAACGGGCTGGCACAGGAGAAGTCCCGGATGCTGTTGCCGCTGGCCTGGCTGGTGCGCGTGAAGGATACGCCCGAACACCGGGCGTGGCTGAGAAAGGCCGTGGACGGCGTGGTTGCCCTTCAGGCGCCGTGCGGCGCGATCCGCGAGGAGATCGGGCTGCCCGGCAAAGGCTCGTATCCGCCGCCCCGCGCGAACGGCGACTACGGCAAAAGCGAGGCGCCGCTGATCCAGACGAATGGCGAGCCGGTGGCGGACATGCTGTACACCGCGAATTTCGCCTTCATCGGGTTGCACGAGGCGGCCGCGGCCGGGGACGAGGCCGCAAAGCGGGCCGCGGACAAATTGGCCGGGTTCTTCTGCCGCATCCAGGCGCGGTCGGACACGCACCCGCAGGTGGACGGCGGCTGGTTCCGGGCGTTCGACTTCGGACGCTGGGAGGCGTGGGCCAGCAACGCGGACGCGGGCTGGGGTGCCTGGACCATCGAGAGCGGCTGGACCCAAGGGTGGATCGTATCGGTGCTGGCCATGCGCCAGATGAACGGTTCGCTCTGGGAGCTGACGGCCAACAGCAAAATCGCCCGGCACTTCGGCAAACTCCGTGCCGCAATGATTCCCGACGCGGCGATGTCCTCGCGTCAGCCCGCCCCTCACCCCTGATCCGGGTTCTCCGAGACAACAACGGTCCCCAGACAATCGTGCTTTTAAAGACGGTTATAAAAAGGGTATTGTGTGCCTGTTCTGAGGATGGGAACAGGCGCGTCCATTCATTAACAACCAACGAAAGAAACGACGATGAAACGACTCTCCGCTGTTGCCTTGACACTGGCCGGTGCCGGTTGCGTCGCGCTGACACTGATCAGTACCGGCTGCCGGTGTTCTTTGTCGGGGGAAACGTACCTCGCGAAAGACGGGAAGACGGACTACACCATTGTCTGCCAGGACGATGAGCCCACCCTTGAGGCCACACGGCAGACCGCCTCGGGCGAACTGAAGCTTTATTTGGAGCAAATGACCGGCGCGACCTTTCCGGTCGTGAAAGAATCGGAGTTCAACGGGAAGACCCCGGCCCTTTACGTCGGGAACACGAAGTACGCCCTGAAAAACGGGGTGGATCCCCGTTCCATGGCCGTTGAGGCCTGGATGTATAAAACCGTCGGCGACGGGATGATCTTCGCGGGGGGAAAGAACAACGGCGCGCTGTTGGCGGTCTGCGAGTTTCTCGAACGCGAGCTGGGGTGCCACTGGTTCACGTTTGAGTCTACACACGTCCCGAAACGGCCTGTGCTCGCCCTCCAGCCGTGGAGCCGCAGCGGGGCACCGGCCTTCAGTCACCGCGAGATCTACATTTCGTACTGGGGCCTGTCCGGCGAAATGAATTTGGCGTATCAGAAATTCACCAAGCGCAACCGCGCGAATGTGTTCGACTCGCCGCTGCGCGTCTCGCATCAGACGGGAACGTGCCACACGTTCTATGAGTATGTCTCGTGGAAAGAACATTTCGCCGCGCACCCGGAGTATTTCAGCATGAACGCGAAAGGCGAGCGTTTCCATGGCGACTCCATGCACAGCGGCGGGCAGCTCTGCCTGAGCAATCCCGAGGTTGCGGACGTCATTCTCAACCGGCTCCGCGGATTCATTAAAAAGGACCGGGCCACGCTCCCGCCTGGAAAATGGCCCACGGTATACGACATTTCGCAAAACGACAATTCCGGTTTCATCTGTTTCTGTCCCGCATGCAAGGAGATCACGAAACGCGAGGGGAGTGAAGCCGCGCTGACGCTGACGTGCTTTAACAAGGTCGCGCGCGAGATCGCGAAAGAGTACCCGGATGTCATCATCCAGACGTTCGCGTATGTCTCGACGGAGCGCGCGCCGAAAACGTTACGCCCGGAAAAAAACATTTTGCTGCGCTGGTGTGACCTGTACACCCGCAGCGACTGCTACCGCCCGATCACCAGCCCGTTCAACGCCTCGCGAAAGGAGCAGCTCGACGGCTGGAAAGCGGTCGGGGCAAACATCGCGCTGTGGGACTATTGGAATATGGGGATTCTGGACGGCCCCTATTTCAAGCCGCCGCGCGTGGAGACCATGGTGGACGCCATTGCCGGCGATGTCCGCTATTACCGTGAAGCGGGCGTGAAAACGTTCTTTACGGAAATGGAGACGCACATCCATGCCAACCCGCAGAATTTCGTCGACCTGCAGATCTGGCTGGGGTATCAGTTGATCAACGATCCGGATCAGGACGAGGAGGCGCTCATCCGGACGTATATGGAAAAGCATTACGGCCCCACCGCCGCGCCGATGACGGCGTTTCTGACGGACTTGCGCCAAGCGGTCGCGGGTGAGAAAAAAGCGCTGATCTACATCTCCAACCCGGTCCGCGAATATCAGACGGCCGAATTCTTTGGCCGCGTGCTGGGGTACCTGCGGCAGGCGCAGGCGCTCGCGCCGCAAGGGTCGGAATACCGGCGGCGCGTGAACAAGGAGCTCATCACGCCGCTGGCGGTGATCCTCTCCAACCCGCAATGGACGCCGGCCCGGAACCCCCCGCTGCGGAGGCCGGAGCTTGCCGCGGAATACGGGACGCTCAGCAAAGAGCAGATCACGGCCTATTGCAGTCCTGAAAAGCAGAAAGAGTTCCTGAAACTTCTGGCCGGTGAGATGGAGACGCTCACGTACGAGCTTCCCACGCCGCCGCAGTTTGCGCATATCCCCAAGGCGCGCATCCAGAAATTCGGGTACCCGGTTTTCAATTCTGTGACGAACGACCCCGACTCCGTCGTGGGCCGGGCCATGTGCTCGCCGGACAACAAGCCGGCCCTGCACGACATGACGAAACCGGGGCCCGGCAGCCTGCTGCCCACCTGGTTCGGCGTGTATGACTCGCAGACGAAAAAATCTATCCAGTTCAGGACTCCGGAAGTTCCGAAGGACGAAAAATACCACTGGTATAAACTCGGGACCTTCGAGTTCGGCCGCAACACCATCGTCTGGGGCTGGTTCTGGATCATCAGCGCAGACATGCGGAACGCGTGGACCAATGCGGACGGTCTGGCGGGCTACAACACCTGGGAGGTGTGGGTCTCCGCGAAATTTTCGGGGCCGGCGTATGTGTCCGGTTCCTCGAAGCCGAACCGCGTTTGGATGGATCAGGTGGTTTTGATAAAACCGGAATAGCTGCGGCCATTTCGCTGAACATCGAAGGTATAGACGAGAGGGAGATATGAAAATCGGGTTGATGCTGGCGGGCTTGGTTTTTGCGTGTTCAGCCGGTTATGGCGCGGAGGCGTGGGCTCCGCAAAAAGAAAAGGAACAGGATCATCTCGGGCGCAGGCTGGAGGTCTTCACGCACGGGGTAAAGGCGGAGTGGGGCTATGCGGCGCCGCAGCAGGACACGTTCTTTGTGCTCCACCCCAAGCTGCCGCGCGAGAACGCGCCGCTCTATGTGGTGCTGCACTCTGCCGGGCATGACGTCAACTCGTGCCTGAAATGCACCCTTACGCCCGGCAACCACGACATCTACCATTCGCCGGAGGATTTCTTCGCGCTTTACCTCGACTGCCGCGCCAACAAGAACGACTGGTGGTGGGGCATCCAGACGTACAAGGGACCGGAGGTTGGCCCCACGGAGAAACGGGTGATCGATACGGTGAAGTGGGTGATCCGGCAGTACGGCATCGACGCGAACCGGGTCTACCTGTGCGGCAACTCGATGGGGGGCAGCGGCGCATTGGGCATCGGCATCCGTCACGGGGATGTCTTCGCCGCGGTCAAGGCGAACGTTCCCGGCCTGGTCGAGCACGTTTCCAGCCGGATGTTCTTCCCGCCGCAGCGTGTGCCCGCTGGCGTCGCGTTTCCCGATCCCCCCATCACCGTCGACTATTCCGCCCAGAACGACAAATGGTCAACCAACCATGAGGCTTTTGCGGCGGCGATGAACGAACGCAAGTATCCGCTCTTCCTCTACTGGGGGCCGTTCGGGCACGCGAACAACACCGCGAATATTTTGAAGGTTAACGATCTGGTTCATTCGTTCGACTGGCTGAGCGTCAGGAAAAACGAGGCCTACCCGGTGTTCACCGACGCTTCGACGAACGACCCGTTGCCTTGGCCGCATCATTGCGGCGACAAGAAATCCGGACAGGTGAACGCCTTCTTCCGGTGGAAGACGCTCGCCGACACGCCGGAGAGGGCGGAGCTGTCGCTCTTCCTGGTCAGCCCTGCGGAGCTCAAGACGTCCTTCGCCATCCCGTACGAGGCCACGGCGGACGTGAGCGTGCGCCGGCTCCAGTCGCTGCGGGTCATGCCGGGCGAGACGGTGCGCTGGACGTTCGGCGGGGCCGGGGGCGAGGCCAAGGCGGATGGCCAGGACTGCGTGACCGTGCCGCGGCTGAAGATCACGGCGCGGCCTGCCACGCTGCGCGTCAGCAGAAAGCGATCGTGAAAACGGGTGCGTCCGGTTGAGCGGTTGGGAGGGGCAAGCGTCTGCTTGCCCGGATAAAGGAGGACGTATGGACAGTTGCGAACGCAAACACCCGGCGCATCTGCCGAATTTTTCGCGGACGAATACGGCTGTGATGCTATTCGTTACGGTTTGCGCGTCGGATCGCGCCGTGAACACTTTTGCAAACGAGTCCATGCATCGGATTTTGCGCGTGGCGTGGGAGGCGGCGGGTTCGTACGCGGTAGGGGCGTACGTGTTGATGCCGGATCACATTCATCTGTTCTGTGCGCCCGCTACACCCGAAGTCGAGAATGTCGCTCAGTGGGTACGATATTGGAAGTCGCTGGTTACGCGGTCGGTTCGGGGGCGTCCGGTAGGAAGGGTGTGCGTCCGCATGCCCGAAAACGGGGACGGGCGGACGCTCGTCCCTTCTGGCCCGCGTCCGTGCGTGTTCCAGCGGGACTGCTGGGACACGCAGTTGCGTCGGGGCGAGAGTTATCATGACAAATGGGAATATGTGCGGAACAATCCCGTACGTCGCGGTTTTGTGGATAAGGCGGACATGTGGCCGTATTGGGGCGTCCTTCACGAACTAGTATGGTGAATGGATGCCCGTGGCTGCGGGGCTGGGAGGGGCAAGCGTCTGCTTGCCCGGTTAAGCTAGACGAGCGGACGCTCGTCCCTCCCGTGGTCCGCGTCTGCTTGCGAACGAGCGGACGCTCGTCCCTCCCGTGGCCCGCGTCCGGCGTGTTCCGGAAGGGCGCCGCCGCTCACGAGTAGAAATTCTGGACGCGCTCCAGGACATCGAAGCCTTCGGCGGCGAGGCAGTCGTCGAAGCACTGCAGGGCCGGGTGGCCTTCCGGAAGAATCGCGTAGGGTGCCTTGGCCGAGCCGATCACGGTGTCGAGGCCGAGGGGCATCGCGCGCGTGAGGAAGGCGCTGGCCAGCTGGGCTTTCACGGGGGAGCCGTCGGGGCGTTTGGACGGCAGCATGACGGTGAAGTTGCTGAGCCCGACCGAGACGTGGACACCGGCGAAGTCGGGGTCGGCGCGGATGAGCCGGAGCGCGCCCATCAGGCGGCGGAGGTTGTTCTCGGTGTCCGTGGCGAGGGGGGCGATGCCCGGGTCGAAGAGGCAGTCCTTGTTCGCGATGCCGTGGCGGCGCGCGGTCCCGAGGAGAAGTTTCGCGGCGGCGTACGTCTCCTCGGCGGTGAGGCAGGGCAGCCCCGCGCCGTCTTTGATGTTTTCGGAAACCAGCAGGATGGGGCGGAACGGTTTGACGGCGAGGAGGTCGAACATTTCCATGCGCAGGGGCGAGATGGAGTTGAGGATGGGTGTGCCGCGCGCGGGGCCGTAGGCTTCGAGCCCGGCCTTGGCTGTGGCGAAGTCGGGCGAGTCGATCGAGAGCGGTTTGCCGGTGGCGGTCTGGACGGCGCGGGTCACCCCGGCCATGAAGTCGGGCGGTCGCGGCCCGACGTTGACGTCGATGTAGGCGGCGCCGAGTTGATCCTGGAGGGTTGCGAGGCTCATGACGCCCGCGAGATCGTTGGCGTCGAAGAGCGCGTGGGTGGAGGGGACGGAGTCGTTGATGCTTTCGCCGATGAGGGTGAGTCCTTGGAGTGGCATGGGGTGGCCTGTCAGTTAGAAGTTAGGAAGGAGGAGTTAGGAGTTTAAGAAAAAGAGAGGCCTAAGGCTTTTTCGGGACGGCCAGGTCGGCGGGCTGGAGGTTGAGAAGGGTGACCGCTTCGAACCAGCGGGAGAGGTCTTTGGTTTTGCCGTCGAAGTTGTTGGAGCCGAACGAGAATTTCGCGCCCATGGCTTTGGCGAGTTTGAGGAACGCGGGCTTGGGGTAGGCGGAGCCGGCTTGGATTTCGAGCGCGACGCCCTTCTCCACGGCTTTGGCGATGAGCTGGCGCATGCGCGGCTCAGTCCAGAGCTGGTCGTAGCGGTTGGAGATGCAGGGCGGCAGGTAAGTGGGGTTGGCGAGGATGGAGACGGGCTCGTCGAGGATGCGCAGGTTGTGGGCGAAGTAGTCGCGCATCCAGGCCTCGGGGTTTTCGATGGCGACTCCCGGAAGCCAGAGGCGGCGCGGTTTGCCTTCGGCGGTGACGCCCATGATCATCGTGTCGGCGAGGACGAAGTCGAGCCGCTTGAGGAGCGCGGGATCGACCCGGGTATGCCAGTCGCGGTCATTGACTTGGATGCCGATAGGGAGACGCTGGCCGTTGGCGCGGACGCGCGAACAGCCGTCGATGAAGACGGCGAGAGCCGCGTTGCTGTTGAGGGGCCACTCGCGGCCGTGGTTTTCGAGGACGGCGCTGCGGATCCCGCTCCGCTCTTGGCGGAGGGCCGCCTTTTCAGGGGTCATGCCGCCGCGGATGTGGATGTGGTAATCCGTGAAGGTGAGGTTGCGGGCTTGGGCTTGGGCGAGGCCGCGGCGGAAGGCGTCGGTCTGCGGGTAGAAGAAATCAGATGAAGAAGGCTCGCCCGCCTGAAGCAGGGATGCGCAAAAAACGGGGAAAAAGAAACCGAACATAAACATGAGGCGCATAGGGGGAGAGAGTCTCCTGGAGAGGTTTTGAAAGGGACGGATTATAACACGGGAGTGCCGGGAATGCGAAGGTGAAAACCGTCCGGGATGAACCAACAAAAAATGGGGCAAAAGAGGGATTTGGGGCTTGACCCATTAAGGGTTATCGTAGAAACTATTAACACTGCGTCTTTATGGCACAGTTTGGAACGTTTGACCTACGGGAAAGAACGCGCGATGTTCAACAAGTTTTTGTCTTTGTTTTCGAGCGATATCGGGATTGATCTCGGTACGGCAAACACGTTGGTTTATGTGAAAGACCGCGGGATTGTTATCCGCGAGCCTTCGGTGGTCGCCATTCAGGAGGGGACGAAGCGCATTCTGGCTGTCGGCGAAGAGGCCAAGAGAATGATTGGGCGCACGCCTGGGAATATTGTGGCGATCCGGCCGATGAAGTCGGGTGTGATCGCGGATTTCGATATTACGGAGGCAATGGTCCGTTACTTCATCCGCAAGGTTCACGTGGCGAAGCTCGTGAAACCGCGGGTGATTATTGCGGTGCCGAGTGATATCACGGAAGTTGAGAAGCGTGCCGTGCAAGAGGCTGCGCGGCATGCGGGGGCCCGGGAAGTCTTCCTGATCGAGGAGCCGATGGCGGCCGCCATCGGTGTCGGGCTGCCTGTTTCCGAGCCGGCCGGCAACATGATCGTCGACATTGGCGGCGGAACATGCGAGGTCGCGTTGATCTCGCTGGCTGGCATCGTGTACGCGCGGAGTGTCCGCGTGGGCGGCGACGCCATGGACGAATGCATCGTCCAATACATGCGGAGAGTTTACAATCTGATGATTGGAGAGCGGACTGCGGAAGAGATCAAAATCACGATTGGTTCGGCTTATCCTTTGGCTGAGGAGCGCACGCTGGAAGTCAAGGGCCGCGATTTGGTGGCCGGGCTTCCCAAAACCTTGACTGTCACCTCGGAGGAAATTCGTGACGCGTTGCAGGAACCGGTTTCCGCGATCGTCGACGCGGTGCGGATCACACTTGAAAAGTGTCCGCCCGAGTTGTCGGCCGATCTCGTGGATCGCGGTGTGGTGCTGGCCGGGGGTGGCGCGATGCTGCGCGGCCTGGACAAGTTGCTCGCCTCACAGACGGGATTGCCCGTGACACTGGCCGACGACCCGCTGAGCGCGGTCGCGGAAGGCACGGGGGTGGTGTTGAACGAGCTGAATTTCCTGGCCAAGACAAAGCTGGGACGGTGATTTTTCTCCGGCTGCTTTCTGGTCTCTGCCTTCCCGATAGAACGGGGGAGCGACCAGGGTGAAGCAAACGAAATTGTGGGTATGGCTATTGGTGTTGTCGCTCGGGGCGCTGGTGTTCTGGCGTTCCGGTTTTTGCGATTTTTCGCGCGAGGCGCTCTACCCTTACGAAAAAGCTTTCGGGTGGTTTGAGCGGACCTTCTGGCTCCGCGCGCAAGCCGTTTTTTCCCGTGCCCGTCAGGCGTCGCGCAATGCGATGCTGGAGCGTGACGTGGCGCGTCTGCAACTCGTGGCGGGGGAGACTGAAGCCTTGGAGGCTGAGGTTGCCCGGCTGCGCGCGCTGCTTGACTTCTCTCCGCCGGTGCCCTGCCGTTGGCTAGCGGCGCCGGTGATTTCGCGGGGCGGCACCTCGGAGGTGTGGCAACGCGTGCGGCTCGCCAAGGGGTCGTTGCACGGTGTCCGGAAGGGAGACCCCGTGGTAGTGCCCGAAGGCGTCGCGGGGCGCGTGATCGACGTTTCGCCGCACACCAGCGAGGTGATGCTGGTCACGGACCCCAACAGCCGCGTGTCGTGCGAATTGGACGTCCCGGGCGAGGGGGTGGGCGTGGTGCGCGGCATCTTGTACGGGGGCGGTTCGAGCCCGTCCGCCGATCCGAAACTCGCGCTGCTGTATGTGGTGGATCCGCTGCGGCTCCGGTACCTGGCGCGCGAGTTCGAGCCTGCGCCGCGCACGCGCGTGGTGACTTCAGGGTTGGGCCAGACCTTCCCCAAGGGGCTGACGGTGGGCTATCTGCTGGAAAGCCGGCTGGAGCCGAACGGGCTTTCGCGCGAGGCGTCGGTCATGCCTGCGGTGGACATGGCGGGGCTGGACGAGGTGTTCATCCTTTCGTCGGGGGTGGAACATGCGCCTTGACATGAACCTGCCCGTTGTGGCCTTCACGCTGTTTGCGGCGGCGCTGCTGCAGGACATGATTCCGGCGACGCCGGCGTTGCCGGTGAAAATCGGTTTTCTGACGGCGGTGGCGCTCTACCACATGCTGACCAAACCGGTGCTTGTGGCGCTGACGGCGCTGGTGTGGGCGGGCGGGGTGACGGACGCGTTGGGGGGCTTGCCCGTCTTCTGCACAGTCAGTTTCCTGCTGGCCGCCTACGGCGTGGTGCGGCTGCTGAAGCGGATGTTTCTGGAGGCGACGCTGGTGCAGGGCACGCTGCTGGTGGCGTGTGCGGCGGTGGTGCAGACGTTGTGGACGCGCGCGTGGCTGGGCCTGCCGGAGCCGGCCTCCGTCTGGCACGCGCTGGTGGCGGCAGGGTATGCGGTGCCGGCCGGGCTTGTGGCCGGCTGTGCGGGTTTTGCGGTCTGCGGTCTGACCGACCGCGTCTCCGGCAATAAAAAGCCGGTGAAAGAGGCGAATGGGATATTGTGGGCAGAAACGGACCGCTAGCTGGCGGTTGGCTGTTTTGGCGGTGGTGTTTGTGACGGGCCTGGCGGTTCTGGCCGTGGCGCTGCACCGCGTGCAGGTGGTCGAAACCAGCGCGTTTACGCGCGATCAGGTGCGGCAGAGTGTGCGGCGTGTGCAGGTGCCGGGCTCCCGCGGGCGGATCTTCGACCGGAACGGCGTTTGTCTGGCGGAGAACCGCCCCAGTTATTGCATCGCCTATTATGTGGAGGAATTGCGCAAGCGCGGCAAATGGCAGCACACCATTGATGCGGTGGACGCGGACATCGACCGCCTGGCGGGGGTGTTGGGCGTGCCGCGGCAGATTTCGAAACAGCGTGTGGCGGCGCATGTGCGGCAGAGCCTGCCGATGCCGCTCTTGGCGTGGCGCGACGTGGAGCAGGTGACGTTGGCGCGCTGGGCCGAGTCGAAGGAGGCTTTTCCGGGGGTGGACATCTATGTGCAGCCTGAACGCTCTTATCCCCAAGGCGCGCTGGCGGCGCATCTGTTGGGGTATGTCGGGCGGGACCGACCTCAACCGCGCCCGGGCGAGAAGGTTCATTTCTACCTGCCCGAGATGAGGGGCATGGCGGGGATCGAGCGTCAGGTCAACGCCTGGTTGACGGGCGTGTCGGGCGAACAACTCATCCGTGTGGATGCGCGCGGGTACAAACACACCGTGTGGGAGGGGCGGCCTGAGGTGGCCGGGCACGACATTCGCCTGACGGTGGATGTCGCGATACAGCGGGCGCTCGAAAAGGCGCTGGGCGGGCGGCGGGCCGCGGGCGTGGTGGTTGATCCGCGCAACGGCGAGATTTTGGCGCTGGCGAGCGCGCCGGCGTATGACTTGAACAGCTTTGTCCCGGCGCCGAGCATGGGGGTGTGGAACCGGTTGAACAAGGACGCCGACATGCCGCTTTTGAACCGCGCGCTGGACGGGCGGTACGCGCCGGGAAGCACGTTTAAGCCTGTGACGGCGATGGCGGCGTTGCTCAGCGGCGGGTTCAACCCCGAAGAACCCTATGTGTGCGACGGCGGGTTTGTGCTGGGGACGATGCGGTTGCGCTGCTGGAACACGTACGGCCACGGCACCATTGCGTTGCGCAAGGCGATCGAGCAGTCGTGCAACAGTTACTTCGCGCACCTCGGTTACGTCATCGGGTATGACGCGATCTATGCCGAGGCGCACAAATTGGGGTTGGGCCAGCCGACGGGAATCGATCTCCCGTCTGAAGCGCGCGGCCTGTTGCCGATAGCGGGGACGAAGGAGCGGGCGAAGGACAACCGCTGGCGGCCCGGCGACACCTGTCAGATCGCGATCGGCCAGGGGAGGCTGTTGACCACGCCGCTGCAGATGGCCATGCTGATCTCCGTGTTCGCGAATGGCGGCACGCTCTATCGTCCGCATGTGGTGTGGCGTGAGGGGCCGGGCGAGGTGGTGCGTTCGATGGGGTGGCCTACCGGAGCGGTGGCCCGGGTGCGCGAGGGACTGCATGATGTGGCGGCGGCGGGGACGGGGAGGCGCGTGCGGGTGAGAGGCCTCGAGGTGGCGGCAAAAACCGGCACGGCGGAATACGATGCGGGCGGCGTGCGGCGCAAGAACACGTGGGTGACGGCTTTCGCCCCGTTCGGCCAGCCGACGGTGGCGCTGGCGATCGTGGTGGAGAACGGCGAGTCGGGCGGCCTGACCGTTGCGCCGATGGTGCGGGACGTGCTGGTCGCGATTTTCGGGGAACCCGAGCCTGCGCCGGACGAGGATACCCCGGTGCCGGCGGAAAACGCTGAAAGCAGGGGGGACTGAGATGCTCAAGCGTTTCACAGAACGTTTCCGTAACCTGAACCCGCTGCTTCTCGCCTGCATGGCCGGTCTGACCGCCATCGGCGTGGCGTTTGTTTACAGTTCCTGTTCGGTGCGCGAGGACCCGGATCTGCAGATGCTCTACATGCGGCATGCGGAGATCGGGCTACTCGGGCTGGCGCTGTGCCTCCTGGCTGCGTGGACCGATTACCGCCCCGTTTTGCGCTGGAGCTGGCTGTTTTATCTGGTTTCTCTCGTGCTGCTGGTGTTGGTGCCGCTGATCGGCGAGGAGACCATGGGCGCGAAGCGCTGGCTTTTCGGTATCCAGCCTTCGGAACCTGCCAAGCTGGCTGTCATCATGCTGCTGGCATGGCTGTTCAGCCGGCCGGAGGGCCTGCGCGGCGTTTGGGTTTTCCTGTTGACCCTGGTGCTGGTCGGCCTGCCGGCGGTCCTGATCCTGTTGCAGCCGGATCTCGGCACGGCGATGGTGCTGGCGCCGACCGCATTGGCGATGCTGTTCGCGGCGAATGTGGCCCCCCGCCTGTTGTGGACGTTCGTGCTGGCAGGTGTGCTGGCAGCGGGGACGCTCCTGGGCGTGATCTATGCTGCGGAAAAAGCGCCGATGCCGCAGGAACGGCGCGAAGCGCTCATTCAGGCCACGCACCTGAGGCCACACCAGGTCAAACGGTTGCAGGTGTTCCTCTTCCCGGACAAGGATCTGCACGGGAGCGGGTATAACCGCCGCCAATCCGAAATCGCGGTGGGCTCCGGCGGCAGGTGGGGAAAAGGGTATCTGAAAGGCGAGCAGTACATGCTGGGGTATCTGCCGCCCTCGGTCTCTTCCAATGATTTCATTTTTGCGGTGCTGGCCGAGGAAGCCGGCTTCGCAGGGTCGTTAACGGTACTGCTCCTCTTCCTGGGCGTGTTGTCGTCCGGGTTGTGGGTGGCGTTTCGTTGTCAAAACGATATGGGACGGTTGTTCTGTGTCGGCGTGGTTTCCCTGATCTTCAGCCATATGTTCATCAACATTGCGATGACGATCGGGATCATGCCGATTACCGGCCTGCCGCTGCCGTTTATCAGTTACGGGCGAACGTTCATGCTGACCATGATGGTTGCATTGGGCTTCGTCCAAAGTGTGTCCACACATGGACGTGAAGCGGAAATAGGGTTTTGAAAAGGAGGGAACATGTTGTTCGGATGGTTTAAGAAAAGCGCGCCGAAGCGCGAGATCGTGGTCAATGTCGAAAAACTCGAGACGCGCGTGGCCGTTGTGGAGAACGGGCGTGTGGAGGAGTTCCAGGTGGAGCATCCCACCGAGGAACGCCTCGTGGGCAGCATTTATAAAGGGCGTATCCAGAATCTGGAGCACGACTTGCAGGCGGCGTTTGTGGACATCGGTCTCAAAAAGAACGCCTTCCTGCATTATTGGGACATGCTGCCGGACGACGACAGCCGGCTGGATGACGACGACGAGAATGCCCGGCCTTCGCGCCGCCGTCGCGTCTCGAACGAGGAGATCGCCAAACGTTTCCCCCCCGGCTCCGAAATTGTGGTGCAGGTGACCAAGGGGCCGATCGGCACCAAGGGGCCCCGCGTCACCGCGAACCTGAGTCTGCCCGGGCGGTATCTGGTGATGATGCCGGGGACGCGCCTGCGCGGGGTGTCGCGCAAGATCGGCGACGCCAAGGAGCGGCAGCGCCTCAAAAAGATCCTTGACCGGCTGCCGCTGCCCGACGACGCCGGCCTCATCGTGCGGACGGTGGGGGCGGGCGCCAGCAAGCGGGCGTTTGTGCGCGACCTGCGCAACCTCTGGGAATCGTGGAATGAGCTGCAGGACAACATCAAGAACCTCAGGCCTGCGGCCTGTGTCTATCAGGAACCCGATCTGGTGGAGCGTGTGGTGCGCGACTGGCTGACGGAAGAGATTGACCGCGTGACGATTGACGACGGCGACGCCTATCTGCGCATCCGCGATGTGGCGGGCAAGATCTCGCGTCGCGCGAAAAACGTGATCACCCAGTATGAGGGGCAGTTGTCGATCTTCGAGCACCATGGCATCGAACGGCAGCTGGAGGAGGCTTTCCGGCGCAAGGTGAACCTCAAGTCGGGAGGTTATCTGGTGTTTGACGAGACCGAGGCGTTGATCGCGATCGACGTGAACACGGGGCGCCACCGGGGCAAAGGCTCGCAGGAGGATGCGATCCTGGAGGTGAACCTCGAGGCGGTTGAGGAGGTCGCACGCCAATTGCGGCTGCGCAACATCGGCGGGCTGGTCGTGGTTGACCTGATCGATATGAAGTCCCGCAAGCACCAGAACGCGGTGTACAAGGCCATGAAGCAGGCGTTGAAGCGCGACCGCGCGCGGACGAACGTGCTGACGATTTCCGAGCTGGGTATCATGGAGATGACGCGGCAGCGGCAGGAGGAGAGCCTGTTGTCCCAGATGTATTCCGATTGCCCGTACTGCCGCGGACATGGCCTGATCAAGTCGCCGCTGGCGTTGAGCGTGGAAATCCAGCGCCAGATTGCGGCGCTGATGCGCAAGGTGCGCCACGAGGGGCACGACATGGTGGAGCTGCAGATCGTCGTGGCGCCGAGTGTGCTGGAGCGGCTGCGGACCGAGGACGAGGCCTTTTTGGTGGAACTGCAACGGCGGTATACGGGACGGCTGACCTTCAAGTCCGAGCTGCACCGTCATCCCGAGTCGTTCTGTATCGCGGACGGCCAGAGCGGCAAGGTTTTGTATTCCGCCGGTGAGTTAAAAACGGTATAACTATGGCGTGGCCCGCGAAGGCCGCAGGATCGAAACCAACGGGAACCCGTTATGAAAAAAACAGCGATTGTGGCATACGTGGCAAGCGCGATGTTGGCCGGCTGGGCCCAGGCACAGGGCGGCGGCGCTGTGCCGGCGCCCGGTCCGGCATCCGCGTCGGGGCTGGAGATCACGGCCGAGAAGTTCGAGGTCGACCAGAAAACAGGGTGGACGACCGCTTCCGGCAATGTGATGATCCGCACCGGGGAGCGCGAGCTGAAAGCCGACCGTGTGCGGTTGCATCAGGCGAAGGGAGACGTGCAGGCCCGCGGCAACGTGGTGATCCGGCAGAGCGGGTTCGGCTCGTGGGCCGGCGACTACGTCGAGTACAACTACAAGACGGGCAAAGGGCTCACGGGAACGGGGCTGTTCGACGCCGGCGTCTTCCGGGTCAGCGCCCATGAGGTGACGCGCCGCGACGACGGGCGGTACGACATCCGGAATGCGGCGGTGACCACCTGCACCAACGCGCCCGGCCACCACCATTGGCGCATGACGGGGGACGTGCGGTACAAAGACAACGATTACATCGAGGTCTACAACGCGGTGCCGTGGCTGTTCGGCGTGCCGTTCGCCTACTTGCCCTACTGGTTCAGGGACATCGACACGCACTACGGGTTCCGCCTCGTTCCCGGGTACACCTCCAAATGGGGCGCGTACCTGCTGGGCGGTTATGTCTACAATGTCTACGACTCGCCGCACGGGAAGGGGCCCAAGCTGGATGCGACAACGCATGTGGATTACCGCACGCGGCGCGGCGTGGCCGTGGGGCAAAACGTGTACTGGGATTTGAAAGAGGCGGGCCACGGGAAACTGGAGACCTATTACGCGTGGGACCAGGATCCGCCGGACGACGGCGATGACATGAACTGGATGTCCGACATGGATGACGAGCGTTACCGCGTCAGGCTTTTCCATGAGGCGGACCTTTCGCCGCGCGACCAGTTCATTCTGCGGGGGACGGTGAACAGCGACTCGGAAGTGACGCACGATTTCTTCGACCGCGAAGACCGCGGGGAGAGCGTGCCGATGAACTTCGTCTCGCTCGAGCACCGCGAACACACCTGGGCGGCCGGGACGGTGGTCAGCGGGCCGCTTAACGATTTCTACAGCGGGGTCTCGCGCCTGCCTGAAGGCTGGCTGAATGTGGTGCCCCAGCCGGTTTTCGGCACCGGGCTGAACTACGAGAGCCAGACGCGCGCCGGTTATCTGAACCGCGACGCGGCCCGCTATGAGCGGGCGCTGCCGGAATACATGTACTATCCCGGCTCGTGGGCGGACTACAACCTGGTGCGCGTGGACACGGCTCACCGGGTGACCTGCCCCATGAAGTTCGGCGATGTCTTGAGCGTGGTGCCGCGGGCGGGGTATCGCGGAACCTACTATTCCGAGACCGAACGGGACAACGACGTGTTCCGCCATTCGGCCGAGCTGGGGGTGGAGGCGTCGGTGCGCGGCACCTCGGATTGGAACAACGGTTACCGGCATGTGGTGGAGCCGTATCTCGATTACAGTTATCAGCCCACGCACTACGACACCAAGGACGGGAAGGTCTACGGGTATGACCGTTTCGACCGGTCGATCGAGTGGTTCGACCAGTTCGGCATGGACGGCGCCTGGCTGCCCTACGACTGGCACGGCGTGCGGCCGGGAGTGCGCAACCTCCTCCAGACGCGCGACGAGAAGAACCGGATGCGGACCGTGTTCGAGTGGGACGTGTATGGCGGGGTGCAGTTTGATTCCGAAGGGCCGCTGAATGAAGAGGGCTTGCGCATGGCCGGCACCAAGATGGTGTACTCGCCCACCAAGAAAGTGGACATCAAGGCGCTGGGAGAGTGGGATACCGAAAACGACACCTTCGCGTATGCCGATTTGAGCGCGTTCTACAAGCTCACGGAGAAATTCCGCTTCGGAGGCGGCTACTTGGGACGTGACCACCGGCTGTACGATTACGAAGTGTCGCCTGTGGAGGAGTGGAACCGCGTGAAGGAGAATCTGGGTTACGCCGGTTTCACGCACGACATCAACGAGACGTGGTCGTGGAGCACCTACGTGCGCTACGACCTGCGCAACAACGATCTCGACGAGGTCGGCGGGTATGTCCAGTACAGCCTCGACTGCCTGGTCTTCCAGTTGCGCACCGCCTACGTCAACAGCTATGACCGGATCGACGGGACCGAACGGGATAACGATTTCCGCGTGGCGATCATGATGTGGCTGAAGGCCCAGAACAAGACGCCGGACGACGAATGGCTCACGTGGTGAGGTCTCCGGGCAAGCTGAGGACGGCGTATGGAAGTTGTCAAACTGGAACACGTGTCGAAGACGTTTGGCACGGTGAAGGCCGTTAACGGGCTCACGCTGACGGTGCGGCAGGGCGAGATTTTCGGGTTCCTCGGAACCAACGGCGCGGGGAAGACAACGACGATCAAAATGCTGCTCGGCTTCTTCCGTCCTGACGCGGGGCAGGTGTCGGTTTTGGGACAGAACCCGGGCGATCCCGCCGCACGCCGCGCGATCGGTTTCATGCCGGAAACCGCCTACTATTATCCGTATCTCAATGTGCGCGAGCTGTTGGCCTTTTACGGCGGGTTGTGCGGCATGGCGAAAGCGGACATCCGCAGGCGGTCCGCGGAATTGATCGCTCGGGTGGGGCTGGAGGAGGCGGGCGGGCGCCTGCTGCGTCACTACTCGAAAGGGATGCTGCAGCGTGCGGGCATCGCCCAGGCGCTGCTTCACGACCCCGACCTCCTGATTCTCGACGAGCCGCTGACGGGGCTGGATCCGTTGGCCCGCATCCGCTTCCGCGACCTGATTCTCGACCTGCGGCGGCAGGGCAAAACGATCTTCTTCTCGTCGCACGACTTGTCCGAGTCGGAGCTGATCTGCGACCGCGTGGCGATTCTGAAACAGGGCTCGCTGGTCTGGTGCGGGACCCTCGGCGAGGTGGCGGGTGACGGCCAGCAGAACCTGGAGCGGATTTTCCTGAAGATGCTGGGGGACGCCCCCGCGCGCGCAGTCGCGGGAGAACCGGTAGGGGAGGAGCGCCCATGAGTCACCGTGTCTGCCAGATCAAAGCGTTGGCCGGGTTGTCCGTTCTGGAACTCTACCGCAGGAAAGACCTGATTGTGGTGTTTGTGCTCTGCGCCGTGATCTTGCTCCCGCTGATGGTGTTCACGCCGTTCGGCGTTTCCGGGGCGAGCCGCTACGTGAACGAAATGGCGCTCCTGCTGGTGTGGCTCTTTTCCCTGGTGATCGGCCTGGGCGTTTCGGCGCGTCTGTTTCCGCCTGAATTCGAGAGCCGGACGATCTATCCGATGCTCTCGAAGCCTGTGGCGCGGGGAACGGTTCTGGCGGGCAAATACGCCGGCGCGCTGGCGGCCTCGGTTTCGGCGCTGGCGGTTTTCTATGCGGCCTACGGCCTGCTGGCGGGCGTGAGGCAGGGTGTCTGGTTCCCGGCCGTGCTCGTGCAGGCGTTTGCCCTGCACATCGGTTTCTTGGCCGTTGTCACGGCGTTGGGTCTGCTGGGGTCGCTGGTGCTGACGCCGTCGGCGAACCTGACCATGATGGGGCTGACGGTCACCGGCATGCTTTTCTTCGGTCAGCGGCTGTCGGCGCTGGCGTCCGCGCAGGCGTGGCCGGGACGGACGGTCCTGACGCTCCTCGACTGGTTTGGCCCCCACGTCGAGTTTTTTGACCTGCGGCAACGGGTCGTGCATGAGTGGCCACCCATCGGATGGGACGTCTGTCTGGCCGTGCTGGCGTATGCCGCCGGGTATGCGGCACTCTGCCTGATGGTAGCGGCGTTTGCGTTCCGCAAAAAGAGGTTTTAAGCGCGTATGAGCGGACAACGGCTTCAACTGTGGTTGCTGCTCGTTGGGGCAGGTGTGGCGGTGGCGCTGGGGCGTGCGATACCGGTTTGCTTTGAGGGCCGGCTGCCTCAGACGCCGGGCGAAGATGTCCTGTCGCTGATTCTTGGCGATGCGCGTCTGGAACTGAGTCGCGCGCTGGGGGAAAAGGCCGAAGAGTATTTTCACGGCGGTGTCCGCAATTTGAATTGCACGATACATTCGGATGCCGTCGGGCGCGGGCATGAGGGGCATGACGCGGAAGCCCGCGGGATAAAAGAGGGTGAACCGCACGGTGCCCATCAGCACGGCGATGAAGGGGAACATGCTTCGGGGCACGCTCCGGGGGGCGGTCTGTGGCAGTGGATCAACGCGAGCGTTCATGAGCAGGCGCACCGGCATCTGGAAGGGCTGCAGATGGTTGAGATGCTGCCGTGGTTTTGGGCGGCCTGCCGGCTGTCGGCGAAGAACACGCAGGCTTACGAGAGCAGCGCCTACGTGCTGGCGTACGAATTGGGGAAACCCGAAGAAGGTGTCCGGTTGCTGGAGGACGGCATCCGAAAAGATCCTGCAAAGCCGGAACTCGACTTTTTCTTGGGCGAGATCTATTTCAGTAAACTGCGCGACATGAGGCGTGCCGAAGCCTGTTTCGTTTCGGCACGCGAAAAATGCCTGCCTGCCCAGCGCGACGCCGCGCGGGCGGAGGAGCTGTTGCGGCTGCGGCTGCGTGCGGTTTTCTATCTCGGTTATCTCGCCAAACAGCGGGGGGATCTTGACCGTGTGCGCCTGTGCCTGAACGAGGCGGAGTCGTTGGCTCCGCAGCATCATACGGTGCGCGACCTGCGCGTGCTGTTGGAGAAATCCGGAACAAAGAATCAATGAAAGAGCGGGTGAAGATGAAAGCGAAATGGACGAACGTGGCCTTTCTGGTAGGGGTTGTGGCCGGCGTGTTGTTGCTGGTGTCGGGCTGCATTCACGCCGACATGGGGAATTTGCGGTAGCGGGATGCGGCGTGCGCGGGACGCGCGGTCAAGGGAGCGATGGCGGAAACGTACACAGAGGCGCGGCAGGCGTGTTTTACGGTGATCGATTTCGAGACCACCGGGGCTGTGACCGGATATCCGGTGGAGCCGTGGCAGGTCGGGCTGGTGCGGGTGCGCGGGGGGCGGGTGTGTGCGGACGAGGCGTCCGGGTCGCTGCTGCGGGTGGGCGACCGCCCCTTCAACCCGCGCGCGCCGGGCCGTCACGCGCAAATGCGCGGTCAATTGGCTGAGGCTCCGACGCCTGGTGAGCTGTGGCCGGAACTGGTGCCTTGGGTGACGGGTGTGCCGCTCGTGGCGCATAACACCGGAACAGAGCGGAGTGTCTTGGCGCGGTTCGCGCCCCTGCACCGTTTCGGGCCGTGGGTGGATACGCTCCCGCTTGTGCGGCGTGCGTATCCGGGATTGGCGTCAAAGGCGCTGGAGGATGTCACGGCGGCGCTGGGGCTGGAGACCCGGGTGCGGGCGCTCTGTCCCGGCCGCGACGCGCACGACGCGCTCTACGACGCGTTCGCGTGCGCGGTCCTGCTGGAGCATTTTCTGGATCTTCCCGGTTGGGAGCGTGTGACCGTGGAAGCGCTGGCGGGGAAATAGAGCGCCCAACGCTCGAGTCTGGGAGAAGGGGAAAGGTGCGATGAGAGTATTGGTTGCGACGAGGAACAGGCACAAACTGGAGGAGATCCGGCAAATTTTTGCCTTGCCGGGATTGGAGCTGGTCGCGGCGGACGAGGTGCCGGGTTTGCCGGAAGACGTGGTGGAGGATGCCGCCACGTTTGAAGGCAACGCGCTGAAGAAAGCCCGCGAACTATGCCGCGCGTCCAAGCTCTGGACGATGGCCGACGATTCCGGGTTGGAGGTCAGCGCGCTGGGCAACGCGCCGGGCGTGTATTCGGCGCGGTATGCGGGCGAGCCGTGCAGTTACCCGGCGAATAACGCCAAGTTGTTGTGTGAACTGCAAGGCGTGGAAGACCGCCGCGCGCGGTTCCGCTGCGCCATTGCGCTCTGTGCGCCGGACGGGCGCGAATGGACCGTGGACGGGTGCTGCCCGGGGCGGATCATCCATGAGCCGCGCGGCGCGAACGGGTTCGGATACGATCCCCTTTTTGTGCCGGACGGCTACGGGCAGACCTTTGCCGAACTCGACGGCGCCACTAAGAACGCCATCTCCCACCGCGGGGCCGCGCTGCGGCACGCGGCTGAGAGATGGCTGCAGGTGCTGACCGCTTAGCGGCTCTTTTTGTACGCCTCCATCAGCGTGTGGTACTTGGTCAGCATGTTCGGCACTTCCCACGCGGGCAGGTTATGGTTTTTGAGAAACCCGAGGTAGGCCTCGGTCACTTGTCCGAAGTGCGCTTCATGCCTGATCGCATAAGAGGCGGGGATGTTGATGCGCCAGCCGGTCTCGTGCTTCTCGAACCCGATGCCGGGATAGGTTTTGTTGATTTCGGCCACGGCCTCTTTCAGCGCGTCCCCGATTTCCTCCGGCTTCACGCCTGTACCGCGGCGCGGCTCAACGTAGAGCGCCGGCTTGTACCCTTCGGCTTCGCCCTGCTGGATGATCAGCGAGGAGCGTGTCCCGCGCATCAGCGAAAAATGGGTGTCGCCCGCGCCCGCCGGCGGCTGAAAATTCCACAGCACGGAAACCTTGGCGTAGACCCCTTTCAGGGCATAGGTGAACTCGCCGTTGGCCCGGCACTGCAGCACGTTGTTGGCATCGAGGCTTTTCTTCAGGTAATCCGGCCACTCCCCTTGCGAGGTGGACGTCTTGAACTGCTCCAGCGTGATAGGCGTGGGCCAGACGCGGGCGTTGACCACGTTGACGTCGGCGGGCGAAAGCGTCACTCCCGGGAAGGTTTCCCACTGGACCAGATCGGTCAGATGGGTGTTCACGTCGACAATCGCCTCGCCCTGCTGGGCGGTGTCGTAGTACCACGGCGGACGCTGCAGCGGCTTGCCGGCGACCAGTTTGCAGAAGTGGTGGACGCTTTCTTTGGTGACCGCGGGGTCGTCGGGCGTCCCTTTCTCCTGGGTGCCGTAAACCTTTGGGAAGCGTGAGAGTTCGCGCTGCAGGAGCGTAGTGATCTCATGGCGTTCGGTCATGATGTCGTAGAGCAGCACGCCCTTCTGTTTCGCGGTCTCGAACGCCTGCTTAAGCAGTTCGAAGTCCTTGGGCGTGATCGCCATCGGCTTGTCCGCGAGCACGTTGTAACCGGCCTGAACGCTCTTCAGGATGTATTCGGTTTTGCGGGCGTTGTTGCCGGCGAGCACGACCACGTTTCCGGCCTTGTCCTTGAGCATTTTCTCGAGGAAGTCCGGGCCGGTGTAGATCTTGCTCTCCCACTTCGTCGGTTGGTCCGCGCGCGTGTTGAAGCTGTTGATGCGGTCCATGTGCATCTTGAGGTCGTTGCCTTCCGGCGCATAGACATGCACCGTGGGCGAGACATCCGGATACATCCGCTTCTGAACCAGGGCGGCATGGAAATGTCCCGGGTCCAAGGTGATCAGTTTCACGGTGCCATCTCCTCCGCCGGTCCCGCCGGACGTTTGTTTTGCTTTCTCGCAGCCTGCCAGCAGGACGGCTGCCGCGGCGCTTGCGGCCCAGATTGTTGTTTTCGTCATGTGCATGTCCCCATTTCTCCAAACTTGTTTACACGTTCACGGTGATGCCGGCGGCCTTCAGCACCTTGGGGATGCTGAAGGGGTCGCGCTCAGGGCACACCAGCAGCTTGTTAGCCTCGGCGTTGTCGGTGGTTTCGGTCTTCCAGTCCCACGTGAGCGCTTTGCCGGTTTTCATGCAGAGGTGGCCGAGCGTGCAAACCGACGTGGAACGGTGGCCGACTTCGGCATTGGTCACGGCGCTCTTACGGCTGCGGATGGCCAAGAGCCAGTCTTTGACGTGGTTGTCGCTCACGTGCAGCCGCACCGCTCTCGAGTCCAGCGGGGCGGTGAGCAACTTGGGATCACTCGCGTCAAGCGCCTTGAGCGCCTTGCCCGGCGCGGTCGGGTCGCTGGCGGTGACTTTGACGGCGCCGCGGCTCATGAAAATCCAGCCCTCGTCGCCGATGAAGCGCACGCCGTTCGGATACGTGTTGCGCACGCTGACGTCGATGTTTTTGGGATACTTGTAAAGCAGGTCAAACTCGGCGTGCGCGTTCCAGAGCCCCTTCGTCATCCAGCCGCAGGTGCCGGAGACGCTGAGCGGCCCAGTCTCTTCGGTGCCGAGCCCCCACTGGACGATATCCATGTGGTGCGCGCCCCAGTTGGTGATCATGCCCCAGCCATATGGCTCCATCTGGATCCAGCCGGGACGGTTGCCGATCTTCGCCGTGTCCTGACAGTGGACGCGGTCTTCGGTGTAGTAGGCGAGAGGGGTTGGCCCCAGCCAGGTGTTGTAGTCCAAGTTCGGGGGCACAGGCATTTCTTCTTTACGCCCGCCGTCCCGGTCTTTCCCGAAGCCGACTTCGACGCGCTTGATCGCGCCGAGCCGGCCGTTGCGGACCAGTTCGCAGCCGGTCCGGAACTGTGCCATTGAGCGCTGCTGCGAACCGACCTGAAGGATCACGCCCTTACGGCGCACCACTTCGGCCAGGATGCGGCCTTCGTGGATCGTTTGTGAAAAGGGCTTCTGCACCCAGAGGTCTTTGCCCGCGATCGCGCACTCGACCGCGCACAGCGCATGCCAGTGGTCGGGCACGCACACCATCACCGCATCCACGCCGCCGTCGCGCAGCAGGTCCTGGTATCTGGCGAAGGTCTTGACCGTGTAGCTGTCGGTCTTGAGGCGTTTCTTGTACTCGGTCTCGATTTTGTTTTTGGAGAACGCCAGGCGTTTGGAGTCCAGATCGCAGATGGCGACGATGCGCGCCATGTCGGTCAGGCCGAACAGGTTCGGCATCTCCAGACTGGTCGAGATCCGGCCGCACCCGATGATGCCCACGTTGATCAATTTTCCGGGTGCCGCCTGGCCCAGCACGCGTGACGGAATTAAATTCGGCATCAGGGTCATCGCGCCCGCGATGCCGCCGGCGTGCATAAACGCGCGTCTCGAAATCGTCGTCATACCTTGTCCCCCTTTTTTGTGATCGTGTTTTTTCGCGACCGTTATCGCATGTCCGTTGGGAAAAAAAGACATGGGCATACACATGGGAAGAAAGATATTCAAACTGACGTTGTCGCGCAAGGGTTTTGTTTGTTGCCCCGGCAAAGCTTGAACGGTAACAGGGGTCTTGTTAAGATGCGTCCGGTTATCTGGTATAAGACCCCGTGCGGCACCCTGTTTGCCGGAAGGGGCGCATGTGTAGGCTTTGCAAGGGTTCGCGGAACGGGTCACTAAGGAAGAAAGACGAAACGATGCAGAAAGTCAAGGTCAACGGACAGCAGATTCCCCAAGAGGCGATACAGTTCGAGTTGGAGCGGCTCGTCCGTTTCTATGCGGAGCACGGCATGCCGCAGGATCAGGTGCGCGCGCAGATGCCGGCGTTTGTTCAGAAGGCGATTGAACAGGCGATCGGCGCCAAACTCCTGATCGATGAGGCCAACAAGCTCGACATTCCGGTGAGCGATGCCGAGGTGGATGAGCAGGTCGAAAAAATCGTGAAGCAGGTCGGCGGGCGGGAGGCGTTTCAGAACGCGCTCAAGCAGCAGAAGACCAGCGAGGCGGATTTCCGCGAGCAGATGCGGCGGGGGCGGCGGGTCGACAAGCTGGTCGAGAAGGCTGTGGCGGAAGTGGGCGAGCCGACCGAGGACGACATCCGGAAACATTTCGAGGCGCACAAAGTGGAGTACGCCAAAGGCGAGCGTGTGCTTGCGCAACACATCCTGATCACTCCCGACGGGGACACGCAGGTCTCCAAGGACGAGGCGCGGGCCAAGATCGTGAGCATCCGCGAGCGTGTGATCGGCGGCAAGGATTTCGCGGATGAGGCTGCGGCGCATTCGATGTGCCCGAGCGGAAAAGAGGGCGGCAGCCTGGGTTGGTTCAGCCGCGGCATGATGGTGCCGGAGTTTGACCAGGCGGTCTTTTCGATGAACGTGGGCGAGGTGAGCGACATCATCGAGACTCAGTTCGGGTATCATATCATTTTCAAGACCGATCACGAAGCGGCGGGCGAGGCGGACTTTGAGCAGGTGCGCGATCAGGTCCGCGATTTTCTCCGGCATGCCCGCCGCGGCGAGGCCATGACGGCTTATGTCGCGGAACTGAAGGCGAAAGCGGAGATCGAGGTGGCTTGAAGGGCCACGTTGCCGCCACGGACGGTAACGAACGTCCCTGGCGGAAAGGTTTTGAAGGCGGGATGACCGCCGACAAATATCAGAAGATCACCAAGACCGCGAAGGTGCCGGCCGCTCGGTTCGGTGTCGCCTTTCTGATCCGGTCATGTTGGATTGATTGCGAGGGATTCTCTCTGCTGACGACTGATCGTCAGATCGGAAGGTGATGCTGTAATTAAGTTTTTGTGAGGAAGGTTCTGATACCAACATTGCCCGCGCTACCAAGCGGGTCATGATTAGTTTGGAACGGAGGGCAAACCGCAATGAAAAAGCCGGACAATAGCATCGTTCTCTATCAGGACGAAAACGGCATCACAAATGTGAAAGTCCTCTTCGCGGGTGAAGATTTGTGGCTGGCGCAAAATCAGAGCGCTGAAATCTATGACACGACGAAGCAAAATATTGGCCAGCACGCCAAAAATATTCTCACGGATGGTGAACTTTCCGAAAATTCAGTGGTAAAGGAATTCTTTACAACTGCCGCAGATGGCAAAAGTTACAATACAAAGCATTACAACCTCGACATGATTATCGCTGTCCGGCGGGACGTCCTGAAAGGCACGGGAAGCATTTCCCGCCAGCAGGCCATTGAAAAGGCCGAGAAGGAATTCGCGATTTACCGCGCGCGCGAGATGAGGCAGCTTGAAAGCGATTTTGACCGTGCCGTTAAGCAACTCGCAAAGCTGAATCCTCCACTGCGGAAGGAGGACGCTCCCGATGCTGAAGATTAACGGAGCTGAAGGGGGCGAAGCGTGGCCGGGCTGGGATGCCGTGGCGGCAGACGGGTTTGAGGCCGTCGGTTCACAGGCCGGGCGGTTTTTGGTATGATGTGCCCCAAAAGAGGCGCTTCGGCGGGAGAGCGCGCTTGGGCCGGTTGCGGGTCATTTTAGCTCCAGGGGAATGTGTCCATGATCAATCATGAAGAGTTGTTTTCGCGTGCCTGCCGGGTGATCCCCGGCGGCGTCAACAGTCCGGTGAGGGCGTTCAACGGCGTGGGCGGCACGCCGCTGTATGTCGAATCCGGCAAGGGGTCGAAGATCCATGCGGCTGACGGGCGCACGCTCACGGACTTCTGCTGTTCCTGGGGCGCGATGATTCTGGGTCACGCGCATGACGAGGTGGTGGCGGCCATCCGGGCGCGGGCCGCGAAGGGCACGACGTTCGGGATCAACACGCCCGACGAGGTGCTTTTCGCCGAGCGGCTCTGTTCGCTGGTGCCCTGCCTGGAACGGGTGCGGCTGGTGAACTCCGGCACCGAGGCGGTGATGACCGCCCTGCGCATCGCGCGCGGCGTGACGGGCCGCAAGAGGATCATCAAGTTCGACGGCTGTTACCACGGCCACAGCGACAGCATGCTGGTCTCCGCCGGGAGCGGGGTGCTGACCGGCGGCATGGTGAGTTCGCTGGGTGTCCCCCGGCATGTGGCCAGCGACACGTTCGTCGCGCCGTACAACGATATCAACGCCGTCAACGCGCTGATCCGGGAGAAGGGGGCCGAGATTGCGGCCATCATTGTGGAGCCCGTGGCTGGCAACATGGGGCTCGTGATGCCGGAGCCCGGTTTTTTGGCCAAACTGCGGCGGTCGGCGGACCGGTGCGGCGCGCTGCTGATTTTCGACGAGGTGATCAATGGGTTCCGCTTCAATTTCTCGTCGTACGCCAAGCTGGCCGGCGTGAACCCGGATCTCATCACGTTGGGCAAGGTTATCGGCGGGGGTCTCCCGCTGGCGGCGGTCGGTGGGGCGGCGGTGTTCATGGACGAGCTTGCGCCGCACGGCAAGATCTATCAGGCGGGCACGCTTTCGGGCAACCCGCTGGCTGTGGCCGCCGGACTGAAGACGCTCGAGGTCCTGGAGCGCGACGACCCTTATCCGCGGATGGCCCAGCTCGGTCGGCGCATGGCGGAGACCGTCAACAAGGCGGCGGCAGCTAAGGGTGCGGGGCTGCACTGTGCCCAACACAACGGCGTGTTCACGCTGTTCTGCACCGGCGACGCGCCGGTCAGGAATCTGGCGGCCGCGAAACGGTGCGACACGCAGGCTTACGCGCGCCTTTTCCACGCGCTGCTGAAGCGGGGGTATTACCTGCCTCCGTCACAGTTTGAAGTGGGTTTCATCTCCGCCGCGCACAGCGAGGCCGAGGTGATGGCTTTCGCGCAGGACGTCGCAGACGCTTGGGCCTGAGGGCCGTGCGCGCGGGTTGTTTCGCGGGCGTTGCCCGCCGCCGGAAGACCGACCGGAAAATCCAAGGTGTAACAGATGAGCATGTCAGTTTTAAAGAGCGCGGAAGAGATGCAGCGCTGGGCGTTGGAACAACGCGGGGCTGGGAAGCGCATTGGGCTTGTGCCGACGATGGGGTATTTGCATGAAGGGCATTTGTCGCTCATCGCCGAGGCGAAAAAGCGCGCCGATGCGGTGGTGGTCAGCATTTTTGTGAACCCGGTGCAGTTCGGGCCGAATGAGGATTTCGCGAAGTACCCGCGCGACGAGGCCCGCGATTTGAAGCTCTGCCGCGAGGCGGGTGCCGCCGCCGTGTTCGTGCCGCCCGTGCCGGCGATGTACGCGCCGGATGCCAGCGTTTTTATCACGGAAGAGCGGCTCGGCAGCGGGCTGTGCGGCGCCAGGCGGCCGGGACATTTCCGCGGCGTGTGCACGGTGGTCGCCAAACTCTTCAACCTCACGCTGCCGCATGTGGCGGTGTTCGGGCAGAAGGATTACCAGCAGGCGGCCGTGATCCGGCGCATGGTACGCGATTTGAATTTTCCGCTGGAGATCGTGGTCGCGCCGATCGTGCGTGAGGCGGACGGGCTTGCCATGAGTTCGCGCAACGTGTTCTTGTCCGGCGACGAGCGGGCGCGCGCGCTGGGCTTGAGCCGCGCGCTGCGGGTGGCGGCGGACGCGGTGGCCGCCGGGCCGTGCGCGGCGGACGCGGTGCGGCGGCGCATGTCCAAAGAGCTGGAAAAACACGCGCTGAAGATCGATTACGCGGAGATCGTGGACGCGGAGACGCTGGAGCCTGTGGGGGACGCGCGGCAGGGGAATGTGGCGCTGATCGCCGCGTACTGCGGCAAGACGCGGCTGATCGATAACCGGGTGCTGTAGGTATGGAGACATTAAAGGGAAAAGAGCTGATCCTGCATGCGCTGCTGAGGGCCTACGGGCGGGTGGCGCTCGGGTTTTCGGGAGGGGTGGACAGCACGTTGCTGTTGCGTGTCGCGCTGGACGTGCTGGGGCCCGGGAATGTGCTGGCGGTAATCGCCGACACGCCGAGTCTGCCGCGCAAGGAGCTCGCGGAAGCCTTGCGGTTGGCGGAGACGATGGGCACGGAGTGCGTCGTGGTCGATCCCGGCGAGCTGAACGATCCGGACTATGCGGCGAATCCGGCGGACCGCTGTTATTTCTGCAAGAAGCGACTGTTCGGGTGCATCGCGGGGGCCGCGGGGGAAAGGGGATTCGCGCAGGTGCTCGACGGCAGTAACGCCGACGATGCGGGGGACTACCGCCCGGGGCGGCGTGCGGCGGACGAGCTGGGCGTGAAGAGCCCGCTGATGGAGGCGGGGCTCACCAAGGCCGAGATCCGCGCCCTGTCCAGGAATGCGGCGCTGCCCACTGCCGATAAGCCCGCGATGGCGTGCCTGGCGTCGCGCATCCCGTACGGCACGCCGGTGACGGTCGGGGTGCTGGCGCAGGTGGAGCGGGCGGAAGAGGTTTTGCGGGCGGCGGGATTCGCGCAGTGCCGCGTGCGGCATCACGGAGAGGTCGCGCGGATCGAGGTGGCCATCGCGGATTTGCCTCGCCTGCTGGAGGAATCCGTGCGCGAGGCGGTGGTGCGCGGCATCCAGGCGGCGGGATACCGTTACGTGACGCTCGACTTGCAGGGGTACCGCATGGGCAGTTTGAATGAGGGGGTGCGGAAACAGTAGTCCGGACGGCGGGCCGGCGGCGGGTCCGTCTGGGCTGTTTTCTCCTTGGTTTTTTGGGGTTCCCCATGTGCGAAAAAAGGGGGCCTCCCTCATGCCGGATATTTTCGGTTGAAAAACCGCCCGGTTTTGTTATTCTCATTGGCCTTACGTCTGACGACGAAGGCGGGCGTGAAGAGGAGAAGAAGCTTAAATGAGTCAGCATACCAGCTTGAAGGGTTCGTCCAAGATTACGGCAAAGCGCAACGTGTTAAAGCGTTTCGAGCGCGTCAATCTTCTTAAAAAACGCGGTCAGTGGAAAGATGGCGACCGTGGGTTGGGTCTGCGTAAGACCAAGCCGGACGTATAGAAGCTGGCCGGGGGTTCGTTCCGGCCGGTTGCACGTTTTGCCGCATGTGTATTTCCCCGGTGGGGAGCTACGCTTGCGGTTTTTGTGTTTTGGCTAAACGTGCAAGGGCTCGTTCCCTTTACGGGGTGTTTACAATGGCGGTGCGGGCACATAGAGGTTTTTTGGGGCTGTTCCTGTTTGTCCTTGCGGGCTGGGGCGCGGTGCCGGGGATGGCGGAGCAACCGTACCGGGTGCGCGTGATCGAAGGGCGTGCCGCGGTATACGCCTCGACGAACGGGACCCAAGGCGCGGTGACCTGGTTGCCGGCCGGAACGGAGTTTGCGGTGCGAGGGGAGCTGACGGAGGCAACATGGGTGCGCATCGACCCGCCGGAGGGCGTGAGCGTGTGGATTTACCGCGAACTGGTGCGGGACGGCAGGGTTTTGGCGGATGGGAGCCGGATCCGTTCGGGCGCGGGGCTGTCTTTTCCGCCTGTGGCCGGTCTGAACAAGGGCGACCGGGTCGATGTGCTTGGCACATATGGCGACTGGTTAAAGATTAAACCGCCGCCGGGTGTGGATTTTTGGGTGTTGCGCGATCAGGTGGAGCCTCTGGCTGTCCTGCCTCCGGAAGGGGTGGAGGTGAGTCTGCCCGAAACGGGCGCGGTCGCGGAGGTGACGGAGATCTTGGTGCCCACGAACGCACCGGCAGGGGTGCCGGAGGGAAGCGTGACGCGCGTGCGGCCGCCTGTGCCGCCGGAGCTAAGCGGGTTCATGCTTGAGGAGGGGGAGGAACAGGGTGTGAACGTCGTGCTGCAGGGGGTGCTCGATTGGGGCGGGATCGGCGCGGTTTCGGCGCCGTTCTGTCTGGTCGTGCGGCAGCCGGATGGCGAGACGCTGCCGGTCTGCCATCTGCTGGCGCCGGTGCTGCCCTGCGGGTCGCACATCGGCGAATCGGTGACGGTTGAGGGCACGCGTTGGCGTGTGAAAGGGTCGGCGCTGCCCATGCTGGTGCCCCTGCAGGTGCGCTTCGGGGAATGAACGGCGGCATGCGCGCAGTCTTCTGCGGGTGCTTTCCATTTTTGACCGGAGACGCTATAATACGGCTATCCAAAAGCGGGGTGCGGTATGGCTGTTCAAGCAACACGACATGTCCGGTGCGGCATTTGCCCCAAGAGATGCCTGATAGCGCCCGGGTTTAGCGGCGAGTGCCGGGTCAGGATCAATGTGGACGGCGTGCTCCGCGCGTCAACCTACGGGCACCCGTGCGCGGTTCATGTCGACCCCATGGAGAAGAAGCCGCTCTTTCATTTCTGCCCGGGCGCGCAAATCCTTTCACTGGGGTCGGCGGGGTGTAACCTCCACTGCAAGAATTGTCAGAACGCGGACATTTCGCAGTGCAATCCCGAGGATGTGGCCTCCTACAACCTTCCCCCCGGAGAGGTGCCGGCGCTGGCGAAGAAGCATGGATGCGGGCATGTGGCCTATACGTATAACGAGCCCCTCGTCGGTTACGAGTACGTGCGCGACTGCTGCATCGCCGCGCGCGAGGCGGGGTTGCGGAACGT
>JAQVSS010000193.1 GCA_028700415.1 Kiritimatiellia bacterium
CTATGCCGCCTACCATGGCGGCGTGCGGCGCACGCTCACGCTTGAAAACTCAGGGAAGGAAAAGAAATACCTCACGCCGTTCACGGAATGCCGGTTTGTGCCGTCCTTCCAGACGAACCTCTGGCATCTGGGCGCAGGCTACATCGGCCCGTACAAGCCGTTCCCGACTGTTGGACAAGCGCGTCAGGTAAAGGAGTACAAGCAGTCCTCGAAGGGACTCGTTCTCATCCATCCAGACGGGAAACGCGGCAATTTCACCCACTACCGCGTCAAGCTTGACGACCAGGTGGTGTTTCCCTGGTGGTACTCGACGATCGGGCACTACCGCGAGTATCACGACCGGCTCTGGTATCTCCCCGACGGTTACCGGATGGGCCTCGGCACGTTCGGTCTCGAAACCGGGAAGGCTGTGTCCGTCACAGACCAGTTCACTTTCTTCGACGGCGATCTTTTCACGTTTTTCGACGACGTTTTCGCCAAAGACGAGGATGTCGCGAGGGAACTCGCGTCGATCCCGCCTCCGCCGAAATGGACGGACGACCTCCTCGCGTGCATGGGCGGCGATTACGACGACTGTGTCCGCTGGATGACGGAGATGACGGATGAGGGCGTCGTCCTCGCGAAATACTTTGGCGCCTACGGCTGGGGCGATTATCCGGTCGACCGGAACATCGCGGCCAACCAGGGAGGCGTCATCACGCCACAGGAACTGCGCACCTACATGCAGGATCTGCAGGCGATTTCGCCTTCGCGCGTCAAGTCGTGCATCTACCAGATCGTCATTTCCACGAGCTTCTTCTCCAAGGTCTTCAAAGACCATCCCGAATGGTTCCGCGTCCACGACCGCGACGGCAAACGCGACTCGCTTTTTCCGGGGCTGAACATGAACTGGCAGACGATGTTCAACAACGCCGACTGCCGTCGCTGGCTCGTGGACATGCTCTGCCGCAGTTCGGATTATCTCGGCACCGACACGGTCTATCTCGACGAAACCCAGATGACGAACACGATCGACTGGGAGCGCGACCAAATCACGCTCGACAGCGACACCGTGAAGTTCTGGAAAGAACTGCAGGAACGTTTCCGCGAAAAGGGCAAGATGTTTTACGCCAACGGCAGCGGGTGCCCCTACGCGGACCTCAACTACATGGAAAGCCCCCACGAGCTCGCACCCAACCGTTGGCGCGATTGGGCAGGTGTCGGTTGGGGAATCGGCATGATGAACCGCATGCGTCCGGGGCAGCGCACCTCGCCGCTCACATGGACCAAAAACCTCGACTACATAAACCGTATCCTCGCCCTCGGCTGGGTGCCTAATCCGTATCTGATGTGCTGCATTAATTACCTCACTACGATCCGAGCCGTTTACCAGAGCGGGAATCTGTTGCCGGTCAACGCGAAATACGCGCCCGACTGGAAGACAGACGACCAGGTCGAGGTCGAGTCGCACACGATGAAGCGCGCGGACGCGAAAGACGTGCTCCTCTCTTTCATCAACCGCGCGGAGGCGCAGGACATCCCGGTCGCGGTGATGCTCGGCTCGCTCGGTTTCGGCGAGGGCGAGCGGATCAACGTCTGGAAACTTCATGTCGACACCGAGCGCTACACGGCGAACTACCGGGAGAACCTTTCCGACAAGGAACTCAAGGCGAACTGGCGCGAACAGGGGACCGTCCGTAACGCCCGCATCACCGACCCCGAGCTCCTTTACTCGGGCAAGGCGGACGGAGTGTTCAAGGACGTCATCGCGAAACTCGGACGGGACAAAATCGAACAATACCTTTTTACTGCCTCACCCGCGGCGTTTTACGCCGTTGACGACCTGCCGCTCAACTATTTTTATACCGCGCAGCGCAAGGCCCGTATCGAAGGCAACCGGGTGAAGCTGCAAAAGAAGTCGGATATACTCCTCATCGACAAGGCCCGCGATTTCACCGCGGTTACGGCAAACGGCCAACCGGTCGCGACCCGCAGGGTCCGTGTCGGACCGCTCGCCGGCACGCTTGCCGCTCTCGGGCCGGGAGAGTGGACGCTCGAATGGAAGGAAATTCCGCGAAAGCCGGCTGACGAGACGGTGGAACTTCCCTTCGAGGGTCCGAAACAGATCACCAAGGTGAAGCCGCCGGTCCCGTTTTACGATCCCGAGCGCTTCGAGGTGAAGGAAACGAATGTCGTCAAAGACGGCGTCAAGATCGTCAAGGCCGCAGTTTACGACAAGCGGTTGCTTCACACCGTCCGTCTTCAGACCAACCTCGCTTCGACCGTCACCGCGGCGGATCCGGAAAAACTGACGCTCGTCGCGGGACCAAGCCGCCGCGAGTACACCGTGAGGGACTTCGAGACGTTCTCGGGTTTTGAATTGGAGGGGGCACGCTCGGTGCGGCTCAAGTTCTCGCACACCTTTGGTGATGTGATTTCGATTTATCTCGGGCATATCACCTTCAACAATCCCGGCAAAACCAACGAGTTTTTTACGGGGTTCATCGTCGACTACCGTGTTGGCGGCAAGTACGTGAAGCGCGTTTCGATGTCTACAGGGCTGTTCCACCCCGCATACACGCTGACGTGCCCGAAGTGGGGTACGGGGCGTGCGCCGGACGAGAAGATCGATTTAGGGGAGTGGATCAACGGCCCGAAAGAGCGCGTGTTCTCGATGGATCTCGCGAAACACGCGCCTGAAGGCTGGGACGGGACGGCCTTCCTGTCGCTTGGAACGGTCCGCATCATGAGCGGACGCTCTCTCAAACTCGAAATCCTCTCTTTCAACGACGCGAACGCCAGCGATTTCTGCCGTGTCCGCCCGGAGCCCGCGGAACCCTTGGCATGGGCTCCGCTCAAAAACGGGTTCTTCGAGCACGGCGGTTACGGTACGCTGACAATGGACTTTAAATGGAGAACACGATGATTCGCTGCAAAGTGATATCCCCCGCCCTGCTTGCTGTCGTCTGGACGGCCTCGGCGGCCACGATCGAAAGCGGGCCTGCGGTTTATCGGATCGACGGGAAGACCGGCGGCATCGGGTCGGTTGTCAGGAAATCGGACGGCGAGACGGTCGTCACCGGAATCAAAAATGTGTATTCCGTCCTTTCAAAAGGCGGTGATCTGTACGCCGACGAAAAAGACGACATCGTCGTAACGTCTTCTGTGACGACGGACGAGTCGACGTTCGTCTGCACCAATCCGAAACTGCCGGGAATGCGGATCTCCAAGACATACTTTCCCGTGAACAACGGACTCGGACGGCGGCTTTCTTTCTTCAACGACGGCGACCGGATCCGGTTCGTGATGCCGTTCACCGAAAGTCATTTCTCCGAGGCGTTCTTCGGGGATTCGTCTTATCTCGGGGCGGGTTATATCGGACCGCTAATTCCGGCGGCGAAAGTGAAGGAGCCGACGCGCGTGGAAGCATTCGTGCAGTCCTCGAAGGGTATGGTGCTTCTCAACACCGCCCACCCTGAACGCGGCAACTTCGTGAACATGCGCGTCAAGGTCGCAGGGAACCCGGTGATCCCGTGGTGGCATTCGACGATCGGTAGTTATCGCGAGACCGCGGACCGGCTTTACTATCTGCCGGACGGCTGGCGGATGTGCCTCGGCACCCTTGACGCGCCGGCGAAGGGGAAGATCGTCTGCGAAGACCGCCTCACGTTCTTCGGGGGAGACCTTTTCACGTTCTTCGATGACATCTACGGCAAGGATCCGGTCTTCAGAGATCTCTACGCGATGATTCAGCCGACGAGTCCTGAATTCCTGGACATTTTCTGCAGTTTCTCGTGGGGTCACGAACCGTTCACGCGGTATCTTGCGGAGATCACCGATTCAGGCATGCTTCTTTCGAAAACGATGCTATCGGCTGATTGGGCAGATTACCGTTGGAAAAACGGGTTCAACGGACAGGCCGGCGGCCGCATCAACGCTGCGGAGGCGTGCGACTACCTGAGGGGGCTGCGTTCAATTTCGCCGCGGGTCAGGACGGGTGTGTACTCGATCCTCATCGCAGGGAGTCCCCAAACGCGGCTTTTCGCCGAGCATCCTGACTGGTTCCGCACCAAGAACCGTAAGGGAGAAACTCAGCCACATTTCCCGCGTGTCGTGGAGAATTTTCAAACAATGATGAACAAGCCCGCGTGTCGAGAGTTTCTAGCCGAGATGGCCGTACAGCATGCTGTCGACATAGAAGCGGACTACATCTACACCGATGAGGCGCAGCAGGAGAACACGATCAACTGGCAGCAGGAGGAACTCGTGCGCGATGACCATTCGGTCGCGCTCTGGAGCGACATGCGCACGCGCGCGCTCGCCGCCGGCAAGTTCCTTTTTTTCAACGGCAGCGGCAATCCCTTCGCGGATGTCAACTACATGGAATGTTCGCCGCGACAGTCCAATCCCGCGAACTGGCGTGACTTCGCGGGAGTCGTTCTCGGCATCGAAATGGCCTCCCGTCTGCGCCCCGAAAGCCGCATCGCCGACATTTCCTACGCCAGCGATTTCACCAGTTACATCGTGCATCCTCTCGCCGTCGGCTGGATTCCGATGCCGCACGGGACCGAAGCCGGTTCCTTTGTTTCCCATCTCCGCGCGGTCTACGAAACCGGCAAGACGCTTCCGCTGAACGCGCGTTATGCGCCGGATTGGAAGAAGGACCCGAAGACGGAGATCGAATCCTATGCGGTGACGCGCTACAGCGCGCGCGATGCGCTGTTGTCGTTTGTCAACCGCAAGAAGACCGCTGCCGATATTCAGGTCGAAGTCGATCTCGGTTCGCTCGATTTCAATCCGGAGGAGCGTGTGAACGTATGGGCCTACACGACGTGGTATCCTTCCTCCCCGGCCGAGAAACAGGCGGTCCTCTCCAACGGGGAACTGCGCGCGAAGTACCGCGAGACCGGCACCAATTTCGATAAAGTCGCCGATCTCGCGCTCGTCCGTTCGGGTGCGGCCAAGGGAATGTTCAAACATGTTTTCAAGGATGTGATCGCCAACGGCACGGCGCAACTCGTCGTCACGCCCGGCAACGCCGCGATCGCCTCCCTCGACGGACTGCCCTCGCAGTATTTCTACACGAAGCGCAAAGGCGCGGAAATCAAGGACGGCAAGGTCGTCTGCGAAGCCCCGTGCGAAATCGTCTTCGCCGATGCCGGGAAACCTCTGAAGATCGCCAAGGCGTCCGTCGGCAAACACGTTCTCGCCGCGCTTGAGGCGGAGGCGAAGGAGTTCCAAATCGTCCGCCGGCGTCCGGATCAGCCGGGGGCGGTCAAATGGGAGCAGTACCCGCAGGTGCCGGCGGTATGCGAGGTGTTGAAGACCAACGTCGTGGCGAAGGGGCTCAGGGTCACGGCGGTCGCGCGTTATCTGCATACACACCGGAACCTGAGGAATCTGCAGACCAACCTGCCGCCGGCGGTGGCCGAGGCCGATGCCGCGGAGCTCCGTCTGCTCGCCGGCACCACGCACCGAAACGACTCGCTCGACGTGTGCGCTTATGCGGGACTCGAGTTCTCGGGGGCGGAGACACTTCGAATCCGGCTTACGAACACTTTCTGGAACGCGACTTCGGTCTTCACCAAGGGCGCGCATGTATGGGGCGGCGTCGGTAATCTAGGATGGGATTTCGCTGGCATCGTGGTCGATTACCGCGGAAAGGGTGGCAAATACGAGAAAAGGGTCGCTTTCTCGGTCGGTGTAGGCGCCAAACAACTTGTGAACCCTCTTCCGAAATGGGGTAAGGCGAAGGCGCAGGACCAGCTCATTTCGCTCGGGAATTTCCTCTCCGAACCGGAAAAGACCTTTTCGCTCGACCTGAAAACCTTCGCGCCGCCGGATTGGGACGGCACGGTCTTTTTCGCGGTTGGTGAAAACCACGTGCTCGCGAACCGCCGCCTGCAGGCGACGATCATAGCGGTGAACGACCGTTCCCCAGGCGATTTCATCGGGCGAAAAGAGGAGTAGTCCGGACATGAAATGAGGCGCCACACGAACGGAACCATGATATCGTTTCGGTGCGAAAATCGTCCGCCGTACGATCTCCTTTCTCCAAGGCGGCGGGTTCCCGCGCGAACTCGACCTCGGTTCCGTCTGGAAGCCGGGCAAGACGTTCTGAGCGCATGACATTTTCCAGCTTCCGGAAATGCGCCGATTCGTAATGCGTATTACAACCATGAAAACGAGGCGAGGCACTGTGCGGGCAGGTGCCTTTGTGATATATAATGAGATGCGATGAACGACCGCGCGAAGAGTCCGCTGAAGATCGGGTGGGAATCGGTCAAGGCCAACGTCTTGCCGCTGGCCGTGCTCTGGGCGTTTGCGGCGGTGCTGGCCGGGGTTTATTGGCTCGTTCCGGGCGCGTCCGCGAGGATTGATCCGCTGGAGGACTGGATGTCGCGAAACGGATGGAAAGCCGTTGTCGTCAGCCAGCTCGTCTTCACCGGTATGTTGCCGTGGCTCTTCTATGCGGCGTTCCGGTCGATCCGGCCGAAGCGCAAGACTCTGACGTGTGTGCTGCAGGTCGCGTGGGCTTGTGCGTCCGGCGTCCTGTGCAACTGGTTCTTCCACGTCCAGGACGTCTGGTTCGGACCGAGCGACACCTTCTCGGACGTTGTCACCAAGATGCTTGTCGACCAGTTCGGATGGACGGCCCTTCTCGCGCCGCCTTCCGCGACGTTTTTCTTCTGGCTCGGACGGGACATGTCTTTTGCGACGTGCCGCGCCGACTGGCCGCGGAACTTTCTGCGCGAGCTTGTCCTGCCCAACCTCCTGACGAACTGGTGTATCGGCATTCCGTCCAGCCTTTCGGTCTATTCGTTTCCTGCCCCGCTCCGCATCGTCGCCTGCGGTCTTATCGGGACGTTTTGGACGCTTGTCGTTCTTCAGATCGGAAAGCGAAGCGCACGGGGGGGGCAGGAGAAATGAGAATCGGAATCCACAGCGAGCATATCAGGGACACGGGGCGGCGTTTCTGCGTGGGCATCTCCGAGTTCGCCCGCGAACGGCCGGACTTGGAATTCGTCTTCTTCGAGGAGGGGTTCGGCTTCTCGGACGACCGCGGGCATGCGTTTGCGGCGGCGTTGAAGTCCGAGGGGTTCGAGTGCCTCAGCTATCGGCCGGGCGAGAGAATCAGCGGCTCGTATCTGATCAGTGATGTCGAGCAGGAACGGTTCGCCGTTCCGAAAGAGGCGGATTCGGTGGTCGCCTGGGTGCGTCAGCTTCCGAAGCCGGTCGCGGTTTTCTGTGCCGACGACTACCGGGCTTGGCAGTTGAACGAAATCTGTCGCCGCGCGGATATTTGCGTACCGGGTGAGGTGGCCATTCTCGGCGCGGGCAACGACGAGATGGCCTGCCTTTTCACGGGCACCCGGATTTCAAGCGTCGACACCGGCGCGAAGGAACTCGGCGTCCTGACGGCAAAGACGCTGGACGACATCCTGTCGGGGCGTCGCCGCGCGGACGACTTCGCACTCGTCGAGATGGAGCCGCGCGGCGTGGTCGAGCGCGAATCGACGGCGGTTTATCCAATCGATCCGCCCTGGCTCGCGGAGGCGATGTCGTTCATCCATGCGAACGTGCCCGCCCGGCTCACCGCGGACGATGTCTGCCGTAAGGTCCGCAAGTCGTACGGCACAGTCGCCGTGGCGTTTCGCGCAAAGTTTGGAACGACCATTCAGAAGGTCATTGCCGCGTCGCGCCTTGATGTCGCACATCAGCTCTTGAAAACCTCGCACCTGTCGCTTACGGAGATTTCGAGACTTTCCGGCTTCAAAACGCCGCAGTATTTTTGTACGTGTTTTCGTGAGAAGTACGGCTGCTCTCCAACGGATTTTGTAAGTACTTTGTGATAAAATATAACAGCGTTCGTTCGTCGCGTGTGGCATAATAACCACGAAGAAGGGAAATGTGTGCTTTCACTAACATCGGTGTTCGCGGTCGCACCGCAACGGGAAGTGGAGGTTTATGATGAATACGAAGACTAAGCGGCCTTTGTACACGTTAGGTTTGACTGTTTTTGCCCTGTGGTCCGGG
>JAQVSS010000194.1 GCA_028700415.1 Kiritimatiellia bacterium
GATGCGCAGAATGCCGCCCGTCTGGCGCAGCAGGCCGGAATTCTTCAATCCGCCGTGCCAGACCGTGTTGGTCGCATTCGCCGCGTCGAACGTCATGCGGCCCAGGTTGTCGATCCCGCCGCCGAGATGCAGGACCGCGCCGGCGGCCGCCGTGTAGATCCCGTTGGAATAGACGCCCTCGGCCGCCAGCTCCAGACGCCCGCTCCGCACTTCTATCGCGCCGCCGAAGTTGCAAAACCCGCCGTAGGCCAGACCGGCGCTCGTGTCGAGGTCGAGCCGACTGATTCCGTCGCCGCCCGTCTTGGCCAGACACCCGAAATTGTTGAACCACGTGTTGCCCCAACCCGTGCCGCCGCTGAGAAAGACTCCGTTGGTGACGATTTCCCAGGCCGCGCCGTCCTCGTTGTTGACGGTGCTGGTGCCGCCGCTTTCCGCGAGCAGCCGCAACGTCCCGGACGAGTGGCGCACGAGGGCGCGGTTGTCCAGCGTGGCATGCTTCACCGTGCCGGTGGCGGATGCGTCCAGCGAAAACCGCCCGTCGTTGGCGACATGGCCGTTCAGTTCGCCGCCGCGCCAGCAGAAGTTGCTGATGGCCAAGGTCGCGTCGGTGCCGGAGCCCCATGTGCCCGCCGTCCACCGGACTTCCCCGGTGCCGGTCCCCTGCAATGTGCCGGTGAGGACGCTGTTCCCTGCGAATTCCAGAACGCCGTCCTCGTCGGCGAAGTACGTCCCGCTCTGGAACGTGCCGCTGCCGGTCAGCCTCAGGCGGCCGCTTGAGACTGCAAGCGTGCCGCCCGCGTTGTGGAACGTCGTGCTCGCGGCGCTCGTGCCCGTGCCGCCGGTTTTGGCGAGCAGCCCGAAGTTCCGGAAGATGCCGCCGCCGTTGATGCCGCCGTCGCCGTGCAGGTAGTACTCGGCCGCCGCCGCATTGTTGAACGCGCCGCCGACGGTTAGACCTCCCGCGTCCTGATGGTTGACTGTGCCGGTGTTGGTCACCGTGCAGTTGATCATGTGGTCCGCCGTGCCGGAGCGGGTGAAGATGCCGTCGTTGAGCAGCGTTCCGGCGCCTGAAAGCCCGCCGCCGGACATGTTCAGCTCCTCCGTCGTCCGCAGCAGGCTGCCGGAGCCGATGTCCACCGTCCCGCCATCCATAAACAGCTTGGCGCAATCCGTGCTGAAGGTAGCGAGCTGCACGGTGAGGATGCCGCCGATGTATGCGGTGTCGCCGCTCCCCGGCCATCCGCTTTCCACGGCCCACGTGTCGGTGTCATTCCACGGTCCGTTCATTGTCGCCCAGTAGGTCTCCGCCCGGGCCGCCGATGACAATCAGACAACGATCACCGCCAAAAGCATCGTTGCGTTTCGTTTCATAGCCGTTTTTCCTTTTTTTCTGTCGATAAACGCGATTCACTCGCTCATGGCACCTCCACTTTCACTATTTAACAGCTAAATTGGTTAAAGCTCGCTGTCCGGCAAATTCGCCTCGATCTTGAAGAAGCGCGTCGCGCCGGGCAGAGTGTTGGTCCAGACGCCGCCCGGAGGCACAGCGAACGCGCTCCACGCGCCGGCCTTCAGATCCGTCGTTGTGCGTACGACGTATCCCGTACTGCCTCCCAGCGCGTTCCACTGTACCACCCATGAGTTGCCGGAAAGACCGAGATCAGCCATCAGCGCGGGATGGAAGAGCACGTCGTCAATCGCCCAGTAATCCATGTTGGAGAGATCGCCCCGCAGCGTCCATGCGACATACGTCTGGTCTCCGTAGGAACGGCTCAGGCAGACGTTCGTGACCGCCGGTTCGCCCGGTGTCCAGACCGCCTCGTCCACCCAGTCGGTCGCGTTTGAACTCGCCTGGATCACAAATCCGACGTTTTCCGGCATGACGAAGAAGTAGCCGAACGCGCTGCGGAAACGGATGCACAGACGGGCACCGTCGCCCGTGTCTAGCGGCGGGCTGACCAGGCGCGAGACCGCGTCTTCCGACCAGTCGGAAACACAGGCGAATTCCGGCAGAGTGCCTCCCGCCCATACCGGCGGCGTTTCATGCACCCCCCACAGCGTGTCGCACCCTTCATTCTGCTGCGTCCAGCCCTCGTCCCAGGGATCGGCGACGAAGGAGGTCTGGTAGCAGCCGGGCAACGGCTGCGCGGAACGCACGCGGAAACTCCACAACGGGCCGGGGACCGTCTGTCCGTCGTTGCCGCGGGCGACCACCCGCCACCAGTAACGCGTGCCGTCCGTCAACCCGCCGGGATCGAAGGAGTTTGCGGCCTGATCCGTGATTTGCCTCGCTGCGGGATCGAGGTTCTCGACCGCCGTCTGGCCGGTTCCCAGATAGAGGTCGATTGTCGACGTGCGCACGCCGTTGCTCCAAGTCAGCAGACTGTCCGCAAGCGCGGTCAAAAACCCGTCGGACGGCTGCGGCGACCACGGCGGCTGCGGCGGCAACGAGGCTGAGATGGCGACATCGTCGATCCGCCAGCCGTCGATGTCCCATAAAACACCGTCGAGCGTGAAAGCCACGTATGTCACGCCGCCGGGCTGCGCCGCGACTTGCGTGGCAAAGGTTTCCGGCCCGATGTCAACATTGATCTCCGCGACATACTCATCGCTCCAGGTTTCACCGTCCGCGCTGGTCTGAATGCGCATCCAAATCGGATCTTTGGCAAAGTCATAATAATCCAGGCAATGCTTGAAGCTCACGTTCAGGAATGACGTGCCGGCCGTATTGAGCGGCGGGCTGGCCAGCCGCGCGGTTCCGGCACTGCCATAATCACAGAACATCTCCGGTGCCTGACCGCCCGCGAAAGCGGTGGCGGCGCGTGACCAGAGATGGGAGCCGTCGCCCTGCGGGCTCCAGCCCTCGGCCCACGGGTTGAGATCAAAGCCGGTCGCGTACGGCAAAGTCTTGAGCGGATCGGGCTGGGTGGTGAAGCTCCAGACCGTGCCGGTGGTGGCCAGCCCGTTGGCGGCATAGGCCACCACGCGCCAAGCGTAGTCGGTACTGTAGGGCAGCGGTGCGGACGGGGGATCGTAGCGGTTGGTCCAGACACCGGTCACGACGCGCGCGCTTGGCGCGAGAGATTCGACTTCCGCGGCATTGTCCGAGAAGTAGAGATCCAGATTGTCGGTGTTGTCGCCGTTGGACCAGGTCAGCGGCGCAGTGACGAAAGCGGCGGTTTCGCCGTCGAGCGGCACAGGGCCGAAAGGCATGCCTGGTCCTTCCGCCTCGCCCTGCACCAGCAGGTTGTCGAGCAGGAGTCCCTCTCCGTTGTACTCCTCGGAGTACTTGACGCTGGACCAGAAGCGCAGCGCGAACGTGCCTGCGGGGATCGTCCCCAGATCCAGCGTGACGCGCGTCCAGTTGGCATTGGTCGTATCGGGGAAGAAGGTCGGCCCCACCTGCTGCCAGCCGCCGCCCTTGTGGATGTCGACGCGCAGGTTGATGTCGCGCACGTAGATGTACTCCAGCATGCGGTAGTCGAAGAAGAGCTGGCAGGGGCCGCCGGGCGACTGCAGATAGAGCGTGAACCGCGCAGTGTTGCGCCAGTTGTCGCCGCCTTCGGCGGCATAGTCCCAAAGCAGGTCGGGATTGCCCGGCTGCCAGTAGACAACTTCGCTGCCGCCGCCCTCCATCACCAGAATGCCGTCGTTCGGCGCGGCGAGCGTGCTGTTGCGCGTGGCATCGTGCCTTAGCGCCGCCCAGTCATTGACCTGAGTCCCGTAGTCGGCGGGCAGGCCGCTGCCGAATGTTTGAGAATGCGGCAAGGTCAGCACGGTCGGCGCGGCGGTGGTCAAGCGCCAGACGGCGCCGGTGGTGACGCCGAAGCTGTTGGAAGCCACCACGCGCCAATAGTATGCGGTGCCGCCGTCGAGCATGGGCGGATTGGCGAGACTTGCCGTGACCGGCCCGGCCCAGAGCGCCGCGCCCTGCAGGTTGGTCACGGCCAATGCGTTCGTCGAGCCGTAGACATACACGTGCGTGGTGAACAGGCCCGGCAGCCATTGCAAAGGCGTGGTGATTGGCACGCCGGACGCGCCGTCGGCGGGCGCGGGCGTGTGCGGTTCCAGCGGCGCGCCGCCCGCCTCGAACAGCCGCAGATTGTCCAGATACACCACTTGAGAGACTGTGCCTCCGAAAGTGGTGTAGATCGCGTTCAGATTGATACGCACCATGAACTCGCCGCCCTCGGTGTCGTAGGGTGCGAGATCGACAATCACTTCGGTCCAGGCGTCCGCTTCGCCGGACCAGACGCCATAGTGCCAGGCGCCGTCGAAGACATCCACGCTCAGGTCGGCGTAGTCGCCCGGCGTGACGCGGTACCAGAAGGCGAGCTGAGGATTCGCGGCCGGACTGAAAGTGCGCATGAGTGTCGAGCCACCGTAGGTGTAAGAGCCTGTGTTGTTGGCCTCAGCCCGCGCAGCTTGCACGCCGCTGACCGCATCCTCGGTCGAGAGCGTCAGCGTGCCGCTGGCCGAGGTCTGCACGACCCACGCGGAAAGGTCGGTCTCGAAATCGTCCCCGAACGGCAGCGCGGGCGGCTGCGCCATCGTGGTGAAGGTCCAGACCGGGATGTTCGTGGCCGCGCCGATCTGGTTCTTCGGCGTGATCGCCCAGCGGTAGGCCGTGCCGAAGGCGAGCCCCGAATAGGCGCGCGTGGTGACGTTGCCGAGCGCGACCCGGTTGTGCATGTTCGAGGGCAGCGTCGCGCCGCTGCCGTCGGTTCCGAAGGAGAACAGGTAGTCGTCGGCACGCGCGACCGACTGCCACTGGAGCGTGCCGCGTGTATACACGTTCACCGCATTGTTTGTGGGATTGACCACCGTCGTCGCCAGCGGAATCTCGGTGTCGTCGTAAATCGTGACATCGTCCAGTCCGACAGGTATGTCGCCGTTCCACCAGCCGCGTTCCGACACCTCGAAGCGAACCCGCAGGTCGTCGGACTTGTAGGGAGTCAGGTCGACCACTTTGTTGACCCATCCGGAGGTCTGGCTGGAATGGCTCGCGACCGACGCCACGCGCCACGCGCCGTTGTAGAACACGTAGACATACAGGTAGTTCCCGGAATTGTCCTTGCGGTACCAGTAGGAGAGCTTCGGATAGGTCATGCCGGAGAGGTCGAAGCGCGGGGAGACAAACGCGCTGGTGAGCGCAGTGACCGGGTTCTGGTAGTTGACGTCGACGTATGCGTAGTAGCCGGCTCCGGTGGTGTGGTCCGCGTAGAAGTCGCTGAACACCCAGCCGGTGCCGTCGTCGTTGAAACCGTTGATCCATCCGGAGGGCGTGTTGCCTCCGTTGCTCATGTTCTGGGCGTGGGGAAACGAGGAGACGGTCGTACGCGCGCCGGTGGTGAAGCTGCGGATCGGCGTGGCCGGGCTGTCGCCGACGCTGTTCGTCGCGACCAGCCGCCAGTAGTAGGTCGTGGACGGGACCAGATCGTCCAAACCGAAGCGGTTCGCCGTACCGGGCACCGCAGTGCCTGCGTGCAGGTTCGAGGGCGTGACTGAACCGCCGCCGTCGGTGCCGACATAGAGACGGTAGCCTGCAACGCCCACGCGTTGTTCCCAGCGCAAGGTGGCGAAGACCGGCACGCCCGAGGCGGCGTGCGCCGGCACCTGCATTGTCGGCATGGCCGGCGCGTTCGTGTTGTCGAAGATGCGCAGGTCGTCGATGGAGGCGTCTTCCGCCGACATGACGGCGGACGGGATGTCGGCGCGGAAACGCAGCAGCGTGTTGGTGGACTTGAAGCTGCTTAAACTCTCCAGCGCCTCGAGCCAGAAATAGGGCGTCCAGCCGTGCGTGGCGCCGACCTGCACCCAGCTTTCGCCCTGCTTGGCTTCGAGATAGAGGTAGGTCTTGGAGCTGGAGGCCTCCTCGTCGCCGACGCAGTACCAGAAGGCGATGGCGGGGTTGGACATGGCCGAGAGGTCCAGAGCCGGCAGGTAGAGCAGCGAATCGGTCGCCGAATGATTCCACCCGTCTGCATTCAAAAAATAGCCAGAGCCAGAGGTATGGTCGCCGTCGGGGCCATCGATGACGCCGGTGCTCGCGCTCCACGCATCGCTGCCGTCCGCCGGATCGCTGACCCAGCCTGCCGGGAGCGTCCCCCCGTTTTCAAAGGTTTCCTCATGCGGGAAGTCGGTGATCGCCGCCGAAATGCGCAGTGCGCACAAGGCTGCGGGCACAAATGAAAACCAAGTTATCGATTTCATTCTTGCTTCCCTTCCTGTGGTGTCTGTATATCCTGCTGAGCTTCCGAAGTCATATCGTTTTGCCATTCATCCTGCGGCTTCTCCCGCTCCTCTTCCCGGATCCGCTGCTGCCTGCGGTTCCCGGTGATGATGCCCAGCGGCAACAGGATGCCGTAGGGGATCCAGAGCAGATAGCGCCAAGGCATGGGCAGCAGGAACATCAGCGCCAGGAAAGCCAGCCCCGCGACCCACGTCACGACGGAAGCACGCACCATGAACGCCCTTTCGAGCGGCCCTTTGGTGTTTCGGATGCTCGCCCAAGTGCCGACAACCCCGCCCGCCAGACCGATCAGACACCCCGCCGCCACCGCGGCGACAATCGCGACATTCATGGATGGCCCTCCTGTTGTCACGCTGGTTCCGCGTATGCGAAGGGATCGGCAACCGAATCAACGGATTTTTCTTTATGCTACCCGGATTCGCACGACACGGCCATGTAACTACGAATAGTATCGCTGAAAAAGGGATAGTCGGGTGTGACCGATCCTGCCATAACGGTCTTTTTCCACTTCCCTCAGACGGGCGATCCGGAGATCGCTCTCAGTGTCACGCGGGGGCGTGCCGTGCGTTGGGGGAGGCGTTGCGGTTGGATCCGTACGCGGCGTGAAACGGGGGCAGCCCATGGGCCGGTACCCGGTCGATGGGAATGCAGAGGCGGCAGTGCAGAGGGTGTCCCATGACCAGCGGGAAAAAATCGCAGGCGCGGGTCGGTACGTCCGCCGGGTCATGCAGCATCAGCATGCGGGAGTCGCGCAAGGCATGCCCGCTAGTCGCAAAACAGCGCATCGCAAAAAAGTCCCAGGCCGGCCCCAATGCGGCCAGGGGGCCTTCAAAGGGCAGGATTAGATGCCGGCCGCCCGGAAGGGTTGTCAGAAACGGCGGCACCGTTTCCGAGGGGATCGCCTGACAGGCAGGATGTAGCACGAGCGCCGCATCAACCCGCTCATGGAGGGGAAACGTGATGCCGGCGTCGTCGTACAGCACGGTGACCGGCAACGTGTGGGGCGTGAGAAAACCGTGCCTGCGTCCCCACCGCCCGAGTTTCAGCCAGACCGACAATGCGTTTTGCGAAGGCCCGAGATGGGGCCACGCGGCCACGCGCATGGGCGGCAGGGTGATTTCATACGCCGCGCCCACCACACCCGGAGGCGGCGTCACGGGAACCTGTTTGCGCCGCAGGCGCATACGGTCGCGGAACGCGCCGGGCGTGCAGCCGAACCGCTCACGGAAAGCGCGGGTGAACGCCTCGCGCGAATCGTACCCGCCCGCCAGCGCCGCGTCGATCACCGGCAGATCGGTGTACGCCAGCCACGCGGCGGCCCGTTCCTGCCGCAGCCTGGAGACATGTTCCCCGGGAGATTCGCGCAGCACGGTCTGGAAGAGCCGGTGGAACTGGCGTTCGGACAAACCGGAACCCTGCGCCATCTCGGTCACGCGCAACCTCTCATCCAGCCGGTCGCGCAGGGCGGTCGCCGTCTGCCAGATCGTTGCGGTATGACGTGCCTGAATCATGGAATCACGCTCGCCGCCGCGCCGTAAAGGCGGGCGGCCTGTTGATTCGAATCTTATCCAAGCCTTTGCCGGTCCGTCAAGACCGGACGGGCATTAAACGGACGATTCCGAAGCACGCCAAACACGGTCCAAAAGCACAAAAATCCCCCCTTGTCAGCAAGCAAACCGATCTGGTATAGTCTATCCCACTTTTGCGCCCATCGTCTATCGGTTAGGACACAAGGTTTTCATCCTTGGAAG
>JAQVSS010000195.1 GCA_028700415.1 Kiritimatiellia bacterium
GAAGCGCCAGAAAGGGCTGAGCACCTGCAGAAAATTCCACCAGTTGTTGCGAGGCAAATAGCCCGTCTCATGAAGCGTGAAACCGGAGTGGTCGGGCAAGATCCCAAGGGGAAAAAATTCGGTGCCAACCCCGGAAAAGGGAGAGTTGACACAGCCGAGATTCCGTTTCCGCAGATTAAAAAAAGACATAAATTAAATAATAGGGGACATAGTCTAGTTTCGTCAATCCTATATACTATGGGTACTGATTCGGGGAAGACAAACCGAGGGTCTGATTTTCACTGCGAGCCGCTTAGCAGCAACGGTCCTCGGCGAGGGAACCTGAAAATGAAAATGAAAATGGCAGTCAGAATGACCTGGGGGGGGCTGGCCGGTTGTCTGGCGCTGGGGGCGCTCGCAGACGGGCCGTCGGTCCGCGACGTGACGGTGCGGCAGCGCTGGACATGGAACCGGCTGGTGGACATCAGCTATGTCCTGGACTGCGACCCGACGCAGCGGGTCGATGTGTCCATTGACCTTTACAACGGCTCGCAAAAGATTTTCAGCCCGCCGAATGCCCTGTCCGGCGACCTCTACGCGGTGTCGAACGGGACAAGGCGCATTGTTTGGGATCCGACGAAAAGCGGTTATACGAACACGATCTTCCCCAGGTTCCATGTGGACATCGCAGCGACCTATGTGCCGCTCTACATGATCGTGGACCTGACGAAGGAGGCGGGCGAGACCAACCAGATCGAGTACGTGTACGAGGCTGACCTTGTCGCTGGACAGTGGGGCACGTGGGAAAGGAACGCGGTCACGAACAACGGAATACCCATCCAGTCCGTCATCTGGACCGGCGTAACCAACGACGCGCTCTACAAGACGAAGACGGAAAAGCTTGTCCTGCGCCGCGTCCCCGCCGGAACATTCGCGATGGGCAGTGCCGTCCCCCCGACCATCACGACCCGGCTGACCAAAGATTTCTACGTGGGCGTGTTTGAGGTCACGCAGAAACAGTGGGAACTGGTAATGGGGAAAAACCCAAGTTTTTTCACCACGGACTACGCGACGCGCCCGGTGGAGAAGGTGTCGTACATCGACATCCGGGGAGCGACGAACACTGTCCCGCCGGTCAACTGGCCGTCCACGGGTGCGCAGGTCGGCTCCACGAACTTCCTTGGCCTCTTGCGTTCCCTGACCGGTATCGGAGACTTCGACCTGCCGACTGAGGCGCAGTGGGAATACGCCTGCCGGGCGGGAACGACGACACACTATAATGACGGGAAGGGGACGCCCGGGAACCTCACGTCCAACGACCAGATCAATGTGCTGGGCCGGTACAAGTGGAACGGCGGGTTTTACTGGAACGGGACCGGTTGGGTGACCGGGATCTCGACCCTAGGGCCTGAAAACGGATCGGCCATCGTGGGTTCCTACCTGCCGAACGCCTGGGGCTTATACGACACGCTCGGCAACGTGTGGGAGTTGTGTTTAGACTGGTGGAAATCGGGCTCGCCGCCCGGAGGGGTTGACCCGCCGGGGAACAACACCGGAACGGAACGCACGCGGCGGGGCGGGAGTCTTGAGCACGACGCCTCGTACGCGACTTCCGCGTCCCGGTTCAACAGCGTGCCGACCGAAACGTACAAGTTTAACGGGTTCCGCTTGGTAAGGGACCTGCCCTGACACGTGGTTTACTTGAAACGAAACAAGGAGAGACTGCATGATGTGGGTTAGCGAGATATTTTGGAGAACCGCCTTGGCGTTGTCCATTCCCCTCTTTGTGTTCACCGGCAAAGCGTCCGCAGGGCAACCGGAATCGCTGCGCGACAAGGCGTGGACCTGGGGATACGTGATTGAGAAAATCCCCGGAGAGGTGCCGTTCGTTACCGGGAAATCCACATGCAGCCTGGAGGCGGGGGCGGCAATGATGGGGACGCCCAACGTGATTTATCTGAACAGCAATCACAACAAGGCGACCATGTCCACCAATTTTCTGGACCGGATCGCCACGTCCCGCCGCATCATCTGCGCCCTGCAACACGGCGACTACGCGGGGACCGCACGGAAAGTCAGCGCGATGTCGAAAAAGTATCCGAACAGCGTCGGGGGGCTGATCGACGATTTCATGGATTACCACGGGCCGAGCAAGACCATCACGCCCGAGGAGACAAAAGCCGTGTACGACGCTTTGAAATCGGAAAACCCGGCCCTAAAACTTTACGTCGTGCGCTACACCTGGCAGGACCAGAAGGATCTGATCCCCTACCTCCCCTACTTCGACGTCATCAACCTCTGGGTCTGGAAGGGCGAGGAAAAACCTTGGCGCGAAACACTCGAGCCCGAGATCGACCACATCCGCGAAATCACCCGCAAGCCAATCCTGTTGGGGCAGTTCATGCACGACTACGGCGCGACGGGCAAGGCGATGGCCATGAACGTTTTGGAACTGCAGACCAAGAAAGCGGCGGAGATGACGAAATCCGGAAAAATCGAGGGGTTCGTGCTTCTCCAAAGCGGATGGTTCCACCATGTGGACCACCAGCCCCAGGTCCAGTGGCTCAAGAACTATCTGTCCGGCGTGTTTGGAACCGCCACGGCGAACCCCTGACGGTCGGTGAAGGCCCCACGGGCGAGTCTTTCACTGGAGGGACGGAATTGAAAACCGAAAAAGCCACAAAGATGATCTGGGCGGGGTTGGCCGGTTGCCTGGCGCTGGGCGCTCTGGCGGACGGGCCGTCGATCCGCGACGTGACCGTGCGCCAGCGCTGGCCGTGGAGCCGGCTGGTGGACGTCAGCTATGTGCTGGACTGCGACCCGACGCAGCGGGTTGACGTTTCCTTTTCCGTCTACAATGGCGCCGAGAGACTTTCTTGCCCGCTGGACGCGCTGTCCGGCGATCTTTACAAGGTGTCGAACGGGGCAAGGCGCATTATTTGGGATCCGATGAAGACCGGTTACACGAATGCGATCCTTCCCCGTGTCCGCGCGGAACTCACACCGACCCCCTCCCCGCTCTACATGATCGTAGACCTGACAAAGGAGGCTGGCGCGACCAACCAGATCGAGTACGTGTACGAGGAGGATCTGGTCGCTGGACAATGGGGCACATGGGAAAGGAACGCGGTCACGAACAACGGGACCCCCGTCGAGTCCGTCATCTGGACCGGCGTGACCAACGACGCGCTCTACAAGACGAAGACGGAAAAACTCGTCCTGCGCCACATCCCTGCGGGAACCTTCGCGATGGGAACAGCCGTGCCGCCGACCCTCTCCACCACGTTGACCAAGGATTTCTACGTAGGGGTGTTCGAGATGACCCAGAAGCAATGGGAACTGGTGACGGGAAAGAAACCGAGTTTTTTCACCGCGGACTACGAGTCACGGCCGGTGGAACAAGTGACATACCTCGACATCCGGGGGGCGACGAACGACACCCCAGCGATCAACTGGCCGGAAACGGGCCGGTTAGTCGGCTCCACAAACTTCCTTGGCCGCCTGAGGTCCAAAACCGGCATCGGCGATTTCGACCTGCCCACGGAGGCTCAGTGGGAATACGCCTGCCGGGCAGGAACGACGACCTATTACAACGACGGAAAGGGGACGCCCGGCAACCTCAACTCCAACGACCAGATTAACGTGCTGGGGCGGTACAAATGGAACGGCGGGTATTACTGGACCGGAACCGGTTGGGCAAGCGGTTACCGTACCATCGGTGCCACAAACGGCACGGCCATCGTGGGTTCCTACCTGCCGAACGCCTGGGGGGTGTACGACATGCACGGCAACGTTTGGGAATGGTGCCTGGACTGGTTTATTGACAAAGCACTGCCCGGGGGAATTGATCCTGTGGGTTATTCGACCGTTATGTTCAACCGCGTGCGAAGGGGCGGAAGTTATGAACACGACGCGACCTACTGCCCTTCATCGTCCCGTTTCGCGGGCACGCCTAACGAACCTTACTGGTTCATCGGGTTCCGCGTTGTGAGAACCCTGCCTTGATGTATTACAGAGTATGTTCAGAAAGGAAACCGAGAGATGAGACAAACTGTTGCGAACCCCATGTGCATTTCAGACAAGGAATTCGGGGAGCGTATCCAGCGCACCCAAGCGGCGATGGCCGGGGCAGGCCTGGACGCCATCTTAGCCTTCTCCTCGGAATCGGAGCCGGCACTGGTCCGGTACTATTCCGATTACTGGCCCAGTTTCGAGACGACGGCCGTGCTGATCCCCGCCACAGGGAAGCCGGCTTTGCTGATCGGCCCGGAAAGCCTGATCTTTGCCAGCGCCCGGACCAAAATCCCCGCGGTGCTTCAACTGATGGATTTTCGCGAATCCTCCCAGCCCAATTATCCGGGGTCGAAATTGCCGACGTGGGCTGACGTGTTCAAGCAATACCCCGCCGACAGGCTCGGCATCGCAGGTTGGCACATGTTTCCCCACGCGATCTTCTGCAATCTCGAAAAGGCCTTCACGGGCAAAGCGATCATTGACGCGGACGCGGTCGTGCGGTCCGTCATGATCACCAAAAGCAAAGCGGAACTCGATTGCCTGAGGGAGGCGGCCAGGATTTCCGAGATCGGACTGAAAGCCATTCTGGACAACATCCGGCCGGGCCTGACGGAAGTCCAAGTGGCGGGATTGGCCACCGCGGCCATGCTGAACAACGGGGCCGAGGCCACGGGTTACCCGGTGTGGTGCTGCAGCGGGCCGAACTCCAGACAGGCCATCAGCCGCCCCACGCACCGCCCGATTCAAACGGGCGAAATCGTCCAGGTGTGTGTCGGCGCCAAAGTCGCCGGATACAGCAGCAGCATCGGGCGCCCGCTCGTGTTGGGCTCTTGCGACCAGACGCTCCGCCGCTTTCTCGAAGTGGGGCATGATGCCGAGGAAATGACGATCGGCCTGCTGCGCGCCGGCACGCCGGCGTCCGAAGTCGCCAAAAAGGTTCACGGCTTCATCAAAGACCGCGGCTATGGCGATACGATCCTGTACGGGCCCGCGCACGGGTGCGGGCAAATGGAGTGCGAGTATCCATTTATTGAGACTTCGTCGACGTTCGATTTGGCGGAGAACATGACGTTCAACGTCGATATCTTCTTGTCCAATAGCGAAAGGGGCTTCCGCTGGGAAGACCCTGTCATTGTCAAAAACGGAGAGGCCGAACAGCTTTCCTCGCTGGGACGCGGGGTGAATGTTTTAGCCGTATAGCAGAGAAAGGAACACATCATGATCATCGATATTCACGCACACCTCGGTAACATTAACTTCGCCCCGTTCTGGGCTGCGGACGCCGACCGGCTGGAACAATACGCCGCACAGGCGGGTGTAGATTACCTTTGCGTATCGTCTGCCCGTGCCATCATGTACGACACCCCCGAAGGGAACCGCGAACTCGATTCGGCTTTGAGGAAGACGACAAAACTGCTCGGATACGTGACCGTCAACCCGATGTTCCCGGAAACGATCAGCGACTTGGACCTCATCGACACGAACCCGAAGTTCATCGGCGCCAAGGTTCATCCCGATTATCACGGGTATCATGTCGCTTCGAGCATCGCCCGGGACTATTTGGACAAGGTCGGCGACCGCGTCCCGCTCATCCTGTTCCATGTGTCGTGCATGCCGGGAACCGGATTCGCCGATGCCGGAGCGATTCTGGATTTTGCGGAACGTCACCCCCGCACCAAAATCGTCATGGCGCACCTCGCCGGGATTTTCCAAAACTCGGTTTACCCCTATTTCCCCAACCTTCAGGGGCTGGAAAAAGTCTCGGAGCGTCACTTGGACAACGTCTATGTGGACACCGCCCACACCCTGATGTACGTGTATCCCGGCGTCATGGAGCGAATGGTCGACCTGATCGGCCCCGACCATATCGTGTTTGGGACGGATGTCCCGCTGCAAGGCCCCTTGCAGATGCGCTTCGCCACTGAAATCATCCAAGCGCTGAAACTTTCCGACTCCGAAAAAGAGAAGATCCTTTTCGGCAATGCGAACAAGATCATCCGCCTGCGCGGCGGGCGTGACGCGTTGACATGAGTGAGCCGGAAACGGGAGGAAACCTGACGTGAATACGCTTTCGGGAAGTGTCTTGACGATTGTGGCCGGTGTGATGCAGGGGGCATTTCCACTGCCGATGAAATACGCCGCCAAGTGGAAGTGGGAAAACATTTGGTGCGTGTTTGCCCTCTGGGGATTTGTCATCCTGCCGTGGCTGTTAGCCTTCATGACTGTCCCGGATTTAATAAACGTGTATGCTTCGGTTTCCTGGAAAACCTTGGCGGCGGTCATTTTGTTCGGTGCCGGCTGGGGGATCGGCACGATCTGTTTCGGCATCGGGGTCAGCATGGTCGGGCTGGCCCTGGGCCTCGCCCTGATGAACGGGTTGACGGGCGCTCTGGGAACGTTGGTTCCCATGATCCTGTTCCATCCGGAGGCGTTTCGCACATCCGCCGGACAGACCATTCTGGGCGGGGTCGCGCTGCTGCTGGTCGGCGTGTGCCTCTGCGCCTTGGCGGGCAAGCAGAAGGAGCGCGCGCTTTCACCGCAGGGCGCTGACGGGAAAGGGACCAAACGTACCGGTTCCTTTTACAAAGGGCTGATCGTTTGCGCGATCAGCGGCGCGGCTTCGCCCATGCTGAACTTCGCGTTTGTATTCGGGGACGAAATCGTCTCCACCGCGAAGACGACAGGGGCGACGCCCGCGTATGCCAGTAATCCGGTCTGGTGTCTGGCCATGACGGCCGCCTTTGTCACGACCCTTGTCTACTGCCTGTACCTGATGAAAAAGGATCGCGGTTGGAACCGTTATGCCCTCAAAGGGACAACGCCTTATTGGGGGTTGACCTTTCTTATGGGAGCCCTGTGGTCAGGGGGCATCGCGCTGTATGGGATGGGACTTTCGAATTTGGGTCAGCTGGCGGCCTCCATCGGCTGGCCGATACTCATGATCGCGACGATCGTGACCGGCAACCTGTGCGGCATCGCCACGGGCGAGTGGAAAGGCACGGGACGCAAGCCCCTGCTGACCATGACGGCCGGCCTCGCAGTCCTCTTCATCGCCATTTGCCTCATCGGCATGGGGAATGCCTGAAGACCGCGAAGGCTCTTGCAGGTGTCTTGTAAGTAACTCCAAGTCTCTGACCGCGAATCGCGCGAACTTCGCAAACACATCGCCCCTTCGCGTATATTCGCGGTCAGAAAACAGCGCGTCCGCTTGTTTCAGCCCCTCTGACGGCAGTCTTACCCCTGTGTCAGGTCATGCCATTTCGGATCGCGCCGCGGGCCGCGCAACCGATGCCACCACGCCGGCGTTTTCCGTTCGGTTGCGCCATCAGGGTCTTCGAACGGATTGTCGGTGTCGAAGACTTCGCTGAACGTTTCGTCGATCTTCTCTGGATTTTCCCCCGCTTCAATCCGTGCCATCGCTTCCCGAACCTCTTTGTTGAAGGTCATCCCCCCGGCGGAAGCCAGTTCCCTCATCACTTTGACCGCTTCGCGCGGGTCAGCGCCGTCATCTTCCAGCGCGTGCATACGGTCACCCATCTGCGCCATCACCTGATCCATGCGGTTCACGGCCTCTCCGTCATCCGCACGTTCGGCGCCGTTTTTACCTTTCACATGATGGGCAAAGGCTGAAACCTCGCGGACGAGCGACTTGCCGCAGACGGGGCACGGCGGAACGGTCTCTGTATCGACACGCAAGGAACGGAACGTGAAAATCGTGTGGCAAGGCTCACAGTAGAACTCATATAATGGCATACTTTACACCCTTTAAATTCATTTATCGTATCAAATTATCCGCAGGAATTCCATGTGCAGCCCGTTGGCACACACGCTCAATGCACGCCGGGAGCGCGTCATTTCTTATGGTCATGCTTGCCCTATGCCCATCTCTTTGTTAAAGTACCACCAACACAGGACGTGTTACTTTGTGTATGACACGCAAAGAGAAGGAGTACAAACATGAAGAATGCAATCATGATCGC
>JAQVSS010000196.1 GCA_028700415.1 Kiritimatiellia bacterium
AAGGTTTGAGCGAATCGCACCCCCTCTTTCAAAGGCGGCTAGCGGCCCTCAGCCCGTTTCCCGCCGGTCGCCTCCGCGGGAAGCGAGCACGGCGTGATTCTGAACCGCACACGGGCGGTCGCCACAGGCTTGTCAAAGGTCACGGCCAGCCTGCGGGGCGAGGATTTGCCGGGATTTTCGATCGCCTCCTCGTCCAGACGCCAAGAGCCGCCTTCGGCCTCGATCCGCACTTCGACACACCGCGTCTTGCCGTACAGATAGAGCGTCCCGTTGTCCCGGCGGAACACGTCGCGGTAGGTGACCAGCGGCGAGCTGAACGTCTGCGGCGAGGCGAACCGCGCGTCGTCCGTGATCTCGACCACCCGCGCGGCGCGGTCGTGGACATAAGCGCGCCGCAGGCCGGTCAGCGCCGCCACGGGATACGCCGCCGTCAGGTCGAGCACCAGGCGGTCGCGCGCGTCATCGAACGACTGGCCGACAACCCGCGCCGCAGCCTTCCGTCCGGTCTGCTGGAGTTGCCCGGCCACGACCGGCACGGGATGGCCATAGGAGTTGAGCATGCGGCTCGTGTACCGCTCCCGGCTGAAAGTCCGGCGGGTGTAGATTTCGCCGCCGGGATCGCCGAGCATCTCGACGCCGTCGAGAACGACGGTGTAGGAACCGAGGTCATTGTGGTTGTGATGTTCGGCGTTGTGCCCGCCCTTGATCGCCGCGCCGAAGGGGAGTCCGGTACCGGCAAGGGAACGGGTGAGCAGCACCTGGGCGTCACCAAACCAGGTGCGCAGAGGCAGGGACGCGTCTTTTCCGGCTGCGGCGGGCGGCGGCGGCTCCTGGCCGAACCCGCGCAGGCCGACTGTTACAGGCCCGCCCCGCAAAAGGGGGTACGGTGGCGTGTCGGCGGGCACAGCCTCCGGATAGGCCTGCCGCAAAAGTGCCCACACCTCCTTGTCCGGTCCGCCGCCGCCGTCGGCGAAGAAGGGCGAGCGCCCCGTCTGGATCTGGTAGCCGCACGCATATTCGGCGATGCGCTTCAGTTTCCCGCCCTGAAAGATGTCGAGCCGTCCGCCCGTGGCGTCGCGCACGGCAAGCCCCATCATGACGAAATGGCCGAACCCGTAGTTCCAATAGCCCATGCCCTCGGTGCAGTAGCCGTCGTCGGTGAAGCCGCTGATATAAAACGCATTGGAGATCTCCATGGCGGCGAGGACTTCCGCGCGCTCGGCGGGGGTCTGCATAAGGGCGAGCGCTGTGCACACGACGCCTGCCGTGCATACCGCGTTCCAGTTGCTGTCGCCGTTGATCCACCAGTTCCCGTTGAGTTGCCCGGTCCGCACGGCCGCGAGGTAAAGGTCCAGCACGCGCCGCCGGATTTCCTTCCGGAGCCGTTCGCGGACAACGGGTGGGAGACGGTCACCCAACCCGTAATCGGCCAAGGCGAGCAGCCAACCCCGGGCGGAGGAGCCGAGGTCGATGGTCAGCCGCGTGCCGTTGAAATTCCCGAGGGTGGCGTCGTGCGCGGGCATGGTCCAGCTCCGCTCGTCGCACAGCGCAAGGATCCGTTGCCCAATGGCGGGCAGAAAACGTCCCTTGTATTCGAGGCACTCCGCGAGTACCAGGGTTTCGAGCTGGCGGGTCCGCTCGAAATAAGGGGTCTGGTAATGGGTGCGGTTGCCCGTGGTGGTGAATTCGAGATAGAGCGCGTCCGGCAGGTCGGGAAAAGGTTGATCCAGCAGCCCGGCGGCCTTCCGGATGAGATTGGGCGCGTCCGGCAGGTCGGCAAGCCGGCCCCAGGCTTCGCGGTCCGAGGCGGGGCGTCCGGGCCCGTGCGGTCCGGGGCGGAGCCATGCGGCGATCTCTGCCACGCGCTCAGGACTGACCGCGGGAAAGCCCCTGCCCGCGCCCGCTTTCTTGCCCGGAGACTCCTTCCCGCGTGTCAAGTCAGGTTGAGCCGCGCATGCGGCAAATACCGACAACATCAGGCCGACCGTGAAACCCAAACGACGTGTCATACCGGACCCCCAGAAGAAAACCTTTTGGTTCAAGTTATGCCGTTCATTATGACGGGCTGGGCCAAAGGCCGTCAATCCCCCAATTCTTGCGCAAATTCTTGCGCACGACTCCCGGCAGAAAGGTTTGCATCGACAACCCCGGTGGCGGCGGGTACAGTATGGCTTCAAAAAAAGAAACGCCGCATGGCCCTGTACGACATGCGGCCTGCAGGGGGATGATGATGAAACGATTGCTGGCGCTCAGCCTTTTTCTCGCGTTGACTAACCGCTGTGCCGCGCAGGAAATCCCAGCGCCGCCCAAACCCGACTCCGTTTTCCCCGAATGGCAAGCCGTGACGGACAACCCCTCCGCACAGAAACTTTTCGCTCCTATGGTCGGGTCCCGGCAAGTGGAACGCATGCCTGACGGGACTGTGTTGCTGCCCGTCAACTTTAAAGGGACGGCCCACGAGCGGGTGAGCTGGGATTTGCGTGTCAAAACCGATTTGCGGCTCGCGCGCGGCGTGCAGTTCGACTTCTATTGCCGCGACCTCACGCCGTTCGCCTCGTTCAGCCTCTATTTCCATAGCGGCGACGGGTGGTACCATGCCACGTTCAGTCCCGAAAAAACCGGCGTGTGGGAACGTATCGTCATCGACAAGGCGGATGCGACGGGAGAAAGCGCGTGCGCGGGATGGGGCTCGGTCGACACGTTGCGCCTCTCGGGCTGGCGTTGCCTGAACACGGACACCGTGTGCGCCATCGCCAATCTCGGCCCGACGGGCGGCAAACCCGATGTGCTGGTGATCCGTGCCGATTCGAATATGAAAAACAAGGAGTCCAACGAGGGCTTCGCCCACTATGCGGGCACGGTTTCGTACACGCTGGACGCGCTGGGCATCTCCTCGGCACAGGCGGCCGACACCGACCTCACGCCGGAATTGCTCTCCACCGTGAACCTCGTGGTGCTGCCCTACAACCCCAAAGTGCCGCCGGGAATGACCGAACTTTTGCGGGGTTTTGTCGGGCGGGGCGGTAAGCTGCTGGTGTGCTATTCGTTGCCGTCCGGCGTGGACGAGCTGATGGGGCTGAGAGTCGCCGGCGGCGGCGAGGCCGAGGGCGGCGCCTTCACGGGCTTCGCGCGCACGGCGCAGGGCCTGGCGACCCAGCCGGCATTCGCGCCCCAGGCCTCGTGGCGCGCCACGGACACCGTGCCGGCCAAAGGCACGCAGAGCCGCGTGATCGCGGTCTGGCGCGGCGCCAAATCCCAAGACACCGCCCGGCCGGCGGTCACGCTCACCGCTTCGGGCGCGTTCATGGGGCACGTCTGGTTCGGAGGAAAGGACAGCGCGTCCCTCGCGCTGATGCGCGCCATCGTCGGCGAGCTGCTCCCGGACATGTGGCGGAAAGCGACCGGGAAGGCGTTCGCCCGGATCGGGGTGATCGGCGACGCGGCTGATTTCGAGGCGTTCCGCATCGCCTTCCGCGACGGGAAGCCGCCGCGCAAGGCCCGCCGGGAGTTCGCCCGCGCCGAAAAGGCGAGAGACGAGGCGCAAGAGCTGATGAAGGCCGGCCAATGGATCCAAAGCATCGGGGTGAGCGCGCAGGCGACGGAGGCGGCGCTGCGGGCGTGGTTTCTGACGCAGCCGTCCCGCGCCAAGGAACACCGCGCCTTCTGGTGCCACAGCGCGTTTGGCCTGCGCAGCAAAAATTGGGATGAGTCGATCCGCTTCCTCAAAGACAACGGCTTCAACGCCATCCTGCCCAACATGCTTTGGGGCGGCACAACGTATTACCCCTCCAAAATCCTGCCGGAGTACGCGCAACTGTCGGAGAAAGGCGACCAGATCGCGCAATGCCTGGCGGCCTGCAAAAAATACGGCGTGCAATGCCACGTCTGGAAAGTGAACTGGAACACCGGCGGCCACGCGCCCAAGGCGTTCATCGACCGCATGGCGGCCGAAGGCCGCGTGCAGAAACTTTATTCCGGCGAAACGAAAAAAGCGTGGCTCTGCCCCTCGCACCCGGCCAACCAGGACCTGGAGGTGGCCGCGATGCTGGAGATCGCGCGCAACTATGAAGTGGACGGCGTGCATTTCGACTACATCCGCTACCCCGACAGCAACTCCTGTTTCTGCGACGGGTGCCGCGCGCGGTTTGAGGCTGTACTGGGGCATGCCGTGGAGAAGTGGCCGGTGGACACCCGCAAAAACGAGGCGGTCCGGGCGAAGTGGCTGGACTTCCGGCGCTCAAACATCGACGCCGTGGTGCGCCGGGTGTCGGAAGAGGCACGCAAAATCCGTCCCGGCATCCAGATCTCGGCGGCCGTTTTCCGCAACTGGACAACCGACCGCGACGGCGTGGGGCAGGACTGGAAGATGTGGTGCGAGAAGGGCTGGATGGACTTCGTCTGCCCCATGGACTATATCGATTCCAACGCCATCTTCCGGAACGTGGTGACCGCACAAAAGGAGCTGGCGGGCAAGGCGCGGCTCTATCCCGGCATCGGGCTTTCGTGCTGGAAAAATCCGGACGATGCGGTGAAACTGTCACAGCAGATCGACATCGTGCGCAAGTTGGACGTGCCAGGGTACACCGTGTTCAACTATGACACCCACGCCGAGGCCGTGTTGCCGTACTTGAGTCTCGGAGTCACCTCCAAATAATTTCCACGCGGTTGCATCAGTCCAGGCGTTCGATTTCGAGCTTGTCGATATAGAGGGCTTTGATCGCCGAGGTTGCTCCGCCCTTCGCGTCGAACCGGCCGGGGCCGATCCAGAAATGGTGGGCCTCTTCCGGCACCCACTCCGCCACGTCGTACCAGGCGTAGCCGTCGCCGACCGCAGCCGTCTTGCGGTCGCAGCCGCCGCACCCTTTTTTGTTTTTCGCGTCGTAGACGCCGGACCAGAAGGCGTCGCCCTCTTTGCCCGGCTCCTTCTCAACGCGCACGCGCATCCGGATGCGGTACCGCTTGCCGGGATCGAACGCCACACAGCTGAAAGGCAGCGTCGTACACCACTCGTAATGCGTGTTGTAGAGCTTCATGGCCGAACCGTCCTCCGCCAGCGGGTCCGCCACGGTGTCGCCCCATTTGCCGCGGTTGCCGAGCGAAAGCAGCGTGTCCTCCACGGTCGCGCGGGGCTGACCCGCCGCCGCCGGCTTCTGCGGCTGTGTGAGAAAGCGCCAGGCGGCAAGCAGCCGATCGTGTGAGTCCTGGCCTTCCGAAAGCCGGATGTTCTTGGCTTCCCGGAAACGCGCCAGCAGCTCGGACGCGAGGGCGCGGTGCGCGGCGGGAACGTCGTACCGCTGCGGATCGGCGGTGACCCAAACCTTCTTCTCCTCGAACGGCGGAAGACGGCTGAGTTGCGCGAACAGTACGGGGATTGCACCCATACGCACGTTGTAGGCATGGGCCGGCGAATCTTTGACGGCGGCCTCGGCCTGTTGCCACAGCGCCGCCGCGCGGGCATAAAAGGCGTCCGGAATGGTGGGTTTTTTCACGTCGTCGAAAATGCGCAACGGTTTTTTCACCGGATCGTCATAGAAGGTGTGCAGCTCGTCGAAGTAGCGGCGCGCGAGCGGGGCTGCCGCGCCGTAGTAGCCCGCGAAGAAATCGTTAAGCAGCGGCTCCGCCGGCAGATCGGGGTTCCAGAGCCACTTGGCGAGCAGCCACGCCTTGAGTTCCGCGAAATCGGCGTGCCGCCCCTGATACGCGCCCTGCTCGAACAGGTAATCGACCCGGTTCGCGCGGAAGAACTTCACGTTGTCCTGCAGGACGCGGACATTGGGGAAGGGAGCCGTGTAGGTACGGAAGTTGGTGGTGTAGTCCCAGATGTAAAGGCAGCGGCTGATCGCCCCCCAGCCGCGGATGTCGTCGCGGAATGAACGGTTTTCCTTGAAAGCACTCGTGTCGATGGGGAAAGAGAAATCGCACTCGATGGTGCACAGGCACGGCATCACGTTGGGACGCGGGCGGATGGTCTTGGGCGGTTTGCGTGTGTACTGGTAGGCAAGTGTCTCGATGATCACGTCCGGGAACTCTTTTTCGACGGCCTCGGCCACTTTGTTCACGAAAGCGATCATCGTGCCCGCGTGGGATTCCTCACGGTCGTCGACGGCCTTGCAGGCGGGGCAGGTGCAGAAGTTGTGCCAGTCGTTCTGGCTCACCCCGTAGAAGGATGCCCCGGGATCCTTGCGGATGCGTTCCAGCACGTTGGACGTGACGATCCGCAGGACGTCGGGATTCGAGAGGCAGAGCTGGGTGTAGTCCTTGATGCGCTTGCCCTTCACCTCGCTGAAATACTCGGGGTGCGCGTCGAAATACCGGTCCGGCGGGCAAAGGGCGTTGAACGTGTGGCAACTGCCGAGCCCTCCGCCGAAACGGAACGAGTGACCGCCGTGTTTACCGGTGAGGCGCATGGCGTTGCCGTTGGCCTTGTTGCGGGCCGCGAGGTCGCCGTCGAACATGTCGAACCAGAACGGCTCGCGCAGGGCGAAGGCGGGCTTTTGCGTCTCGTCCACGGGGGGTATTGTCCACGCGTCATGTTTTGGGATGACGCTGTGCCAAGAGGCGTACCAGCGGCAGCCGCCGAACCGTTCGAGCGCCTCATAGACTCCGTAGAGCGTGCCGCGCACGGGACCGCCGAGGATGAGCAGGTGGGGCGGGCGGGTCACGAGACGAAACCCGTCTTCGCCGAGCGGCGCCAGGTCGGGGGCCGCGCCGAGAAGCTGCGCCGTGTGGCGCGTTCCGCCCAGCAGAATCGCCCGGGCAGGGAGCGGCGCGTCATCGGCAATGACCGGGAGTTTCACCCCCGTCATCTGTTCCGTGAATTTCTGAAACTCCCCGGCGGCGTGAATCTGCGACGGCGAGGCGTTCGCAGGCCGCACGATGGAATACGCCGCGGGCTGGCCGCGCACAGCCAAGGTCAACTCCTGCGACCAGAGCGCCGCCGGCACAAGAGCCGCCGCGAAAAGACAAACTAACGACTTCATATCCTTCCTCCCCTCCAATGTTTCCTGCACAGCTTAGCGTGTATTGAACCGGTCCGCAAACGTCCCCTCTCAACGCATCGCCTTGATCTCTTGCTGCAACTCGTCAGGCAGCGCAATCCGGCTTTCCGACAGCTTTTTCAATTGCTGCAGGGCACCATCCCTGTTCCCCAATTTAACTTGCGCACGGAGCAGCGTGACCCGGTACATCGGGAAATCGGGATGAGCGTCAACGGCCTGTCCCGCGATCTGCGCCGCTTTCTCAAACCGGCCGAGCTCCAACAGGACACAGGCCAACGTGTCCTGTGCCTGAACAAGGCCGGGCTCGAGTTCCAATGCGCGCCGGGCAAAAACTTCCGCTTCTTTCACTTTGCCGCGTGCCAATAACATCGACCCCATGAGGTAATTCGCGAGCGCATTCTCAGGATCGATCCTGAGTTGGCTCCTTACATCCGTTTCGGTGAAAGCGGGGTTTTTGATCGTCATGTCCAGTTCGAGCAACGCTTTCCAAATGTCAGGCAAAGCCGCGTTCAACGCAAGCGCCTCCAGATACGAAAGTCGTGCCTCTTTGTAGTATCGCGTTCACTAGCATCCCATAGGTTTGGCCGGTAACGTACCGGTTCCCATGATTGGCACCTATTATGCGGGGGGGTGAAAAGAGTCAACCCCGAAAATCCGCACAAAAAAGTGCTGGCCCCGGGGCCGTCCGCCTGTAGCCTACAGGCGCATGAAAAACAAAACCAAGGCGCGTGACCGCGCAACCCCGAGGCCAACGAGAACAGCTTACACCGCCCTGCGGCAGATCGTCCAGTGGATTCCCGAGGGGCGGGTGCAAGGTTGATTTTTTTGAGAAGTGCGATTTTGTTCTTGTTTTCTCCTTAAGTCCCTAGTAATATAGGGATTATGAAAACAACCCAAGCCGGACAAACCAGAGACAGGTCGGCGATCCTCG
>JAQVSS010000019.1 GCA_028700415.1 Kiritimatiellia bacterium
GCGCACGCACTTCCATGTGCCGCTTTTCTATGAAGGCGACGGAACGCTCGGCTCGACCCACGCCGACCTCACGCCCGGATTCTTCGCGCACGCGGCGGAACAGAACTACCCGCTGGAGATCGAGACCTACACGTTCGACGTTCTGCCGCCCGCCCTCCGTCCCGCAGATGTGGTCGACAGCATCGTCGCCGAACACGGCTGGGTCAGCGGGCGCGCCGCCCAACAAACTGAGTGACCCGCAACAGGAGTGCGCCGATGGCGCACAGCAGCATCCGAAAGGATACCGTCGGCGCAAGCGCGATAAACAGCCCGCAAACTTACCCTTCCGACTTTGTCTGCGCGCCCAGCTTCTCCGCAGGCGTCCCGATCATTTCGGCCAGATTCTCCAGCGCGAACAGAATGATGAGCACACCTCCGACCGGCATGGAAATGTACACCATGCCCCGCGTGAGCCACGGCATGGTCGGCAACGGTTGCCCCATCTGCCCCATTGACAGCGCCCAACCGCCGATAACGAACACGATCAGGGCCAAAGACAGAATCACCAGCTGCACGATGACGCTGAGCGTTTTGCGAGCCTCGGGATGCAGTTTTGAAGCGACATAGTCGACGCCCAGATGGGCTTTCTGTCCGAACGCCAACGCGGCGCCGATCATTGAGATCCACACCAGCAGCACACGCGCCAGTTCGTCCGTGTACGCGGCCTGACTTCCGAGACAAAAGCGGGTGAAGACCCCCCACAGTACCGTCAGCGTCATCACCGCCACCAGCACCATCAACAGGACTTCCACCGAACGGATAAACCCGCGTCTCACCTTTTGCAGCATTTTCCCCATCCCCCCATTCCCCCTTATGACCGGACCAGTTCCCGTCCGGGATACACCAAATGGAACACCACCACCAGAGCCGTCACCGCCAAAGATACGGCCATCAGCCAAGGCACCCAGAAAAGCGGGATCTGGATCGTGTCCGTCACCTGGCTGTTCCGCAAGAACCGGAAGCCGTACCCCACGCACTCGTACGCCGACAAAGAAAACACGCCGATCATCAGCACGCGCATCACCGAATCCACGGCAACGCGCCACCCCGGGCCCAGTTTCCGGAAAAAGTACTCGATCGCCACATGCCCTTTCATCGCGGTGGTGAGCGGCAGCGCACACGCGATGGTGATCGCGCCTGCCACGCGGACGATGTCGTACACGCCCGCCAAAGGATGCCCGGCGAGCCGCAGCGCCACGTCAGCGCAGATGACGACCATCATCGTGGCCAATCCGACACATGAAATGGCCGTCATGCCCTTGCCCAGCAACACGACCGCACTCCAAAACGGGCCGAGAGGTTTTCTCGCCGGTTTCATGCGTTGCCATATTCCGCATTCGGCTGGCCTTCCATGACGCACCACCCATTTTTTTGCGCAGAACGCGCCATCAATGGATGGCGGCCCGACCATCTCGTTACCTGCAAGGGCTCGCTGCCCCCGCACCCGGAATACAAAGACACAACGGAACGTTGCGCTTGAAAACACTGTAGCAGATGGCCTGCCTCATCCGCAAGCGGCCTTTTGGAGGACGTTTAAAAAACCGCTCCTCACTCCCCGCCCTGCCCCGGCTTGATGCGCACAGCGGCGAAACGCCACTTGGCCAAAGGCAACCGCAGGACACCGCTTCCCGCGTCGACCGGCCTTCCGGTGAGCGCGTCCCAAGCGGTCACATGGTTCCAGCCGAACGGCTTGAGGTTCAGCGTCACAGTCGCGGTAACGTCGCTCTCACCCAGATTGCTCACGAAAAGGAGCAGCCCTTCTTTCTTGCGTTCGTAGGCAGTGGCGTAAACACCCGAAGGCGCGCATGTGATCCGGTCCGCATTGTTCCAGTACGGATACATCACGGCGTCTTTAAACGGGAACGCGTCATGCAGGCGCCAGAGCGCGGAAGCAAGGCGGAAGAAATCCGGATCATTGTTCACGAAACCGGCGTTATCACAGCCGGGACGGATGGGCACGCCGTGCAGAATCGTGTACGCGATCATATCGCCTTTATAGTAAGGCCTGCCCTCGTAGACGAGGAGCTCGGAAGGGATGCCCCACTGCCGTCCCATCAGCTCGGTCCGGAACGAGTCCATGGGCAGGACGTCGAGCGCCTTGGCCCCGGCCTTGTGCGTGTCGAGCTGTTCGCCGCCCCAGGTACTGGTGCCCCACGCCAGCGTCGGCGTGACCATGACGGTCGAGTTGTGGATGTTGAGCTGCCCGTCTGGCTTGCGTTGGCGCGTCAGGATGTAAAGGCGGCGCATGAAGTCGCGGGTGCCGAAAATGTCGTAGGCCATCCTCACCGTGCCGTCCGGCGCGGTATAGCCGCAACCGTGGCTCGGGTTGCTGCAGGGCATGGGCCACTCGGGGCCGTCGAGGTACCAGCCGTCGTGGCCGAACTCGTCCATCATTTTTGCCAGGTGGTAAAGGCAGAAGTCTTTCCACAGACTGTTCAGGCAGACATCATAGGCTTTCTGTTGCGGCTGCATCATGGCGGCGCTCGGCGTGTAGCCGCCGGATTTCGGGGACCGCAGGAATTCCTCGGAGTACAGTTCCCACTCTGGGGCGCTGTCGGAAAAACTCCGTGCCATGTACAGCAACAGGTTCATACCAGAAGCGTGCAGGCTGTCAACCAGGCTATGCAGCTTCGGCCGGTTTTCATCCGTCACGTACGGATAAGCAAAGGTCGGGGACCAATACTGATGGAAACAGACGGTGCGCACCCCGAGTGCTGCCAAACGCTGGAGCTGCGAGGCCCCTTGCGCCGGATCCCACGTCGGGCCACTGCCGAATTTCGCGGGGACGAACGCCACGCCCGCCCCGGCCCGGCCCAACGGCATCACGCCTAGCTTGCCGTAATTCTCGAAGTGGTCGAGCAGCAGCGTGTCCGCGTCGGGCGCGTACTCGCCCGGGTTCACAGCCGGTGCCCGCGCCACCCGCAGGATGCGGAGTTCGTCAATCGTAGCCATGGGATCCTCGCCGCCGATTTCAATGACCGCCTTTTCAGGCGAACACGGGATGAACCCGGCGTTCGGAACGTCCGCGACCTGCTTGCCGTCCACGTAAAGCCGGACCCGGTCACTCCAGGCCAGTGCCAGATGGTACCACTGGCCGGGTTTCCAATCAACGCGCGCGCCGGGATTCAGAATGACCTTGCCGTCTTTCCGCGACCAGGCGACGGGCCCCTGCAGCTGCTGACTCCAGCCGAAGCCGCAATCCGAACCGTCGCGCTTCTCCCCGTCCCATTTCACCGTGAAGAGGGCGCGGTTTGCGGTGTTCGTCCGCCCAGCCTGCGGCAGACTGCGACCGGTGTCCGCGAAGGCCGGCCGGTACCAGCACTCGATGGTGCCCTGCTCCGGGTTGATCCGGCCAGAGGCCGCATAGGTCACGCAGCCGCCGATCACGGAAGCGGGCGCGCGTTCCAGCCCGTAGCGCCCGTGGTGCGTGATCCGGTAATCCCAGACTGTCTTCTCCGGGTTTTTAACCGGGGTTGCGTGAAAACCGAACGTGTAGTCGAGCGGTTCCGCGATCCGCTGCTCTCCCTGGATCAGTCGGCAGCGCAACACCACGGCCCCCGCCTCCCGCCGGATGGTCAGTGCCGCCTTGGGACCGTGCGCAATCGGGTTCCTGTTCGTGGAAAGCACAGACTTGTCGAATTGCCCCTTTACCGCCGACTCTTCGTCGTGCGGGAACCAGTTCCGGTCGGACTCGCAGAACCAGGCGAACCCTCGGTCCTCGTCGCCCAGCCACACGAACGGCTTGTACGCATGCGTCCAGCCCTCCTCAGGCAATGCGGCGCTGTTGGCGATGCTGCTCCACATGCCGGGGAAATGGTACAGGTACCGGGCATGCTCCGGCTTGAGCGGGATCTCAAGGGTCAAGTCCCTTAAAAGCGCCGCCTTCCCGGCGTCCGGCGTCAGCTTCAGATCGACGCGGACCATGCCGTCAAACTCGACGGTCGTGCTGCCGGTAAGGGTGATGCCATCCGCGCGCGCGGTCCCCGTCAGGGTCACCCGGTCATCCTCGCGCACAGGGAATTCGACCTTCCCGCCCCGCCAGACAATCGGCGCGTCTGCCACACGGCCCGTAAGCGCGATGGGGCCTGCGAGGATGGACGCGTCGCGCGCCACAACCTCTGTCGGCAGGATCGACCGGGTGAAACGGTACGAGCGGCCCCAGCACCGCACGGCATCTTTCTTGACCGTGAGTTTCGTCCACGGCGCGGGGACTTTGTGCGTGATCCCCTCCCGCGTGCCCAGCCAAGGCGGCCGCAGGGGGGTGTCGACGGTTTTCTCCGCCGTAAAAACAGACCCCGTTCCGCGTCGCGAGGCGCGGGCTTTGACCACCAGTTTGCCGGCCGGGATCTGCCCCCCCGGTATCTCAATCCGGATCTCTCCCGTCTTCGGATCCGGCGCGGCCTTCCGCTCCAGAACACGGCCCTGCGGCCCGTCCAAGGATACGGCCACATCGGTTTCCGCGGCCGGAAAGACGGCCGCGTCCGTCCGGACATCGAGCCGCAACAGGTTCTTTGTTAGAAACGCGCGCACGGCCACCCCGACAGGCTGATGACCGGTTTCGGCAGCCGCGCCCTGAGGCCGCCCCATACCGGTTTTATCTCCCGCCCATGCCGGGCACAGGAACAAAGCCGCCGCGAATATGCACACCGCCTCCCGATTGCAGAACATGATTGAACCTCCCTGAATGATGACACCACCGCCGTGGTTTTCAGTGGCGGTGAAGGTAGCAAAGACAAACCGGTTCTTCAAGCGAATGTCCAAATCGGGAATTGACTATTTTCCCCTCACCGGCATAATTGAGTTCAATTTAGCGGTCGGAATGTTCCGGCCAGCGTTAGGGTATCCTTGAAGGAAAACGGGGTTGACCATGGCTAAAAAAGACACATTCATTTGGGCGAATCTGGTGCATCTGGGGCGTAACATGTGCAGCGACGTGCCGGTGAAAAAGTTCGGGAACACGCCGCCGGAATTGCTCTCCTACATCTGCGTTGCGGATCATTTGCGCTGCGATGAGAAGGTCTGGGATGACATCACCCAGCGCATGGCGAATGCCGGCATGAACATGGCCGTCATCAACATCGGCGAGGGCATCCAGCTTGAGAGCCACCCGGAACTGGCCGTCAAGGGATCGTGGCCGGTTGACAAGATCCGCGGCAAACTGAAACGCCTGCGTCAAATGGGGCTGGAGCCCATCCCGAAAATGAACTTCTCCGCCTGCCATGACCTGTGGCTCAAAGACTATTCGCGCATGTTGTCCACCGCCACCTATTATAAAGTGTGCGCCGATGTGATCCGCGAGGTCATCGACATTTTCGACACGCCGCGCTTCTTCCATCTGGGATATGACGAGGAAACGTTCAACCACCAGAGCTACTATAACTTCGCGGTGGTCCGGCAACACGATTTGTGGTGGCACGATTTTCTGTTCTTCGTCAAGACGGTTGAGGACAAGGGGGTCCGCCCGTGGATCTGGTCGGACTACATCTGGCACCACGAGGAAAGCTTCCTCAAGCGCATGCCGAAATCCGTTCTCCAAAGCAACTGGTACTACGGCAAAACCTTTAACCCCGAGGAAAAGACCTCTTCCGGCCTCTATGTCAAAGCTTACCTCGCGCTGGAAAAGGCGGGGTTCGACCAGGTTCCCACCGGATCCAACTGGAGCTTCAGCGAAAACTTCAGCGGCACGGTTGACTTCTGCACTAAGAACATCGCGCCGGAACGGCTCAAGGGATTCATGATGGCGCCGTGGAAAGCCACGGTCGAGCCTTTCAGGAAAAACATCGAGCAGGCGATCGATCTCGCGGGAGACGTGATCAGCCGCGGTGGTGCCCAAGGCAAACGCAAGGAATGAGTGTCAAAACAACTTTGTAAAAGCGAAGATGTTCTTCTGTGTTCTCCTCTTTTACCCCACCCTATTTTGTCTTTTCGATTTCCCTCGCCAACTTGAGTCGATGTTCTTCAATGCCGACAGGGTCGGTTGAGAAATCGGTAAGCGAGGTGTAGACGGTCGTCGGCACCTTGAGGAACGGATGGTTCGGATTGCGCTTTCTGAGCATCGCGAAATACTCGTAGTCCTCCAGTCCGTCGCGAAGCATCGCCACACGGATCGTCGGGACGGGACCTTCACCGGTGACGGCGGGGAAGTCCTCTCCAGCGGCGGTTTTATTGGCGCAGTCGACCGGCGGGAAGAAGAGATTCGCCTCGCCGTTGCCCCAGAAACCGCCCCGCTTTTCGTCCCAGCGCCAGCTCATCGGATCCTCGTAGGGATTCTGCGGATGCTTCGGGTCCTTGTAGACAGCGGGTGAGGTCCAGTTAACCGTGAGCCAATAGTCGATGCCGGTCACGTTCTCGCCCCAGGTCTGCCAGAGCCAGGTGCGCAGCTCGACCGCAGGATGGTCGATGCAGTCGGTGACATACGGCTCCCGCGGCCAGTTGCAGATATACCACCAGAACCCGTCACCTGCCGCCCGCGCTTCCGGATAGCACTTCGAGTGCATCATGTCAATGAGGGGACACCAGATGTCTGCCTCTCCCAGAAGTTCCTTCTCGGGCTGTTCGGTGAGAAGCTTCTTGAGCCACGGCGCGTGTCGGCGCATGATGCCGAAACCGCGCTTCAGCGCCGGGTAGTCCTCGGGACGCGGCTCGTCATACCAGTGGACGTATACGTTGTCAATCCAGCCCTTCTCCCGGAGATGGTTCTCAAGCGCCTTGAAGTAACGCCCCATCAGCCGATGGTATGCCTCGGGATTCTCCTCCAGCTTCACGCCGTTCACGAGCGGGCCGTGAATGAGGTTCTCCTTGCCCTTAAGCTTCAGGTTGGAGTTCTCCTGGCTGCCCAGGCCCTCCGGGTAAAGCCGCCGCATGTTGAAGTGGTACGTGCCGACGGCTTCCTCCATCATCGCGTCGAAATTCGAGAAGTCAAAAACCGGCATCGCGTTCTTGCGATCCTTGCCGACCCATTTGCACGGAATCACGAGCTGGTCGCCTTCGCGAAGCCCGAGATGGTAGTCGGAATGCATCCGCAGATACAGGTCGCGCACCCTCTTCTTCTCCGCTTCGGTCTTCGCGTTGTGGTAACGCCAGGTCGTCTTGTCGCCGCCGCCGTAGCCGAACACCGTCTTGCACGTCATCTCGTCGGGAAGGTCGAAACCGAAGACCTCCACCTCAAGCGGTACTTGAACGTGTCTAATCGTCTGCTGGTCTGATGGTTTGATTTCAGCAATGATGACGCCGCGGTAGACGCCGCGGGGCGTGCCTTTCGGCGGTTTCACCGTAATCCAGAACGGCTGGTTCGCGTTGGCCTCCACAGGGAACGGGCTCTTCGTTAAGGGCGGCAGCGGATCGGGCCAGAGTCCACGGAAGCCGACTCCATCCGACGGTGTGGTGACGTTCACGTAGTGTACGTACCTGACGTCGATTGCAGAAGCAGGGATGGCATTTCCCTTCCCGTCCTTCAGTTCCGTTGCCGCGAGGCGCACGTCGTTGAGAGCCATCTCCGGACGCACCACGAGCTGCGCCGACTCCGCCTCGTTCGCCGCGGCCTTGATCTCCAGCGCCGCGGCGGATTTCTCCGGAACCGGCATGTCGCGGAAGATACGCCAACCGCTTGAAGCGCGCCAGATGTCAAGCCCCGGCACGGCAAGCACCTTTTCTCCGAACCTCGCCGAGCTCGCAGTCTCACGGGCAAGTTTCGGCAGGTCGCATCCCGTTGCGGCTTCGACATAGCGCGTGCCGCCCTGCGCGAACAGGGGCGGTCCCGACACGTTCGCCGTCATCGCATAGCTTTCGACAATCACATAAGGCCGTTCGCCCGGCTTGTCGGCGAACTTCACAAAGAACTCTTTCGCCGGAAACATTCCCGCCGGAAATGTCCCCTTGAGATCGAGTTTGCCATTGACGATTTCGCCTGCCTTCGTCCACTTTACCCCGTCTTTCGAGACCGAAAGTTCTATCGTCCCCGACGTGCACTTTTCGGCAATGACGTGGAAATCGGCCGACTCGAACGCATGGTTTTCCAGTCGATGGCGATAAACGACTTCTCCGCGCTTCGAATGGAAGAAGAACGCCGAGGCGAAATTGTCCTTCACGCGGCTGATCCGCTCCAGAGAACGGCACGAGTAGTGTCCGCCCTTGCGGGAAAACGGAAGCGTGAACGTGTAGACGTCGCCCTCGAAAGCCTCTCCGAAGCCGAGCGTCTCTCCTCCGGACTTCGCATAGCGCGGCTCGACCTTGACGAGCGTAGGGTTGCGGAACTCCGCCCAGCCGGTGTAGCCGTAGGGCTTGACGTGGAGCTTCTCCGACTTGCCGGCGAGCTCCTCTGGCGTGCGGAACATCATCCGCGCCGTGCGCCATTCGGCGCCCTTCCCGAAGAGGAAGCAATGTCCGTACGGACCCACCCCCAAGAGCAACGTTCCGCAACCCTCGCCGCGGTAGTCGACCGAATAGACGTACTCCGCGCCCTGCTCGAACGCCACCTTCTCCGTGCAACTCGCGACGGTGATGGACTTCCCCGGCTCGGACTGAAGTCGCAGCACTGCGTTTGTGCTTTCCTCCCACCGCGGCAAGGAAACCGTGCCGATAAGCGCAACCGCACCGATCAAGATTCCCATGCCGATAGCTCTTGTCCTCTCATTTCAATAGATCATGATCAACGTTTTATGGTTTGTCCTGACGCGAATACCGTCCGCGTCGACGTCGAGAGTGAGCCTGTTACCGCCTTCGACGGACGGCTTGACGAACTCGATGTCGGAGAACGTCCCTTCCGCCGAACTGAGGTCCAGCAGCTGGAAAGTCTTGAGCGGTCCGGTGTATTCACTCATGTCGACAACGAGCTTGGAACCGCTCGCGACAACGATGTCGCCGCCGACAGAGAGCGAGCCGACGCCCGAAGCGCCGAACGTGTACTTGAGCGTCGCGACGCTGGCGGTTTCGGTGCAGTTCGAAAGGACGAGGTCGCCGCCGACCGTTAGGAGACCCGCGCCGCCGATCTCCAGCGTTCCGGCGCCGTCGGCGCTCAGGACGAGATTGCTGACCACGCTGAAGGTGCCGCCGCGAACGGAGAGGAGTCCGACCGCATCGTGGTTGTTCGGGCAGTAGTCAAGCGTATAGTTGAACGTGCTGGGCAGCACGCCGCCGACGTAGAGATCCGATTTCACCGTCGCCGTGCCGCCGGTGATGACGTACGAGCCGTCACCGCCCGAGAACCCGATCGCCATCGCGAAGTTGCGTTCGGCGCGCTTGTGTTCGAACGTGCCGCCGTTTTGGACGATCTCGCCTTTGGCGCGTCCGGCACCGACGATCACGTTCGCGGCGTCAGTGTTGCTGCGGACGATTCCGGAGTTCAGCTCAAGCCGTCCACGGTAGAAGCTGTTGCCGTCGAGCTTCGACTCCCAGCCGGCGCCGACGATGAGTCCCTGGATGATCGAGTCAACGTGTCCGTTCAGCGCGCGGACGTCGAAGGTTCCGCCGTTGACCGCCATCAGACCCTCACCGTGCGCATCGCTGCGATCGCGCCTGTACTCGTAGTTTCCGCCTCCGACCTCCAGCGAGCCGTAGGTGACGCTCATCGAGCCGCTGTTCAGGTAGAGCTCGCCGCGGCAATAATCGCTGCCAACCGTGAAATACGATCCGAACCGGCTGTACGAATCGGAATCGTAGCGCAGCACTGCAAGTCCGTTCGTTATCGCATTCTCCTCGGCCAACGGACTGTCGTCGCCCACGCGGAAGCGGGTGAGCGAGGAAAATTTCGCCGTGTAGAATTTAGCGTGGTCGGTGAACACGACCGTGCTCGTCTCGCAGTTGCAGCTTGGCCCGATGTAGATGTCGGGATAGTACTTTTGGTCGAAGAGCCCTTCGTCCACGGTCAGGAGCGCGTTGCCCCGGAACGTCGTCGTTCCCGTGCCGAAGGGTCTCGCCTTGGTGCGCCCGACCGTGAACGTCGAATCGCCCGAGACGTCGATCATGCCGCCCGCCTGATAGAACGGCGGATATTTGGACCCGTCCTTGGTGGAATCGATGTGGAACAACCCGGTGTTGGTGACGAGGAGCTCGGAATACGGACCAAGGATCATCCTGGGGTTGACCGAACTCGCGGTGTGGAAGCTGAAGTTGCCCGAATCGACCTTGATTCTGGCCGGATTGCCTTCCGCGCCCTCGACGATCAGGCGTCCCACGAAATTGGTCGCCTTGAAGCTGCCGCCGCTTTCAAGCGAAAGTTCCGTACCGGCGGAAATACGGATTTTCGAGGACGTGCCCTCCGCGTAGGTGTAGACAGTAGGATCGTCATGATTGTGCAGCACTGAACCGCCGGCCCCGATCCTGAGCCGTGCCCCGTTCAGCAGTTGCAGCACGCCGTCACCGTCGTCTCAAGCTCGAACGCGGCACCCGGACAGATGCGGATCTCATTCGCGTTCGGATAGCTTGCGCCGGACACGAGACGGACGGCACCGTTGGATATCACGAGGTCGCCGGTAGCGGCATAGGTGCTGTTGGAAAGCGTAAGACGGTGAAACCCGGCGGGATTGTAAACGACGGAAACCGGCCCCGTGATGAAACTTTTGGCCACATGATCGGCGGTGTCCTCGATCATCAAGGTCGCCGGCGTATCGGATTTTATGAGCCGCCCTCCCCAGCCAGGGTCCCCAAGCACACAGTTGATGCCCCCGATCGTCTGATCGTGTCCGTTCATGTCGTAGACGCCGCGGACATCACTCGAATAATAGCCCCAGGTGAAAAGCGGCCGGTTGGTGAAGACGTTGTCCTGCCCGAAGATGATGTTGTAATAGCGCGTGTAGATCTGCGTCGCCGCCGCTGTTCCGTTCAGGCGGAAGTTCGCGACGGTCATGTCGGCCGGAACGCGGTCTAAGTCCGTGAGTCCCGCCGTCTCGAAATGCCCGCCGACCGTCAGGTCCGTCCCCTGCCCGAGGTTGAAGCCGGTTGAGACACCGGGAAAGATGAGATCCTTCTCGAAGGTGATCTCCGACCCTTCCGTGGAGAAGAGATGGTAGTTGCCGACGGTCCGAAGGCTCTTGAAATTCTCCTTGAACGTGCAGGTGCCGTCGAAATACACCTTGAAATAAATGCCAGAGCCGAGATTGTGCGTCACGAATTCCGACTCATACGTTCCTGCGCCGAAAAAGGCAAAGGTGTTGATTGTTTCGGAATAGTCGGACCCGAAGACGATTCGCGTGCCGGGCTTGGAGATTTTCGACACCGCCGCGCTCGCGATGACATTGGTGCCGCCGCGCATGCAGATCGTGGCGTTATCGGCCCATGTGCCGTCGTAAGCGGTACCGGACAGCCCGGCAAAGCTGAATTCACCGGCAAGCGAGAACCTGCTGTTCACCGGACCGTATTTCTGCAGGAAGGTCGCGCTGCCATTCTCTTGGGCGGTGACCGTGCCCGAAAGCGTGAGGTCGGCGCCGACACCCAGCCAAATCGCGCGCTGGCCGGTCGAATAGAGGTCGCACGCGAGGTCGACTGGACTGGTCGAGTTACAGACGATCGCACTGCCGGCTTCGGTCGGCCAACTCGCATAACCGCAGTATTTCCCTATGGTAAGGATGCCGCCAGTGACGCGAAGCGGACGGACGTTTGTGAAGATAAGCCGACAAAACCCAAGCGTAGGGGCTCCGCTGATCTCAGCGTAGCCGTCTTCGCCAAGGGTGATACCGGTGTCGGAAAGATAGATGACGGTATCAGAAGTGGAACTTGCCGGCTTCGTCTGAGATTGCCAGTTACCCGCGTCGGACCAAAGTCCGTTCCCGGCCTCACCCGTCCAGACGTAGTCTGTCGTCGCCGCTTCCGCAAACGCGGCAATGCCGGCAAACATCGCAATGGCTAACTTTACGGTTGTCGATTTCATTGGTTTTCTCCTTTGCAGATCACGATCTAACGCTTATTACATCGCGTATTATACCCATTTTTCAGTCACTTGGTGCAAAGAAACGTGGCGGTGGCTGGCGGGAGCTCCAGCACTCCGATACCGCCCCTCTCCTCGTAAGCCGCGGACGCGATGCCGTCTATCGGCACAACCGCGAGCCCAGGAGCGGGCGGCCTTATGGAAACTCTCCGCGACTCCCCGGAGGCGTTGGCGGCAACGACCGCGGTGCGCGAGCCGTCGATGGTCTTCCAGACCGTTCCCATCACGACGGGGAACCGGAACTCGTTGGTGTAACCGCGCCAGATGGACTTGAGCTTCACGTCCATCTCCGTCACCGGCTCGACAAAGCGGAGCTCGTCCTCGAGCGTGCCGTAAACCATGAAGTCCGCGGCGGCGCGGCGTATCTTCGCGAGCATCGCCAGGCACTGCTGCTGCGGACGGTACTCCTTCTCGGTTATCCTCCACCGGTCCGTGTAGCCGAGAATCACGCCGCGGGTGAAGTCGCGCATCTGGTGGGCGCGGAAGTCTTTGAGCTCGTCCTTGAGCGACTGGGAGTTCGCGTAGGTCAGCGCGTAGCCGGAATAGACCGCGGTGAAGAAAGGCACCTCGTCCTCCTGCGGTTCGCTTGCTTTCAGGTAGCAGTCGAGGGAGTCGAGGCAGAAGTCACACATTCCCTCGGTGAACATCGGCGCGCCCTTGGCGGAACAGTAGTCGTGGATCTTCGCAAACGTCTCCCGGTAGGCGTCTGCCCACCAGTGTCCGCCGCCGTGCGGATGCTCGTGGCCCTCCGTCCAGCACGGCACCGGCGACATGGCCGCCACCTGGTCGACATAGATGCCCGTGAAGCCGCAGCCGTTGACCGTGTTGGTGCCGATCGCGTCGACCGCGATCTTCATCGCCGCCTCCTGCCAGGGGGCGGCGGTCGGACACATCACCGCAAGGCGGTGCTTCGGGAAATAGACCTCGTCCTTGGTCTCCCCCTCAATGCTGCGGCAGGCATCGCGCTTGGCGTAGGCCCAGGAACAGAGGTCTTTGTCCCACGAGCGGGGGTCGGTGTAGGGCGAAAGGACGATCCCCAGCTTTTTTGCGAGCTGAATCGGATACTTCGCGCCGTCGATGGCGGGGAAAAACTCCGGGAAGTTTACGCAAAACGGGTGGATAGTCCAACGGTACCAGTTGACCCCGACCTTGAGGTCTGGCCAGGCGTTGTGCGCGGCATAGAGATGCGACTTCATCTTCGCCGGATCGGCTTCCTTGATGCAGAGCACGAGGTCGAGGTCCTTGAGCGCCTTCGGATAGTCCGCCCGCTTCGCGATCGGTCCCTTCGCCGCCCACTTCTGTCCGAGCGCCCACTTCCGGTAGATCTTCGCCGCCTGCCACCAGTCGCCGCGGTACGCCGCCACCGTGACCGCATAGCCAGGGTCGCCGGACGCCCTGCCGGGCTCGCCGGCATTCTCGACGATCGTGTCGAAGCGGACGCTGCGGTCCACGCCGATGAAAAGCTTCTTGTAGTTGAGCGCGGGATCGTGCGCCGCAATGTAAAGCCCCGCCTCGCCGAGGTTGAACGCCGTTACCGGCGGACGCCACCCCGGACACTCCACCTCGATGTCGCGCCCGTTGTCCGTGAACTTCCGACGGCGGATGCCGCCGAGCGTCTTGTAAGGGTAGAACACATCTGCCGCGCCTGCCGCAGCGATTTCGTCAAACCGCGGATAGGAGGTCTCGTAGAGCGCGTAGACGGAACTGCGGTTCCGGACCTTGAGCCGCCACTCGCTCGCCGCCCCGCCCGGCGGCACCTTTACTTCGGCGGTTACGTCCACCGCCGCCCGTTCCTTGCCGAGGTGCACACCCTTGAACTCGAACCGGAGCGTGTCGCCGCTCCGGACCGCCCGCTTCTCCTCGGTCGGCGAGCGGTTGCTCAGGGTCGTATGGACGTATTTGCCGTCAGCGCCCTTCTTCGCGAAATCCAGTTGCCAGAGCCCGCACGAGGTCTTCAAGTTTACGAACTTCGCGTCCCCAACAAGCCGGTTCACGATGCCCTTCACCGGGAACCCCTCCTCGGCGGTCCCGAACTCGATCCGCAACGCGTCATTCTCTATCTGCACGTCGTCGGCAACCGCGGCAGACGCCACAATCGCCGACATGATGCACAGCGTAACCTTCATGCTAACGTTCATTCCACTCTCGTAAACTCAAGCTGGTCAAGCCAGACGGCCTTGACGGCCGTGCGTCCACCGCCATTCTCGTAGCGTCCGCTCTGGAACTCGAAGAGCATGGACTTCACAAGGTTAGTCGTCGCAAGGGGGTACCAATGGTAACCGTCGTCGGGAATCTCCTCCGTCCGCTTCGCGATCCTGTGCTTGCCGAGATGCGCGGCGAACGCCTCGCCCTTGCCGTCCGGCTGGCGCTCAACCTTGACGCGGACCCTGACCCGGTAAGTCGCCTCCGGATCGAAGGCGAGGTTGGAGAGATTGAAGTAGGCGCTCGCGGCGTTCACGTAGTTGACGGCCTTGAACGCCTTGCCGGTGAACGCCTCGGCATCCTTCTCGAACGTGCCGCGGGCTTCATTCCAGCTGTCGAATTCGCCCGCGGTGACAACGCCGCGATCGCACGGTTCGGTCGGATACGGCTTCGTCACCATCGCCGTCCAGTTCCGGATCGGCAGCTGCTGGCGCACGGCGAGATTGCCGAGCTGGTGCGGACGTCCAGCGCGTTCCGACTCGCGTCGAATCTCCATCAGCCGGTCGTAGGCCACCTTCGCGCCGTCCGGAAGACGCCATTTGCCGGGATTGCGCGACGCCCAGACGCGCGGAGCCTCGGCGACCCAGCGGTCGAGTTGCGTCACCAGCTGAACGGCCGCGGCCATGCGCACGGCGACGAGGGCGCCGGGGTCGTCGCGGACCGCCACCTCGGCCTTGCTCCAGTTGTCGAGCGACCAGGCGATGAAGTCATCGGGAAAGACCTCCGGCGCATCGAACGCGAAACAGCCGAGATGGCGGTTCGTCCCGGTCTTGCAGCACGCGAGATAACGCTTGAGGTACTCCTCGGCGTACGGGGCGGCGGCGCCGAAATAGCCCTTCAGGAACCTTCCGACAAGGTCCTCGTACTTCAGCTCGGGATTCCACATCCACTTGGCGAGCAGCCAGTTCTTGAGTTCCGCGAGATCGGCGTGGTAGCAACCGCCCTCCTCGAAAAGGAACTTCACTTGGTTGTCGCGGAAGAAGCGGATGTTCTCCTGAAGGACCGGCAGGTTTGCGAACGGATGCATGTAGAGACGGTAGTTCGTCGTGTAGTCCCAGAGATAAAGGTTGTCGGTCAGCTTCGCCCAGCCCTCGATGTCCGAACGGAACTTCTCGTTCGCCTTCTTCGTCCCCGAGCCGAGCGGTCGCGAGAAGTCGCATTCGATCGAGCAGAGGCACGGCATCACGTTCGGATGGAGGCGCGTCTTCTTCGGCGGCTTGCGCGTGTACTGGTAGGCGAGGGTCTCGACCATTATCTTCGGATAACGCGCGCAGACGCGCTCGGCGACGGCGTTGAGGAACCGGACGAGCGCCCCGGCATGGGACTCCTCCTCGTCATCGATCGCCTTGCAGTCAGGACACGTGCAGTAACAGTACCAGTCGTTCTGGCTGATGCCCACCGCCTGCGCACCGGGATCGCGCTCGATCAGGGCGAACACGTTGGAGACGACGATTTCAAGCACGTCCGGATTGGTGAGGCAGAGCTGGGTCTGTCCGTCGCGCCGGACACCGTTCACCTCGCTGTAGTACTCGGGATGATCCTTGAAGTACTGCTTCTGCGGCACCAGACGCTCGAACGTGTGACAGCTGCTGAGCCCCTTCACGAAACGGCACTCGACTCCACCGAACTTCGGATCGAACCCGTCATAGCCGTTCAGCCGGAGCCGCGTGCGGAAAACATGGTTCGTGCGCGAATCGCGCCAGGTCGTCGAACGGAGGCGGAACGCCGGACGGTGCGTCTCGTCAAGTGCCGCCGGAACCGCGAACCCGGCGGCCTCCGGAACGACCGTGCGCCAGCCAGAGAACCAACCGACGCCGCCGAAGCGCTCAAGAAGCTCGTAGACGCCATAGATGACGCCGCGCTTTCCGCCGACAACATGCAGATCGCGTCCGTCCGCCGAGAGCCGGAACCCATCGTCGCCGAGTTCCGCGCCCCCGCGGTCAAGGTAAACGCCCCTCGCCGGAGAGTCGTTCGTCACGACCGGGAGCGTGACGCCGGTGATGCCCTTCACGAAATCGCGCAACTCTTCCGCCGCATATACACGCGACGGCTCCGGGTCTGCCGGCAGCACGATCAAACACTCCGGCGCCTTGCCGCGTTCCGCAACCACCAACGCACCGCTTCCAGAAATTCCTGCCATCGCAACGAGAAGCGCAACCGTCAGTTTTTTCATTTTGTTCTTCTGGTTTCGTGTGTGTATGCCAACACCAAGTGCGACGATTGGAAACGTATCGAACGCAGCATTCTCAAGTCATCCCCATAGGATTAGCCGGCAAAACAGCGGATCCCATGATTGGGTATCTATTGTGCGGGGAGTTGGGTAAAAGCGTCAACTCCGAAAATCCGAAAATCAATAAAAAAGTGTTAAAAAAACCCGTTCAAAAAAATTCAAAAAAAATTAATTTCAGTTGTTGCGCGGCGCCGGTGCTTCTGGTATATTCATTTTACGTGTTATAAGTTTGCTTATCGGTTTCTAATGTGTACTCCTTGTATCCCCCAAGACCGGCTTGTAAGAGCCGGTCTTCTATTTGGTGATGTGTGACCATTTCTCCCCCCCCGCAACCGGAATCCGCCCAAAGCCGGCTCCATACCGTGAGTCTCTAACGTGACGCCTGAACTTCTATCTCCCGCCGGCGGTTTTGACGCCGCGCTCGCCGCCCTTCAATATGGCGCGGACGCGGTCTACATGGGTCTCCCGCGCTTCTCGGCGCGTGCGGATGCCGATAACCTGACGCCGGGGCGTCTGCGAACCCTTCTCGCCTACGCCCGCTCTTTCACCCCCGCCAAAAAGGTCTACGTAACCTTTAACACGCTCGTGCAGGACGCCGAACTGCCGCACGCGCTCGATTCCTTGGCGACGCTGGACGACCTGTCCCCCGACGGCGTCATCGTGCAAGACCTCGGCGTGGCCCGTTTGATCCGCGACCACTTCCCTCGCCTCGCGCTCCATGCCAGCACGCAGTTGGCGGCGCACAACCTCGACGGCGTGCTGGCTCTCAAAACCCTCGGTTTCACCCGCGTGGTGCTCGCCCGCGAGCTGACTCTCGAGGAGATCAGCCACATCGTGCGCGGGAGCGGCGTCGAGATCGAAATTTTTGTCCACGGCGCCCTTTGCTACAGCTACAGCGGCCTGTGCCTCTTCTCCTCCCACACCTCCGGCCGCAGCGGCAACCGCGGCCGTTGCGCCTACTGCTGCCGCGAGGCCTTCACGACTCCCGATGCGGCGGAACCCGGGGCATCCGCCCGCTTCCCCTTCTCGATGAAGGACCTTGCACTTGCGCCCATTCTGGATGCGGTCACCGCAACCGGCGCACATTCGCTCAAGATTGAAGGCCGGATGAAAAGCCCGCTCTACGTGGCATGCGTCACTGACTTCTACCGGCGCAAACTCGACGGCACGCTCACCCCGGATGCCGAACGCGCCCTGATCCAGGACCTGCAGACCGTCTTCAGCCGCCCATGGACCCGCCTCTATGCCGAAGGTCGCGGGGCACATGCGGAAACCATCATCGACCCTGTGGCCGTCGGCCACCGCGGCGCGCTTATCGGCAGCGCCGAAGCCGTGATCCGCGACCGCGCGGGCACGCGGTGGCTGCGTTTCACCACCCGCCGCGCCTTGGAAAAACACGACGGCCTGCAAGTCGAACTGCCGAGCGGCGGCAAGCCTTTCGGCTGTGCGGTGAATCTGTTACGCGCCGCCGGCTCGCAGCAGACACTCATCACCCTCCCCGCCGGGGCGACCGCCGAAGTGGCGCTGCCAAAAGAAGATGTGCCCATGATCCCGCGCGGCGCGCCCGTCTTCTGTTCCGCCTCGCAGGCTGTCCGCCGCCGTTATGAAATCAGAAACCTGCGCGAGTCTGCCCTGCTCTCTGGACATCCCGTCAATCTTCACGTGTCCCTTGCGCCCGACGGCATCACCGTCCGCGCCGAAACAACCTTTGAAAAAACCGGCGACATCCGGTCCGACGTGGCCTTCCCCCTCGCGCTGACGCCCTCACGCCAACCGGAACAAACCGCACCCTCAGTCCGCAAGGCTTTCGAACGCCTCGGGGACACCCAATGGCAACTCGGCACGCTGACGCTCGACGACCCCCACACACTCTACGCGCCCCCGTCAAAACTCAATGAGATCCGCCGCGCCTTGGTTGCAAAACTTTCCGCAAACTGGTTAACCCGCCGCGCCGACCGCCTTGCCGCTATCTCGGCCACCTGGGGGTTCGCGTCTATCCCCCCATCAAACGGGCCCTCCGGTTTGCCCGCACACTGGTCGCTCAAACTCCGGGCAGGGACGCCCCTGCCGCATGAGGATGCCCTGGAGGGATTCCAGACCCTGATTCTCGCCATTGGCCATACCCCGCAAGGCACACTCGAGAAGCAGCTCGACGCATGGCGTTCCGTCAGCGGTGCCAGACAAACCCTGCTTGCCCTGCCGCTCATCACGCGAGAGCCGGAGCTGGCACGCCTGAAAGACACCCTCCGCTCGCTCGCGCAACGCGGCTGGACGGACTGGGAGTGCGCAGATCTCGCGGGCTACCAGATGCTCAGGGCCGAGGGGCTCAAACCCGTTTCTGCCGACTGGAGCCTGTACGTGTTCAACCGGGTCGCCGCCGCCGAACTTGCCCGTCTGGGTTTCGACACACAGGTGCTCTCGCCCGAGATCACTCCCGACAATCTCCGGTCCCTCTGCTCCGCACCCCGCCTCTGTTCAATGCCAGCCCCGGAGCTGGCCGTGTACCAGCACACGCCTCTTTTCATTTCGGAAACCGCGCCCGGCTTATACCAACTCTCCGCTCCGCCCGCCCCCCAAGAAACTTGCACACCTGCCGCACAAAGAACGGTCAACCTCTGTGACCGCCGCGGCCGCACCTTCGTCACACACTCCGTCGACCACCGCTGGATTACCGTCTGCGGGTCGCCCTACTGCCTCGCCGACCGCCTCGCCGTCGCGCACGCCGCCGGTGTCAGCCGTTTCCGAATCGACCTGTCCTGGTCACCCGAACCGGAACGTTTGACTTGCGTCATCCAGAGCGTCCGCACGGGACGGCCGCCGACCGGGACACAGTCATCCTTCTTCGACCACAGCCTCTCCTGACCGGAAACCGGTCAGCCTTTGGGCGGAAGGATGCGCACGTGCAGCACATCATTCGAAATGGCTGTCTGGATCGCGTCGGCACGGTCGTCCACCCCGCAGGGGACCCGGATGCGCCGCATATAGGTTTTGCCCGTCTCGCTGGCTTTCATTGTGAGCGTCAGCACATTGCCGACGGCTGTCACGCGCACACTCTCCTTGACGAATTCTTCAGGAAGCGCAAACAGGACCTCATACGCCTTCCCGTTTTCACGCATATCCAACGCCGGAGTGCGGGGAACCCGTTCCCAACCGGACGCCACCATCGACCGTGCGATCATGTTCATGCGCGTGCGTCCGGTCGAAACCCGCAAGCCGTCAACGGCTTGCGGAGTCGGCAAGAACCTTCGAAAAGGCTTTCCAGCCCGCCCCACGTCTCTCTTAGCGGATTTTGCCGGTGTCAATGCCGCGTCAGCACGGTTTGTGGAATACCAAACGACCCCGAGCAGAACAAAAACCGCCAGCAACAAAAGGTTGTCACATCCCGCCCAAAGCCGCTCAAGACCTGTTTTCCCTTTCATAATGGTTATCCCTGAAATAGTCCGCCCATAATAAAAGCAATTGACGTGCCAGCAAATGAACCCGCGTTCCCCTCCGGCACCACCCCCACCCGTAATCCCTCATCCCATCAACACTTCTTAACGTCTCCAACTGGCAGGATGCGCCAACCTGTCGCGTAACCCGTGTCATCCTGTCGCATCCATGCTTGCCTGCCGCCTCAGGATCGCATACCATACAGGCGTGAATCAACACCGTTAAGACAGCGGCGCTTCCGCAAAAGCTCCCGGCACAATCCCTGCTGAACCCTTCACGAATGGCAAAAACGCAGACAACCCACATCACCCGTCACGGAGCATGGCGGCTGGAATTTATCCTGCTGATCGCTTTGCTGACATCCGCTTTACTGGGGGGTGGCGTGCTTGTCTTTCTCAAAGTGCAGCACGACAAGCGCGCCCATCTTGCCGCTACCGAAACCGTGTTGCAGGAAGGCGAGTCCCTGCTGAACACACTCTGCGAACTGGGGCTCGCCTGTTCCACTAACCCGGTCCCCAGCGAGTGGCGGCGCTTCTCGACCATCGTTGACAGCGCCTTCTCGGTACGTCAGGATGTGCAATCCGTTTCGGTCTCGCGGAACGGCGTCACGGTTTTCCACCGTCAGGCGGGCGGTCTGCGTCTGCCGCCCACCCCGCCCGCACAGGTTGAGCCGACCACCAATCAGATCGCCGAAACGGAAATGTCGCAGGGCTCAATTGAGATCGGCGGCGTACGGCAGCCGGTTTTCGTCATTTCGCGCACCAGCACGTTGAGAGACGGCAGCAAGGTGGTTACCGAGGCCACCTTCAAACGCGAAGCCGTGGGAAACGCGGAGTTTACCGCACGCTCGCTCGTCTCGTCCCTTTTCACCTTCTCGATCACCGTGCTTGTGTTTTCCTTTACCGTTTGCGCCTTAGCGCTCACCATCGCCGTCACGCGCGACCGGCGACGCGAACAGCGTGCCCGCCAAGAAGAGCACCTGGCCTTCTCCGGTGTGCTTGCCAACGGGATACTCCACGATTTCCGCAACCCCATGTCCTCTGTCCGGCTCGACGCCCAAATGCTCGTCAAAGAGATGAAACGGGGTGACGGCTTCCGCCCTGAGCGTGTGAGCGACCTCTCCGAACGCATCGCCCGCACCATGGAGCGGATGGACAAGGTCTTCAAGGAATTTCTTTTCCTCGCCAAACCCGCCGACGAGCAGCCGGAGGGCGTAGATCTGGAACACGTCGTGAGAGAGTGCGCCGACACGCTTGCCCCACGTTCCGAACAGGCCGGGGTCACCGTCAAAATAAGTTGCCTGAACAGCCTGCCGCCCGTTTCAGCCTTCCCCTTCGCCTTGCGTCGCGCGCTTATGAATGTCTTGGTGAACGCGGTGCAGTTTGCCCCGAAAGGCAGCGAAATCACCGTCACCCTCGCACAGCGCGGTCCCCATGTCGTCACGGACGTGCTCGACCGGGGCCCCGGCATTCCGCCCGAAAAACGGCAAAACGTTTTCGACATGTTTGTCACCGGCCGTCCCGAAGGCACAGGCCTGGGACTCTTCCTCGCCCGCACCGCCATCCGGCGCTGCAACGGCGATATCCAAGCGCTCCCGCGTGAAGGCGGCGGCGCCGACCTCCGCATCACGCTGCCAGCCATCCCAAACAAAAGCGACCGCCCGGCCGCACCTCTACCCCCTACAACACCATGAGCCAAACTCCCAATCTTCTCGTCATCGAAGACGATCCCGACAACGCGCGCTCGGTCACCGAAGCGGCAGAGGACGCGGGCTTCGCAACCCGCTGTGCCGTCACCGGACTCGACGGCGTGAAACAGTTCAGCCAGCAGATCCCCGACCTCGTGCTGAGCGACCTGGTGCTGCCCGACATCGACGGCTTGGACGTGCTCGCCCGCCTGCGCAAGCTCGACCCCGCCGTTCCCGTCATACTCATGACCGCTTACGGCTCCGTGGAGTCCGGCGTCCGCGCCATGCACGAGGGCGCGTATGACTACGTCACCAAGCCTCTCGACCTCGACGACATTCAATCCAAGCTTCGCCGCGCCTACGAGACGTCTCGCCTGCGCCGCCAAGTCGACAACCTTGCACAGTCGGTGCGCGAAAAGTTCGCCTCCACCGCCATCATCGCCGAATCCAAAGGCATGCAAGCCGTCATCCGCCAGATCGAGGCGCTGGCAGACACCAACGCGACCGTCCTCATCTGTGGCGAAAGCGGCACCGGCAAAGAGCTGGTCGCACGGGCGCTCCACGTGGATTCCAAACGCGCCCAAGGCCCTTTTGTCGCCGTCAACTGCGGCGCGTTCGCCGAAACGCTGCTGGAGTCTGAACTGTTCGGCCATGAAAAGGGCGCCTTCACGGGAGCGACCGGCACGTACAAGGGGGCCTTCGAACGCGCGGACGGCGGCACGCTCTTCCTCGACGAGATCGGCGACGCCCCCGCCTCCGTCCAAGTCAAGCTCCTGCGGGCTTTGGAAGAGAAAGAGGTGCGACGCGTCGGCGGCAAGGACGTGTTCACCGTCAACGTGCGCCTCGTCTCCGCCACCAATAAAGACCTCGATGCCATGGTCCGGGAAGGCACGTTCCGCGAAGATTTGCTCTACCGCCTCAACGTTGTCACCCTCCGCGTCCCGCCGCTTCGCAGCCGCAGAGAGGATATCCGGCCCATGGCGGACCGCTTTATCGCCCGCGCCGCCACGGAGAACAGCAAACACATCACCACCGTGCGCCCCGAATTCTATGCCGCGCTGGAGTCGTACGACTGGCCGGGGAATGTGCGCCAGCTCCGCAACATTGTGGAGACCGCCGTCCTGCTCTCGCCGGGGGGCGCGCTGACCGCCGATTCCGTGACGCTGCCGGGCGGTGCGGCACGCCCCGCGGCAACCTCCGGGGGCCTCTCCATTCCTGACGGCATGTCGCTCGAACAGCTTGAACGCGCCGTGCTTGAAGCCCGTCTTCAGCAGAACAACGGCAACCGCACGCTCACCGCTGACCAACTCGGCCTCTCGCGCCGCACCATTCAGCGTAAGATCAAAGAACACAATCTGCCCTATTAAAGAAAGCCGTATCCTTATGCCTATTATTGGGATTGCGTCTTTACGAGGCGGCCTCGGCCATGTTTTCGCCGTCTGCCTGTTCTCGCTCACAACACATGTCAGCGCCGCCCCCCCCGCGTTGCGCCATATGAATTACGTTGCCGTGTATCCGGACGGGAAAACCAACGGGGAGATCAGCGTCCTCTGCAAATCGCGGGGGCCGCAGTTTCAAGACCTCCTGCGCTGCCGCTTGTTTGATTCCGGAGGCGGCGCGGTTGCCGTCAGCAAAGCGGCGCCCGGTCAAACGCTCACCATGGCGGTTCCTTCCGGCGCGGGGGACCGTATGGCGCTCGAAGTCGCCAGCGGACAGAATGCCGCCGAGGCGCATTTTCCGGAGGACTTGCCGTGGGCGCTGGTGGCCCGGGCGGACCAGCCCCTGAAAACGGTCGGCGAATGGGGACCCCTCTCCTTCTTCGTGCCCGCCGGAACAGCGAAGGCCACGTTCTGGATACAGGCCGGCGCGCCCAGAGAGGCTGCGCATCTCGTTGTCCGGGCTCCGGACGGCAGCGTGGCGCTCGACCGCGAAGGTGACTTCGATGAGCGCACAAAAATTGAATGCCCTGTGCCCGCCGGTCACGCGGACAAAACGTGGTCCGTGTCGCTGGAGCGCTGTGCCCGCAAAGGCTGGTACACGGATGACGTCACGTTGGAACTGGGCGGCAAGCTGCCGGGGCTGTTGAGCCCCCGGCCGGAATGGGCCGCGCAGTTCAGCCGGAACCGGCGCAGTGCAGGCAAGCCCCGCGTCCCATCCGCCAAGCTGGCTGCGCAGCCGGCGACGCGGCCGGCCTACCGGCCGCTGGCCAACGACGCGCTGGCCGACGCCTTTACGCGCCGGGGCGGCACACAATGGCGCACCTCCCTGCCGTTCACGTATGTGTTGGATTACGGGACGAACCATGTCGGCAGTTCGAATTATATCGCCGCAGTCGCCTCAGCCCCGCCAACCCTGTTGCATCTCGGCAAAGATGTCCCGTTCAACCACGGGTGGGGACCGGTGCGCTCGTTCGGCGGAGAAAATGTGGCGCACGGCTCCGGCGACGCCATCGCGCGGCTGAGCCCTGACGCGGTGGCCGCCCGCATCACCGCGCTGCGGCAGATGGTTGACAGCCTTCATGCGGCCGGCGTCCGCTATGTCACCCCCTACATCTGCAGCATGACCTTAAACGGCGACCCGGTGAAACGCAGCGGTTTCTGGGAGTTCTACGACCATTGGGACGAGTACCGCTGTCTGGGTCTGGCCCGCAGGCCCGGGCAAGATCCGCGGGAGTGGTTGCAGACCAAACCGGATGGCAAGCCCCGCCTGTATTACACCTACGATCAGTCTGACTTTTATCCCGCCTTCAAGACCAATCACCGCTTCGCCGCCTGCTGGCAGACTGAAGGCTGGCGCACCTGGTTGCTGGAGGTGGTCCGCTTTGCGGCGCGCACCGGCTGCGACGGGGTTTTCGTCGATAACGGCCGCAGTCAGAAGTCTTTTTCACCCGCCGCGCTGGCCGCATTCCGGCTGTACCTCAAAAGCCGTTACAATGCCACGCAGTCCCGTGACTTGCTCGGGATCAGCGATCTCGATGCGGCGGTTTTCCCGGATGACCGCGCGGCCACCCTCGCCGCCTATGAGCTACGCCGTTTCTGGTGTGCCACGACGCGCGAGCAGATGGCCGCGATCAAGGCAGCCGGTTCGCAAACCCTTGGCCGCGAGTTCGTCGTTTTCCCGAACGGCGGCAACGCAGCAGAACTCCAGGAGGGGCTGCGGGACACCGATTTCGTCATGTTCGAAAAGTCTTCGGGACCTTACGGCACGAATCCCGGACTGGTGCTGCAACCGATTTTCGATGGTGTGAGCCTGCGGGCGATCAACGACAACCTCTTCGAGTACCTGTTTGTCCGCTCGCTGCGCGCGCGCGTCCGTCCCGTTATCCTGACGAGGGGCGGCTACCCGCGCACCCTTCCGCACCTGGACATGAACCCGGATTCCGCGCGGCTCGGCATGGCGGAGTGCGCGGCCTTCAGCGGCGGGGGCGGCTTTTTGCTGCGTCCCCGGTTCGATATTTACCACGACGGCCTGAACGACTACCGCGAATTCACGGAATCGCATCCCGAACTCTATGCCGGCCTGCTGCCGTGGGCCGACGCCGTCATCCTTGCCCTGCCCGAACAGGAGTGGCTGGGTAACCGCGCGCATCTGGCCGCCATAAAACGGCTGACCCCTGTCATCGCCGATGCGCGCGTCCGTTTCGAATTCGTCTCCGAGAGCCGGCTGGATGCCGCCCCCTACGCCGAGGCCCGCGTGGTTGCCGCGTACAACGTGTCCGTGCTGGCGGACCCTCACCTGCAGGCGCTGGCCCGCTTTGTCATGGGGGGAGGAACGCTCCTTGTGTCGGGACCCCTGGCGGAAAAGGATGCGTTCCTGAGACCGCGCGCAACGCTGCCAACGCCCCTGGACCAGTTGGCGGGGCTCGCCGACGGGCTGACTGTGACCGCCGGGAAAGGCCGTCTGGCGCGGCGTGAGAGCGAAGAGACTTTTGCGACGTTCTTGGGACAGTCCGGGGTCACGCTCACGCGCGCGGGCAGCGCGTCGGCGGAAGGTATCCGTTTGGCAACATACCGTTCCCCCGACCGGTGCCGGCTCGTTGTCCACGCGGTCAACTATCTGACGCCGTTGGGGGTTGATGCCCCGCCCGTCGAAGAGGCGAAGGATGTGTGCATCCACCTGCCCCTTCCCGCAGGACAGCGTCTGGCGGGATTCCGCGTGCTCTCTCCGGATTGCTCCACGCCGGATGCGGCACGCGCGACGGAAGAGGTCAACGCGATCATCCTTCGCATTCCCCGTCTGCGCATCTATGCGGTCGCGGAACTCACCTTGGACGCCGCAACGAAAAAACGCTAATACAGCAGAAGCGTGGTGCCGTGCGGCGGCTGGGCCTCATACGCGCCGATGTCGATGCCGCCCATCGCGGGCCGGGGATTGCCGTCAAGATCCGTGACGGGAGCGCCTGTGGCCACTCCCGCGTTGATCGCCGGCGAGTCCTGACGCAAGCGGTAGTCGTAAATCCGGTATCCTTTCCCTGCGGTTGCCCACTCCGCCTTGCCCCACACCGTGATGCTCGTTGCGGTGTTGCCCGCGATCTCCGCATGGCGGTAAAAGTATGCCCCCGCCGTGTTCGGGTTGAGACAAAGCCCCTTTAGCGTGCCCGGCCGAAACGCGGCGTTCGCGTCTGTCAGCGTGGTCTGCGCACGGTCCGCGTCATACGCCTCGACCGACGTCCACATGCCGTCATCCGCAGCCGGGAAACGGACAAACTGAGGATCACCGTCCACATTGCCGGAGGCCCGGTCCGGGAGCGTGCCGGTGTTGATCGCTTCCGCCCCGGTCAGGTACAAGGACTGATCATGATCGTAATAATCCGCCAGAGCCTGGCCATGAAAAAGATTGTTCTCGACATAGGGATCACTGGCGCTGGTGCTTGTGATTTCCCATATGCCAACCGGTGCGTTGAAGGCGACGAGGCTGTTCCTGACCAGGTTTGCGGATTGATGATAAAAGGCACCCCGGAGCTGTTGGTTGTGCAACAAACCGTGCAGTTGATTGCGCTCATATCTTGTGCGGCATAAATGAAGCTGCCGTAATAGGCCTTGTTCCCGCTCGCCAGACAGTTAGAAAACTGTATTCCGGAAATGTTGCTTTGCACCCTGACCACCCCGAGCGTGCCATCCATGAAACACCCCACAAACCGGCATGTTGAGACGGTCACGCCGGTCGAGTTGCGGATTGACAGGCTGGTGCCGTACGAAACAGAAGTGTTTTCTGTGAAGAGGCAGTTTGCGATCACGCAATTGGTCCCATAGTTCAGGTAGATGCCGCCACCCTCGCACGCGGTTGCTCCGGTCGCCCGCACCGACCGATTGTGGAGGATCTTGCAGTTGGCGACCTCGCACCCTTCGCTGCCTTGGATCAGGATGCCGCCTCCGCCCATCCCGTTTGTCACGGAGACATATCCGCGGGTCACGACCAAACCGTCGAGCCTCCCGGAAACGATATCTTCCATGGATACGACACGGGTGGCGTCCAAGCCATCCAAAATTGTCACGTTGGCATCCCAATTCCTTTGAGACGCGGCGTTCTCCGTGCCCGCAAAACCGCCCAGCACCACAGAGCCGCTCCGCAGGGCCACCGGCGCGGCGACCTCATAACGGCCCGCCGCCACCCACACCTCCTCGCCCGGCAGCGTGGCCGCGTTGACCGCAGCCTGCACATCCTCCCTGGCGTTGGCCCAAGATCCGCCGCTCTTGTCGCCCGCGCCGCCCGGCACCACATACTGCGTGGCGTTCGCGGACAACCCGCACAGGGCAACCGGCACGGCCATCCACCTCAACCACCGGTAACACGCACTCGCGTTTCTGACATCTGTCCCGTTTCTCATGTTGCCTCCTTTTTGCTTCACTCCTTACCGATTAACGACGCCACGATTTCCCCGGCCTTCTCCCGCCAATCCTCCGATACGGTGCTGAACGGCATCACCGTCAACTGGTACGCGCAGGTGTCATCCTTCAGACCGATGGCCCCCGGGATCTTCGGCCTGAAATAGAGCTTGTTGTCCCGCTTGCGATCCCAGAAGAAATTCCCTTTGGGGTCTCCGGGATACACCTCGGGGTACACATAGACCAACCCCTTGCCGGCTCCCGGGGCGAACAGGGCGACGGCCCGGACCTCTTTCTGGAGGCCGTATGACTGGTCATCCTTCACGCACGCACCGTCCAGCGTCTTCTCCTGATCCAGCCAAGCCCGCCATTCGGTCAGGGCGTTGTCGTTGCAATGCATGTAGGCATAGACAAAGTTCAGGCTGTCTGCCAACGTGCGGTTGGCGGTGAACCGGGTGGCCTCGATCATGCGGTCCCCCGTCTCGGGAAAGCGGATCACTGCGACCTGATCCAGCGGGCCGATGTTGGATGCCTTGGTCAGGGTCACGACCTGCGCGCCGGCGGTCTCGCCCGGTTTCAGTTCCACAGGCTTGCCGTCCAGCGCCACCGTGTAGCCGCTGACAGTCTCGAAACCGTGCCCCGTGCCCATCCACCCGTCCTTGGCTTCAGGCAGACGCGCCGCGGTTTTTACACTGGCCACCGCCCCGTTCGCGCCAAAGGCGCCCACCAGCAAGGTGCCCCCCGACCGAATTTCCCGGATCGTCCAGGAGACCTTTTCGGACACGGTCACAGACAAGACGCCGTTTGACACGGTCAGCATCTGCCCCGCCTTGCCGGTGGTCATTGCCACATGCCAGACCGGCCCGGCAGAACACGACCAACACAGGGTCACCAGTAGAACTCCAATGGTATAACGCATTTTCTTCACCCTTTTCTTTGTTAGGATTCCGTGTTTCACTTTTCCAGTCATTCTTGCCCGAACAAAGGTTGGAGAATTTGGCCGGCCTTATCTTTCCAGCCCACAGGGTCGGCGCTGAACGGGATAAGGGTCACTTCGAAGGCGTAAGCATTTCCCGCCGCATTCGTGGCACCAGGGATATCGGGGCGGAAATACAGTTTGTTGTCGTTGACGCGATCCCAAAAGGCATTACGGATAACGCTGCCCCGATAGATCGAGGGATAGGCATAGACCACTCCCTTGCCGAGGGCGGGGCCGAACAGGGCAACCGCCCGGATGTCCTTCTGTAGGCTGAAGGAGCCGTCGTCCAGCGTGCAGGCGCCGTCCAAAACATTCGTGGTGGTCAGCCAGGCCCGCCAGTCCGTGAGGGCATTCCGGTTGCAATGCATAAAGGCGTACACGAAATTCAGGCTGTTCGTCAGCGTGCGGTTGGCGGTAAAGCGGGTGCTCTCGACGAAGCGGTCGCCGGTCTCGGGAAAGTCCATCACCGCGACCTGGTCCAGCGGACCGATGGCCGAGGCCTTGGTCAGCGTGACGGTTCGCGCGGGATAGTTTCCGTCGGCCAGAGGGTAGAGGTTCGTGCCGTCCAGCGCGACCGTGTAACTGCTGATTGTTTCAAACCCATGCCCGGTACCCATCCATCCCTCTGTCTCAGGATAGGCCGACGTCATCACGTTGGCCACCGCCCCGTTGGCGCCAAATTCGCCCACCAGCAGCGTTTCTCCCGCATACAGGGTGCGGATCGTCCAATACACCCCTTCGGTCAGGGTCACGGCAAGGGTCGCGCTCGACACCGTCAACACCTTGCCGTTCGCTTCGGTGGTCACCCCCACACGCCACACCGGTTCAGGCAAAGGCGTCGACAGCAGCATGACGGTCCCTTGCCTTTTCGGGAACTCGTATGCCCCCATGTCGATGTTGTTCACCGTAGGGCGGCGCAGATAGCCGTCGATATCTGCAGCGGGCGCATCCGTGGCGAGCCCCGCATCCATGGCCGGCGAATCGCGTTGCAAACGGTAGTCGTAGATCCGGTAGCCCGTGCCCGCTGCGGCCCAGTCCGCTTTGCCCCACACCGTGATGCTGGTCGCGGTGTTGCCCGCGATCTCCGCGTGGCGGTAGAGCGTCTCGGCCGTATCCGGATTGAGGAAAAGCCCCTTCAGCGCGCCGGGCCGGAACGCGGTGCTGGTGTTCACCAGCGTGGTCTGCGTCCGATTCTGATCATAAGCGGGCACCGCTGTCCAGATTCCGTCGTCCTGCGCGGGGCAACGCACAAACCGGGGATCTCCGTCCACGTTGCCCGATGAGTTGTCCGGCACCGTATGGGTGTTGACCGCATCCGCGCCTGCCAGATAATTCGTCCCGTCGAAATCAAAATAATCCGCCATGGTCTGGCCGTAGAACAGGTTGTTCTCCACCGAGGGATCCGCGTTCGCGTTCATTTCCCACACCGCCTCCGGGTGGTTAAAAGCAAGTATGTTGTTCCGTATTGTCAGGGGCGAAAACGCATGGATCGCGCCGCTATCCGTTGCGTTGCCTGTAAAGCAGACGGTGCAGTTGACGGCGGTTTGCGCTTGAGCCGAGTAAATGAAGCTGCCGTATCTCATGTAATTCCCGCTGAATACGCAGTTCTGGTACTTGACCCCGTCGCCATTCACCCTCACCAGCCCTTGTCCCGACGCATACCAGTTTCCGGCGAACCGGCACGCGTCGATCACCGTTCCCGGCGCGTACAGGATGGACAGGCTCGCGCCATACGTTGCCTCATTCCCCGTAAAGAGGCACTTCGTGACGGTGCAGTTCAGCGAGTCCTTCAGAAGAACACCGCCACCCTCACATGCGGTCGCGCCTTTCACCAACGTCAAAACGTTATGCAGGATCCTGCAATGGGCGACCGTACACGATTCGCCGCGGTTGATCAGGATACCGGCACCGCCCATCTTGTTGGTGGCGGCGGCACGGCCGTGAGCCACGCTAAACCCGTCTAGCCGTGCAGACGCGATGTCCACCATGCGCACGATCTGCGTGGCGGACTGGCCGTCCAGCACGGTCACGTTCGCGTCCCAGTCCCTCAGGGACACGGCGCCCTCCGTGCCCGCGAACCCGCCCAGCACCACGGAGCCGCTCCGCAACGCGACCGGCGCGGAGACCGCGTAGCGCCCCGCCGCCACCCACACCTCCTCGCCCGGAAGCGCAGCCGCATCCACCGCGGCCTGCACGTCCGCACGCGCGTTCGCCCATGAGCCGCCGGTCTGGTCGCCCGCGCCTCCCGGCACCACGTATTGCACGGCGTGCGCAACC
>JAQVSS010000197.1 GCA_028700415.1 Kiritimatiellia bacterium
ACGCAAATGCCCTTTATATGGTTTGCTTCGGCTGCAACACCTATCCCGATTTTATCCGTAAAGAACATCCGGACGAAGCCTGGATCGGGGCTGACGGCAAGCCCGTGTTCGGTTGCGCCGCGACCTGCACGAGCGGTTACGCCGGAATGGTCAAGAACAACAGTTGGTGGCCGTGGCCGTCGATGGCCTCACCCGATTGGCTCGGGGCAGTGAAGGACAACATCCGTGCTTTCGTTCGCGAGATGAAGACCCAGGGCCTCGCGAAGAAGTTGATCGGTATCCACTTCCTCGGCTACAATGATGGGCAGTTCGGAATGGCTTTACCCGATTATTCGTCTTGCGCCAAGGCCGAGTATGCGAAATACGTTGTTGATAATCCCGGCAAGTCCACGAACTACTGGCATTTCTGCCGTCAGCTTGGAACGATTGCACAGGAGGATTTCGCCCATGCGTTCAAGGAGGTTATGGGCAAGGATGTTATCGCCATCCGTTGGGATGACGCGCCGTTCGTGGTCGATTTCACCCACGGAAAGATGTGCCGCGATCCGAAGGGTATAGACATCGTCGTTTCGCAGCCTACCTATATCGACCGCTGGCCGGGGCTCCCGGACGCGCCCTACGTGCCTTTCTCGTCGATGGCGCTCCACGGCAAAATGCACTGGTACGAGTTCGATCTCCGAACCTATTGGATGCAAGCGGGCGGTTCGCTGGTCGGTGCGACGCGCGTCGGCTATTCGCCGGACATCGATCACTGGCGCACCACCTACCGCAAGCTTGCGGGCGAGATGATCGCACAGCGGAGCGGTTTCTGGTTTTACGACATGGGGCGCGGTTGGTTCGCGGCTCCTGAGATTGCCGCGGACATCAAAGAGTCGTTGGCGATTTTCTCCGCGCTAAACGAGAAGACGCCCTCGTCCTGGAGGAGCGATGTGGCGCTGGTCGTGGACGAGGAAGGGTTTTTCGGATGGGAAGGCGGTCCGAGATTTGATTTCCCCGACCATACCTATCATTTCGTCGAGAAGCAGCTTCGGTATCTCGCCGGCTCTGGCGTCCCGTACGAATATTATCTTGCCGATGACGTGATCGCGAACCCCGCGCTCTTGGACGGCGCGAAGACCGTGGTTTTCCTGCTTTGGCGTAAATTCGATGAGCCGCGCCTGCGGGCGGTGAAGCGCCTTTCGTCCAGTGGCCGCACACTTGTTTTCCTCACGGAGACAGGCGTCCTTGGCGGAGCGCAGGAGGTGACCGGTTTCAACGTCGGTTACTGCGATAAAAACGTGCGGACGTTTGAGGTCAAAGTTGAAGACGGGTTCCCCGATCCGGTCATCGGCAGTTACGAACTCGAGTATCAACGTTCCGGGCGCATACTTGACGATCCCGAGATGCCGATCCGCATTCCCTGCGGGCGTCGCTGCTGGGTCGAAGAAGAGCCTGGCGTGAAGGTCTGGGGCCGCTTCACCGACAGTGGCAAGGCCGCCATTGCGGAACGCACCGACGGCGGTTGCCGCAGGATTTACCTCGCCGTACCGGGCGGACTCACGCCCGAGATGTTCAACCGCTTCGCCCGTGAGTCGGGGGCGTATGTCCCTGTGGACAAGCCGTGGCTGCAAGTTAATATGAACGGCGACTTCGTCTCGGTGCACGCGCTTCGGGGAGGGAAGTGGGACTTTAAGCTGCCTTTTCCGACAAAGGTCAAAAACTTGAAGAGTGGCCGGAAGGAGCGGATATCAGACGATTTGCTCAAGCTCAACATGACCGCTGGCGAAACCTGTTGGTTTTCGCTGTCGCCCTTTTTGCCCTCTGTGGATACAGGGATACGCCCGGTCGAAAACGTTGATAGTTGGCGATTTTAGCTGTTGAGCTTAGCACCCCTTTTGCGCATACTAATAAGGGCTGACAATGGAAATTGGTGTGTCACTGATCAAGCACATGGGACGACAGTGATGTTTTTGATATTCCGTAAAGGGAGAAATAAATGAAAAAGCTGTTCGCTGCGATGGGTGTGGCGGTTTGCTGTATTTCGGCCTTTTCCGCCGAATTTTACTGGACTTCGACCGACGGCAGCGGCAACGCCCTGTTCGGTAGTCCGTCCAACTGGGCGGTCGGACGTTCTGCGGATGCCGGCAATCCCGGCAATCTCGTTCCGGGCGAGGCCGACTACATCTACCAGTTCCATAGTACCAACGCCTATGCTCGCAGCTACGTCTTCAATTTGGCGGCGACCGAGGATCACCCGTCAAACACCTGGACGATCCGCGGGTTCACGGGTTTCGACGACTCCTACAATCCGAACACGATATTCGTCATCGGCGGTAACTTCACGGTGTCCGAAACCTTCTCCAATACATGTCTCAAGGTCGAAGTGCGATCCGGCTGCAAGTTCACCATCGGGCCGGACGCCCATTCCCGCATCAGCCGCGGCGGATGCGTAAGCGAATACCTCGTCAAATCCGGCGGCGAGGCCGAATTCGGCGGCACCTACCACCTGAAGAACATCAAGATCGAGAATCAAGCGGGCGGCACCTTCAGCATCGACCCGGTCGCGTTTAATTATGACTATTACGCCCGTGAAGGCGACGGCACCTATCCTCGCACGCTCGATAACTCGGGCACGTTCAACTTCCCGAACGGCTTTGACCTCAGCGCGCCGAATTCCTTTTTCACGGACTACACGCAGGATCCGCCGGTTTTCCAGATCCGCCAGAATGCCGGCACGATGACGTTCGGCGGCGATTTCACCTGCTCAGCGGCGCCTGGCAAGATGACCTTCGCGCTCAACGGCGGCACGCTCGTCGCGAACGATAGCCTCTCCTTCACCGGTATCACCTCGCTGACGATGCCCGCCGCCACGACCGCGACGGTTCAGATCGCGACAGGCAAAACGGTCGATCTTTCCACGATGACCTTCGGCGACAACACGATGCTCAACGTCACTGGTGCGGGCAAGCTGAAACTCGGCGAAAGCGGTCCGACGGTTCTCAACCTAACGAACGTCACCGATCTCGTTTTCATTGGCGGGGCATGCAAGCTCACCACCGTCACGGGACTCGCCGGCGTCGCCGTTTCGGCACCCGATTCCGCGCTCGAACTCGACCTCGTCAAGTCGGATGACGCGACGCTTCTCCAGACGCTCAAGGCGGCCCTCGACGCGACCGGCTCGATGATCGGCACGTTCGAGATCGTCAACAACCGCATCCACTATAGCCGCAGCGGCGAGAGCAAGGTTTTCTACTGGAAGAACCACAGCTCTACGACCTATTGCGACTGGGATCTGGGATCGAGCTGGGTGATAGGCACGAGCGTGAGCGGCACCAACCCGGACGGCCTCTGGCCGGGCATGAATGACGAAATCCATTACCTCAACGGCTACGCGATGCGTTCCTCGTACAACCTGAATGGCAAGCACCGCTATGTGAAGGGCTTCAACTGGGGTAATTACACCGAACAATGGGGCTTCCGAGATCTCTGGTACAAGAACGGCACGTTGGAAGTGACGACCTGCTACACCAATTTACGCGTCCGTGCGGTCATTGAACAGAACGGCACGCTGATCCTCGGGCCGAACTGCGGCACCAAGATGGGCTACTCCGGGGCTCAGAACACCTACACCGTGAAAAATACCGGCACGCTTGTGGTCGGCGGCTATGTCTGCATGAACATGGGACAGATCACCGTGCAGCCCGGCGGCACGCTGACATTCGATCCGAAGACGCTCGAACTCGGGGCCGACATGGGGATAGGCGAGACTTACGCGAGTTTCTTCGACAACAGCGGCACGGCGAACTTCCCGCACGGCGCCGCTTTTGCCCATGGTCTCAACCATTCGGAATTGAGAGCGGGGATCATCCGCTTCAAGCAGCAGGCTGGCACGATGACCTTCGGCGGCGCGATCACAAGGGCCGCAGACGCTTACGGTGATTACCAGTTCCAGCTACTTGGCGGCAGTGCGGTCTTCAACGAAAGCTCCGACTTCTCCTTCTTCAGCTCGGTCGGCATGCCGACCGCCGATACAACCGCGACGCTCGAGGTCGCGGCGGACAAGACGGTCGACTGGGTGAACGCCACCTTCGCCGCCGGAACGACGCTCGCGAAGACGGGGGACGGCACACTCGCCCTTGGCGAGGCGGCGCCGTCGACGTTAAACGTCACCTCCGGCATAATCCGCACCGTCCGTGCGACGCAATTCAATACGCTCGCGATGGGCGCCGGAACGACCCTCGAGCTCGCCTCGGCGGGAGTCGTACTCGATGCGCTTCCGGGGTATGCCGACATCGACTTCGCCGTCGATGCGACCGACCTTGTCGTGGGAGCGAAACTTCTCACCTCGGCGGACGCGACGCTCCTTGCGGCTATTCAGGCGAACGCAACGGTGCCCGAAGGCTACGCGCTTTCCATCACCGGCGACGCGCTCATATTGACGATCTCGTCCGCCGACCATGATGTCTTCACCGCTGCGGGCGAGAAGAATATTGCGGATGTTTCGGGATGGAGCCGGGGGAACGTCCCGGCCGCAGGGGCGGACGTCTATGTTGCGGGACAGGATACGGTCGCGGTGCTCGGCGCCACCAACATGGTCTATAATTCGATCACCGTGCTTGACGGCGCGACCCTCAAGGTGTCGGGCGCGTTCACGCTGCCGCCGGTCATCTTGAGCTACGATTCGCGCGTCCTCTTCGATTCCGGCTCTGAGGTGACGCTTGCTGTCGGTGCGATCGCCGCGTACGCCGAACCGGCGACGTTGCCGGTTGTGGAAGTCGCGAGCGGCGCGAAGGTGCTTCCCGCAGCTAACTTCGAGTTCAAGAACGTCCATCTCAAGAACTACGGTAAAATCCAGTGCGCCACCCCGGCGTATTTCGGCACGGCCGAGGTCGGTGAAACCGCATATTTTGCGCTCACGGCGGTCAACGGGGAATTCGACTTCCTCGGCATAGGCATCAACCGTTGGGTGCAGCCCAAGGCGTCCGGAGGGCGCGTTAAAGTGGTCGGCAAGGTCTCATTCAAGGATTCAACCGTCTCCACGTCAAACCAATCCTGGTTCAAATATCAGGTCGGCAATGCCAACCCGACAAACGAGATCATCGACTTTGAGCTCGACAACACCCTCTTCGACATCCGCGACAACGGCGCCAACTACTTCGGCGGTGCGGTGCGTGTGAAGTGCTTCAACAACGGCAAGGTCGAGAAGCCGTCGAGCTCGACTTCGCCGGGACTATACGGGCAGCCGAACTTCAATGATCGGGTGCAGCTCGACTTCGACGGCGCGGGCACACGTTTTCTTTACAATCTGAACCGGTACTTCGTGATGTTCTCCGCCGGCGTCGACGGCCATGAGCAGATGACGTTCAGGAACGGCGGTTATATCCATGTCATGAAGTTCGGCGGCAACGGCAAGTCTGTCTTTGGGTTCGAGGACGGTTACTGGGATTTGACCGAAAAGCCCGGTTACGACCCTGCCTATTGGGATACCGTCGACGGCGGCGTTCCGGAATCGCGCACGCAGGAATATCTCGTGAAGCCGTTCACGGGCCTCAAGTCGGTCCGGATCGGCGCCGGCAAGTTCCTCGGGCTCCGCAGTTACAGCGCGAACGCCGGCACCAAGCAGGAACGCGAGTGGAACCGCGTGATTGAACTCGCGAACGTGCCGGTCACCGGCACGAACGGCACGCTGTTTCTCACGAACGCGACGCCCGGCTACTCCTGCATGGCGATTATGACCTGTACCAGCAACACAGCAACCGGCGACCTTCTGGCCTATCCGAGCGCGGACGGCTGCCGGCTACTGCTCGCTGACGGCGCCAACTGGGCGGGCACGCTCGTCGCGGGCGAAACGATCGGCTTCACAAACCTGACGAGCGCGGCCTTGCCCGCGAAGATTTCGGTCGGGAATGTCCGCTTTACCGGCAAGCTGCCGATCCGCGTCTGGAAGGGAGCGACGACGACGAACGATACGGTTAAAATCTCCGGCATGCTCACTGCCGGAGCTGCGATGAAGACCGGCTTCGAACCAATGCTGATGAGCGGCAGCGGGTTCACCTTAGGCGACGAGTTCGTTCTCGGCTCCTGTCCGGCAGCGGCGCTGGCCGAAGGGTGGGAGCACGCGTTCACAACGTCGGAATGGCGCCTCACAGCCGAGGGCGGGGGGGATACGGTAACGCTAAAGATCGTCTATGCCCCGGTCGGCAGTGTGATCAGTATCCTGTAAGGAACTGGATGCCATGCGGTTTTCACTTATCACCATTCTGGCGGCTTTGTCCGCCGGAATGTGCTTTGCTTCGCCGATCGTTCTGCCGTTGGCGAAAACCCATCCCGTCGTAGACGGCGTGATCGGCGAGCGTGAGTACGACGAGGGCGTAAGGTTCTGCGGATTCCTGAAGACGGCTTCGGATGAACGGCTCGCCGATTTCGGCGAGGGAACGGCGACGTTCCTTACGGACGGCAAGACGCTTTTTGTCGCTTGGCGTGTCAAAGCGCGAAACGTCGATTTCGACGGCGGGCTGCGAACTGCGGTCACCCGGAGGGATGGTCCCGTTTGGGACGACGATGCGCTTGAACTCGTGATCGTCGGGGACGATCCGGACCGGATTGCGCATTTTGCCTTCAACGCGCTCGGCACCGTCTACGATTCGCTGTCGCAACGCGGCGCAAAGGCCGATCCGAGCTGGAACTGCGAAGGGATCGCGGTCGGTGGCAGGGTGAACCGCGGATGGTGGGAGTTCGAGGTTTCGGTGCCGCTCGGATCTATTGGCACCTTCACAGGCGGCTTGAAGGCGAATGCCGGTCGGGGTGGTCCGGGAATCGGCACGATGTCCGTCAACGCCGCCTGCCAGCACATCCAGGGGCCGAAAGTCGAATTCGCCTGGCGTCGGGATGCGCCTGCGGTGCATGTCGAATTGATCGGTTCGCCGCTGGAAGGCGTCTGGGCGCCGATCGTCGCGATTACCTCGGCGAAACCCGGCGCCCGGTATCGGGTGGACGCTTTCGTGTGCGAAGGTTCCGCCAGGCAGGACACCGGCGGCGTGCGCCTTGCGGAAGGCGGAACCGTTGAGACGGGCGGCAAGTTCTCCGCGCGATTCGAAACGCGTTCGCGCGTTGATCACCGCATGGAGCTGACGGTCCGCGATGTCGAAAGCGGCGAGGTCGTTTTCTCCGAGAGCTTTTGTGCCCGGCGTGCGCCCCGCGGCGGCGACGTGCCGGTTACGGCGGAGAAAGACGTTCCCGGTCTTGGAGAAGTGCAGGTTTTCCACTATCCGGGCATGAACCGCGTCCGGGTGAACGTCTATCCCCAACCCGGCAAAGAGCCGTCGGCAATCGTGGCGAAAATCGGCGGCAAGGAATTCCCGCTCAAGATGATGGACGGCAAACGTTACACGGTCCTTGCCGAAACGCCGTCCGAGCCCGGAAAATGCGCGCTTGAACTGGGGTCTGTCCCCATTTGCGTCCTTGAGAAGAAGCGCTGGGAATGGGATGGACACGCTCTCGGCACCGAACGGGTGATCGTGCCGCCGTTCAAGCCGATATCTGCAAAAGGAAGCGTTGCCGATGTTATTTTGCGCAGTTATCGCTTCGGCGGTACAGGACTTCCCGAGTCAATCGAGGCCTTGGGGCGCGAAATGCTCGCCGCACCTGTCTATTTCGAGGCGGTTGTCGACGGCAGGCCGGTCGTATTCGGGGGACAGACCCCTGAGAAAGCGAGACTGTCGGTTGCCGCGGACGGTTATGACGCCGAGCTTGCGGGTAAGGCTGTCGCGGACAGGATCACGATATTTGCCAAGGGGAAGCTTGAATACGACGGGTTCCTGTACGGGACCTACTCGTTTTCCGGAGCGGAAGGCAAGAACGTCGACAAGCTGACGTTGGTCGTCCCCTTGAAGGACGCCGAAGCGCCGCTGATGCACATCTGCATGGCGGACT
>JAQVSS010000198.1 GCA_028700415.1 Kiritimatiellia bacterium
GGATCTTCCGGCCGCACCGTGTAGGCGATCGGCTCGCTCGCCGCGATCCGCGGATCGTCGAACGGCGCCACCATCCGTTGCAGCCACTCAGGATCGGGCAGGATGTTATCGCTGTCCACCAGCGCGATGATGTCGCCGGATGCCGCCTGGATGCCGGCGGCCTTGCCCGCCTCGCCGGTCCGGAGCGGGTTCTCCACGATCTTGTCCACGCCGCAGGCGCGCGCGATGTCCAGCGTGTCGTCCGCAGAACCGGCGTCCGCCAGCACGATCTCGTAGCGGCCGCGGGGCAGGGTCTGTGACAGAATCGACTGGATGCATGTCCCAAGCGTCCCCGCAGAATTAAGCGTCGGGATCACAATGCTGACGAGGCCTGTAATTTCCTGCTTCATACAGAATCGTTACCTTAAATGTTGACATAATATCATTTCCCATGCGTAATAGCCACATCACGTTCGGCAATCAAAAGAACCATCCATGCGCTGTCGGACGGAGATTCGGAATTGCTGGACTAGGCTAGAGGCTGGACAATATAGCGCAAGAACGTGTACGCTGTCTTCGTTGCTCGCAAAGTTGCGCGGCTAATCCTATCAGTCCAATAGCATGACTAAGAGCTATCATGAAAATTGTTCAGGTGAACCAGCAGGATATCGGCGGCGGTGGGTTTATTGCGGCCTTTCGTCTACACCGGGCGTTTAGGGACATTGGGCACGAATCGCGCCTTGTTGTTATCAGTAAGTTGACGGACGACCCGGATGTCATCCCTCTCGTACGACCTAACTTTCTCGCGAAAGCCCTCTGGAGGGCTTTGGATAACGCCAACTCTAGTATGGTACGGCGCTACCGCGGTAAGCCTTGCTATGGGTGGGTCGCGCATGATGTCCCGACTTGGGCGCCGTACGTCATCAATCGGCTGACCCCTGATGCCATCAATCTAAACTTTTTCAACTGCATGTTGAGCGCCAGACAGGTCGCCAGTCTGAAAGCTCCGTGTTTCTGGTCCTTCCACGACATGCACCCCTTCACGGGCGGATGCCATTATACGCGCATCTGCGATCGCTACCTAGACAAATGTGGATCTTGCCCGGAGTTGGCATCCGACGATACTGAAGATATTTCGAACCGGGGTCATACTCAGAGGAAACAAATCTGGAATAGCGGTATTGTCGGCGTCACGCAAAGTGTCTGGTTGACCGAATTGGCGCGCTCAAGTACGCTCTGTCAAAATCGAAGAATCGAACGCATTCCGATGGGCGTTCCACTAGACATTTTTCATCCGAGTCGACGGCATGCGGCAAGGCATAAATTTCGGTTTCAAGATGAAAAGTTCTATGTGCTGGCGGGAGCCTCCTCAAACGCAAATGCACTGAAGGGGATCGGGTTTGTCGAAGAGGCGGCTGACCTTCTCGCGGCGCAATTCTCCGATCGCCTTGTGTTTGTCACCTTCGGCAGCCATCCCTCAAAGATACAGAATGTGGAAGTACTGCATCTCGGCTACTTGAAAACGGACGCCGAACTCGCGGATATTTATTCTGCCTGCGACCTGTATGTGCTGCCAACCTTGTTGGACAACCTGCCGCAAATGTTGATGGAATCTATTGCCTGCGGAACGCCAGCAATTACATTCGACATTGGCGGATGCCCTGACATCATAGCGGACGGTGTGAACGGAACCGTGGTGCGGGAACACTCTGTAGATGCGGTTGCCACCTCGATTGAGCGCTTCGCGACAATGCCTCAAGATCAAATCGTAGCATTCCGCGATCGGTCACGTTCGGTTGCCGCCGAAAAATTCGATATACTCGACTGTGCGCGTAAGTATATTGAGCTGTTTTCTGAAAAAACACCAGTCATCGTTTATGACAATTCGCGTACGCGAACTTAAGCGACAAACAGGCGCGCGCGATATCGTCTGGACAGGCAGAGTGCTTGGGAGTGCATTGCAATCCTGAGTGTTGTGACTCCTATGCGGATTTTATCCGACAAAATGAAAATTCTTCGTTTGTCTCCGAGATGGCGAAAAGCTGATAGCCCATCTTTCTGAGAGTCCGGATGGCTACTCGCGTTTTTGAGGCGCCAACTCCTGAAAAACGGTGATGGAACTCGACCAAAATCTGTTCGGGGCGAATCGCCGTCTGGTACATATCGTCGATTACTGCGTATTCTGCACCCTCAATGTCCATTTTGAGGATATCCACGTGCGTGTGCCCCAGTTCGTGCATGATAGTGGAAAGACGTCGGACTGGGACTGATATCGCTTCCCGCTGTGTGGCAGGACGTTCCAGCAACGTGTGCGAGACATGCGACGGATCTTCCGGTGGCGCAAATAACGCTTGACCGTCAAAGTCCGCCAACCCGACCGGATTCATGATGAATGAGGAAGGCAGGCTGTTTAACTTTGTCCATTCTATCGACTTCGGTGTGGGATCAAACGCGTAAACACATGCCCCGAAACGTTCGATTAAAGCCAAGTCAAACGAGGCGTCGTCACCGATTCCGAAGGAATAGATGATTGTGTCAGCACTTATTCGATCCGTGATAGTCGTCCATCCGCCATACGCAGATCCGAGACGTTCACATGGAATGCAGATATCTCGACAGGCAAAAACGTCCTGCCCGCGCAATGCTTTTATCAGCGTGAACGTCCGGCGAATTGCTCTTTTCATGTTTTCCTCTTTTGCCGCAGAATCGGCATGTATAGTTTATGATAGCATGAACGTAGCAGGGAGCTATGCGAAAGGATGCGGATTAGCGGCTGTAAGCGCCGAATATGCCATAGATGAATGTCGCTCCAACGGTCGGCACCGCGGTTCCGGCAAACTTCCCCCGGATGAATAAGCGGGAAGGCCAATTCCAGCGCTGGTAGCGTTGCGGTCCAATTTTCGCGATCAAGCGTGTGGGTAGCTTCTGTGCCCAACCCTGTATTCTGGCTCATGTTGACCGCTGGATGGATCGTGAGCATATCGTTCATCCAGCCCGTAAGCAGCCAGATAAACGCCCAACTGTCGCCCTCCCCGGAATGCGCCTGATTGAAAATTTTTGCGAAATGATGGTCGAAAACTTTGCATCCTTCGTTGTACTTCGCCAATCCCCCGGCATCCCTAAACCGCGGCCACTCCTCAAGCGTCGGCATAAATTTTCGCCATGCCCTCTTCCAACTTGCCCACCCCCAGCAGTGCTGGTACTTGGAAAAATAGTAGCTTGCGCTCCGTATGGATCCCGAGGGTTGAAAACAGTTTGCGGAAATCGAAAGAATTCGTTCGTCATCCCGGTAGCGTTCAAGCAGCTCGGCGCAGAACCGGAAAAATGTATGCGACACGATGCAGTCGTCCTCTATGATGATCCCGGCTTCGACTTCGTTGAAAAACCACGTTATCGCCTGAGAGACCGCTTGACGGCATCCCAGATTTTCATCCCGGAACAAGGTTTTTATTTCACATTCCCAGTCGACGGCGCCGAGAATGGCATCCCGTACCGCATGGCATTGGGAACATTCGCCCTCCCTGTCCGAGCGCGGCCCATCGGCCGCTATGAAAAGCCGCGAGGGTCGGGCCAGGCGAATGCGTTCGAATGAAAGGATCGCGTTCTCCTTTCGGTTGAAAATCAGGAATAGAACCGGTGGTGTGTTCATTGAAAAGTTATAGCGGGTGTTGTGAAGTCCGCCTCAAACTGCTCCGTGATTTACGCTCTGGAATCGATTGGATATTGCGGTGGGGGTCGTTGTAAGTTCAAGACATAGCCCATTCATTCATATAGATATATGGTAGCCTCGGGATATTCTTTTGTCAAGATCGCATTGCGCAGGGTGCGATTTTTCGTTGCATCGCAATGCTCCATTTTAAGAAAAGTGTCAATCCAGATCAGGACGGGACACATCTTAAGCCAACACAAAAAACGTTAACTCCCCAAATAATTTTGGATAAAGAATCGGAATTTCCCATGCGGCGTCCTACCGTCAAAATCTTCCACGTAGCGAAACGACGCATGAACATTAGCCTGCTTCTTGAAAATTTCAACTATCTCCCGTTCATCCCTGATCGAGTATTCCTCCCCCTTTCTTATAGTGAACAAGACCTCCCCTGGAACATTCTGTTCAATTTGCCACTTGACAATGTTTCTAAACGCCTTGTAATGCAACCCGAAGACGATCCCCGTAATAGGGGTCTTCTGTCGATTGGGTCCGAGGACATAATCCTGAGTGCGTCCCATAACTTTTTGCAACACAACAGCACCGTTGCGGACACCACCATATACCGCCATATCGCCTGTATCATAACGGATAAAAGGCATGGCGCGATTATAGAAACCGGTTGCTACTACATGCCCGATTTCACCGATGGCCACTGGACGTTGGTCATCGTCAAGAACCTCAATCAGACCGTAGACTGGTGAGCAAAAATACTCATACGTATCGTCAATCGTGTAGGCAAAAACACAAGTCTCCGAATGCCCATATTGAAAATAAACTGGGCAATCAAATATTTTTTTTATCGTTTCGACTTGAAAAGCATATGCCACCTCCGATGTCAATTCAACGCCCTTGATGCCATGAGGCATCCGTAATGCATGCTTTTCGCAATAATCCGCAAGTTCCGACAAAAAGGATGGATACCCGCGCAAAATGGTGGGGCGTGTGCGCTGAATATCCTGAATATAATTTAATGCATTTTCATCGTTAAAATAAAGAGCCGAGTAATGGCGAGAGCCGTAAGGCGCATGTTTACCGAAATCCAACCAAAATCGGCCACGCTTTCTGACAGCCGACGGAACTGACACACCGTCAAAGCAAACCACCAAATCGCCAGGGCGGTATCCCATAAGTTTGAATTGGAATTTTTGATGAGCAATGTCAATAAAACTGCATAATGCTGTTGATCGGAATTCTAGTGGTTCACCTGTGCTACCTCCGGTATTGCATATCCCGTGGCGGATTTGATTCACGCAATTTGATACAAGTTCCCTATAATTTTCCCGGATCAAGGCTTTCGTCAGGCAAGGAATTTTCGTCCACTCGGATAATCCGCGAATATTGTGATACGCAAATACACGCTGGTAGTAGGGACAATGTCGGATAGCATATTCAATAAGGGCACCAAGTTTTTCTTGTTGAAACGAGGGTATCCAATCAGTAGAGCCTGTACCGTATTGATCGAGGAGCATGGCAACTTCATGCATCTCAACCAGTTCTTGGGGGTATTTTAACCGGTGATAAATCTGGCGCAGCCACTGAGGGAAATATTGATCTATAATGGCAATAACACTCATAAAAGTCACTTTCGATCAATTAAGAAGCCATTGGTTACGCCTAACATACGGTTCAATTCCGCACTCAAGAACGACCGCAGGACCACGGTAACATTTCATCAGCCAACAAATGAGACTCATTTGTACGAAGATCCCTGATTTCACCACACAACACACCCAATGCGGTCGCTAACATCTGACGGTGACTTTCGCAAGCGACCATATGGTACCACATTAAATAATCATAACGAGCAGGATTGATAGCGCTACCGGAAACCATGTTTTTGATCGTCAACATGTGCTTGCTTACGCACGCCCGCAGTTTCATCAGAAAAGGCACATGAAACCCCATGTACACCGCTCCGTAGCGATAATATGATCGTAAGGCTACTTCTTGCCACAATGCCTCAAGCAGCTCTGGTTTATTTAAAGGCCGATTGCACAATTCCAAATAGCTCATCATCGCTATTTGTTCTTCAGGAGTACTCCCTTCGATCATAACGGTGTCTAAATCAGTTCGTTGCCGGATCACAAAGATCAAAGGCCGCCAACGTAGGGGTTTTGCGGTGAAATCAATTTCGGCACCTAGTGACCATAGCCCGTTTGGAACGTCGAGCCACTTATCCGGATCAACCGCAAAGTTACCCATACCGTAGAAAATCACACCTTCACCGTAGGCTTCATAACCTTGCGGAACATGCGAATGATGTCCATGCACAACAGCGGCACCGGCATCAATAAATGAGTGGTAAAGTTCTCTGATATATAATGAAGGCCAAGGCGAGTCTTCAATCGCAGCATGAACAGACACAATTACAGCATCGACTTTTGTACGCAATTGCCGGATCGCACGATAAACCCAAGGGCCAAACTCGGCAACTCCTGCAGTGTCGCGTCGAGAAACACCAAACTGAGCCTCGCAGCAGGAGATGATTCCTATATCAACTCCTTTATCATTAACAATGACCGATTCCCTAGCCGCATGGATGTTCTTGCCAGCGCCACATGATCTTATCCCCCTTGCGTCGAGTGATTTCAAAGTTTCTTCCAACCCTCGAACACCGAAATCCATGATATGATTGTTAGCCAGCGCGAAAACAAATGTGGCAACGGCTGTTGGCGCCTCACACGCAAACAGTGAGGGGCCAGCTTTGGGCATCGGTGAAAAAAAATGGTTGGGGGGTAAAAGAGGTCCTTCTAGGTTTGTTAATACGATGTCATCACCGGCAGACCACTGGCATCTTTTATTCCCTAAAGCACAATCACCAAGTAGGATCATTTAATAATCATCCTTTCCACTCAGCATTACTGAGTTTTCGCGACGAAATCTATACATTTTAGAAACCAACATCTGTAAACAGATAAACTTTGATGTCAGGAAGAAACGTTGCTTTCCATTTCAACCCATACCAATATTTTGGGAAAACAACAATTTCAAACACTGGCATCAGATAAGCCCCACCACCAAGAAAACCTGCTGTTCGATACGACACCTGCACTGCACATCGCAATTATCGCAAAATCGGTATACAATGAGCAACCAGTAATTACAGATGGTGATAAAGAGCCACCCAACAAACCCGAATAATCGGAATAATCGGTGTTGACTCTTCTGCCTACCTTCCTGATAATGACTAAGCTTTATTGGAATCGTGGAGCTTACATTCTTGAGAAGAGACAGGTTTTCATTATTACGTGTTGAATAAAAAAAGATCAACTTCGTGGGCGCCCCGCGCAAAGAATCATGCACGAAATGCGGCGCAGGAAGATCCTGCCTCAAAAAGTTCAGGTGACAGGAGAATTATTTAAATGAAGAAAAAACGCGCCATCGTGTTTTGCGGGACATCTAATTTCGCTTTTGCCATGGCCAGCGTTATCATGGATCTGAAAAGAGTGAGCCCCGGGATAGCCGACGAAATCGTAATTATCCATGACGGCAAAATGCTCGATAAGGATAAGCAAATCATCGCTTCGCTTTGGACGACGAGGTTTATTGACTATGCCTTCCCCTTTACGGACTTACCGGTATTTAATCAGGGGTTTTTTAACTATTTCACAAAAATGGTGTGCGCGAAATTTGAATGCCTGCGACTTCTACAGGATTACGCAACGGTTCTCTTTACGGATTACGATATTGTCATTACAAAAGACATTTCAGAACTCATGGCTCCTTGCGATTCCGGCATTCGGATGATCCCCTACCCCGGAAGCTACAAAGTGGCTAGCCAACTGCTAGAGCCATACCGAAACCTTTCGATCGAAGATTATGACCTTCAAGCACAAGGGTTCTGCGCTGCAACCTTTGTCTTCCAAGATCATTTAAATGACTACATGAAAATGTATTCTTTTTGCTACTCGACTCTAAAAAAATATGCCTCTTTCTTATATATGCCCGAACAGGCTGTTTTTGATTTTATGATTCAGCGATTTCAGCTTGTTGTTGATTCCCTTGATCCCGCTGTTTATATCCCGCATCCGGATGATCGTTCGAAACACGCGCAAGCGAAAATTCTGCACGCTTACGGGAATTTAAAGTTTTGGAACGGCATCAAAAATGAACAATGGCAAAAAAACTATTCCGAATGGCTGAAAATG
>JAQVSS010000199.1 GCA_028700415.1 Kiritimatiellia bacterium
TTGAGGCGGGGTTGCGTGCGGCGGCGGAAGGGGTACGGGTATGAACGGGGCGGACGCTTATTTCGAGGATCTGCTGATGCGGGTCATTGAAGGGGTTGCGACGGAAGACGAGTTTGCGACGTTTTCGGGAATCCTGCGCCACGACCTGCAGTGCCGGCGGCGTTATGCCCGCGAGATGCGCCTGCATGTGTTGCTGCGCTGCAAGGGTGCGGACGCTTCGGGGTGCGGGAGATGCGGACGGGCTTTTTCGCGGGCAACGACCGCCGCCGGAATACCGGCTGAAAAATCCAAGTCCGCCCTGCCCGCACCCGCTCCGCTTTCAGAGGGTTTACGCGCCCCGTTTCAGAAACACTCAGCCATGCCCAGAAACACTCAGGATGTTCAGGCCAGGGCTTCCTGGCGGAAAGCGGCTGTTGCCGCGGCGGCGCTGCTGGTCGGCGCGGGCCTGTGGTATGGTGTCCCCCGTCCCCCGTCCTCTGTCTCCCGTCCCCCGTCCCCCGTGACTGTGGTGGAGCGGAAGGGGGTGTGGGGTCTGGAACTGCCGCAGGAATTGCCGGGCAGGATCAGTCTCGCGAAAGGGCTGGCCAAGGTGCGTCTGCCGTCGGGCGTGGAGCTGTCGCTGCTGGGGCAGCTGGAGCTGGAGGCGGAGGAGCGGGGTATGGAGGTGCGGCTGGTTTCGGGGCGGCTGGTGGCATGGGTGCCGGCTCGGGCGAGCGGGTTCACGGTGCGCGCGCCGGGGCTGACGGCGTGGGACATCAGGACCGTTTTCTCGGTGGCGGCGGACGCGGACGGCAGCAGCCTGTTCGTCTTCAAGGGCAGCGTGCAGGCGCTGGACGGTGAGGGCAACGGCGTGGATCTTTGCGAAGAGGGCGAGGGAGTATGGGCGATGGCGGGCAGGATGCCCTTCAAGGTGTCGGCGGAAGGGGGCACCGGGGAGCGCCTGTTCAAGGCGGTGCGCGGCCACGCGGCGGTCGCCGAGCCGCAGAAAGCTTTCGACGCGGCACGCCGGATCGGGGAGCTGTGGGTGGCGAAGTACGTTCCCGAAGAGGCGTCGCGCGCGCGGGAAACCGCGCGGCAACAGGCCGCGATGCGGAACGCGCCTCGCAAAATCCCTTTCACGAAAACAGCGTGGGTGCGGCCTTCCGCGCCCCGACAGGAGGAGGCGGGCAACATGAAAAAGACAAACGCTGCTTCGGTTCTGGCCGCGGCGGCGATCGCGGGCGGGGCGGGGATGTCCCCGGCCGTTTCGGTTCCGGTCGCAATCAACACGTCGCCGACGCGCAATGCGCGGTGGTCGGAGGTGTGCACCAATGAGGTGCCCTTGGCATGGGAGTGGAAGACAAACGCGGCGAACGCGCAATTGAAGATCGCCGGCATGAACGGGACGTTCACGGCGGACTTTCCCTCCGCGGCATCGAACTATCTCTGGCAGGCGTCAGCTTCAACCGTGCCGTCCGCCGAGGACGTGTATGACCTGACGCTGACGTTCTACGGCGGCGGCGGCGCGGTCGTCGGGGCGATGACCTCGCGGCTGGCGGTCGTGACGGGCGCGTTCGGGGAAACCGCCGTGGTTCCGGCTCCGGTGAACGTGCCTTGGCCGAAGGTCAAGGAGAACGCGGTGATCGCCTACGACGCGGGCTGGGCGGAGGCCACGGCCGGTGCGGTGACCGGCCAACTGGTGATCGCCAAGGCAGGCGGCCTGACGCAGACCAGCGCGCTGGCGGACGCCAGCGGGTATTTCGGCTGGAAAGTCAAGCGGAGCGACTGGGGCTACGGCACCTTCAATCTGGCGCTGACGTTTCCCGGTATGGAGTCAAACGCATGGGACGCCACGCTGGTCCGCGTGCCGGAAGGCTTCATGTTCAGCGTGAGGTGAGAAGTGGGAAGTTCTAAAGTGCGTGAGTTCTAAAGTGCATGAGGTTTAATCGGGATTTCGACTCGGGTCGCATCAAGTCGCATCAAGTCGATTCATGTCGATCAAACAAGAATGGAGAATACAACAATGACAACAACGAAAAAAATGGTTTTTGGAAGTATTGCGGTCTGTTTCGCGCTGGGCACATGCGCGGCGGAGATCAGCGGCGTGACGGTGCGGCAGCGCTGGCCGTGGAGTCGGCTGGTGGACATCGACTACGTGATCACGGACGCCACTCAGGCCGTGGACATCGCGGTGAGCGCATTTAACGGCTCGACGCCGCTCACGCTGTCGGACGCCTCCCTGTCCGGCGACCTGTACGGTGTTTCGGGCCAGGGCACGCGCCGGATCATCTGGGACCCGACCCAAAGTCCGTACACCAACGAGGAGGTGCTGGCGAAGTTCAGCGTGACGCTCACGCCTGCCCCCGCGCCGCTCTACATGATTCTGGACCTGACCAATGCGGTGTCGGGCGGGCCGGTGGGGGTCGAGTACGTGTATGAGGACGACCTGCGTGCGGGCGTATGGGGGGCGTGGGTGGAGAATCCGGTGACCAACAGCGGGACACCTGTAAACACGGTCATCTGGACGGGTGTGAATGGCGACGACCTCTACAAAACCGACAAGCTGGTCCTGCGCCGGATACCGGCGGGGTCATACACGATGGGAAGCGGCGCGGGCGCAAAGACCGTGAGTCTGACGAAGTCCTTTTATGCCGGGGTGTTCGAGGTCACGCAGCGGCAATGGGAGTGGGTGATGGGAATTGGACAGAAGCCAAGCTATTTTTCCAACGCGACGTATTACAAGACCCGGCCGGTCGAGAACATCGAATACAACCACATCCGGGGGGCGACAAACGCCACGCCGTCTCCCGTCTACTGGCCAGCCACGGGCCCGTACGTTTCTCCGGCGAGCTTCATGGGCAAGCTCCGTTCCTCGTCAGGAATGACGGGGTTCGATCTCCCCACCGAGGGGCAGTGGGAATACCTGTGCCGCGCGGGCACAACGACCTATTACAACGACGGGCAGGCGGCGGCCCCCAACGATGGACAGAGCCTCAACGTTGCGGAATCGAACCTGTTCATCCACGCGCTGGGCCGTTACAAGTACAACGGGGGAAGTGGATATACCGTTTCGTCCCCTCCCTCTTTAGGCACGGCGCTGGTCGGTTCCTTCCCGCCTAATGCGTGGGGACTGTACGACATGCACGGAAATCTGGCGGAGTGGTGTCTGGATTGGTACGCAACCGCCCTGCTGGGAGGAGCCGACCCCAAGGGGCCGGAAACCGGCAATAAGCGGAGCGTGCGGGGCGGAGGGTTCCTCCAGAATGCCGAGCAATGCGCTTCAGCGTTGTCCCGGAACTCCTACGCGCAGGAGGACAAGGGCGCGGGACGGGGTTTCCGCCTCGTGAGGACCTTGCCCTGAAGAAGTTCATGAGTTCATTAGTGTGTTAGTTGGCGGTCCGGGACGTGCCCCGCCGTACGGGCATAGATCTGGGTGAGCCATGCAAAGTACGGGCGGACGTCTCGGACGCCCGAAGAGTAACAGGGATCCAGTGTGTCGAGACAGAAACGCGGAACGCCGAACAGCCAACTCAGAACTTCGAAGTTGGGCGTTCGGCGTTTTGTCTCGTTTTGGTTTTACCCGTTCGGGTTATCTGCTAACATGTCATCCGTCAAGTATGTCAAGAAAGAAAGGTTTCAGCATGTTGTGTCCTATAGTACGCCGGTCTGTCGCTAGGGTGTCCGTTTCCTTCTTCCTGCTCCTGACTGCTCTGGTGGCGGTTGCGGACGGTTTTGTTCCGTTGCCTTTGGCTGGGGGCGCGAACACGGGGTTTTCCGATACCACGGAGGGAGACCGGCAGGGTGGGTGGATTGATCTGGGTGGGAACGACCTGCACGTGATCAAGCCCGGGCGGCTGACGGCGTCGCGCGTGCCGTTCGAGATTCTCGACGAAACGGCGCATCCCGGCAAAACCTGTGTGGTTCTGGGGGGACCCAAACGCCCGTATCTTCCGGCCAAGGCCGAGGTGCCGGTCGCGGGGGTCAGCGGCGCTTACCTGTATCTGATGCACGCCGCCGCATGGTGTCCGCCCGCCAAGGAGCTGAAGCAGGCGGGGATCCTGCGGGTTGACTATGCGGACGGCAGCGTTTCGGAATATCCCGTGCTCTGCGGCCAGGACGTGGGTGACTGGGCGAACCCTGCCAGCTACAAAAACGCGGCGCGCGGCTGGACCGCTTACAACGAAAACACCCAGGTTTCGCTCTTCGTCTCGCGGTTTGCGCTTGAAAAGAAACCCCTCAAGGCCTTGCGGTTCGAGGCGCGCGAAAGCGCGTGGATGGTGGTGGCCGCCACGGTTGGTGAGGACGTCGCCTTGGCGTCGATCCGCCCCAACGTCATGTTGATGAAGAAGTATGAGGCGCCTGCGCCGTTTGAAACCCCGCTGCCGAAGGCGGCGGACGCCCGGCCACCGAAGAACGTTATCCTGATCATCGGGGACGGGATGGGCGCGGGCGCGCAGAAGCTGACTTCCCTCTACCAGCACAAGGCGGAGTCCCGCCTGGTGATGCAGCGGCTCCCCGTTGCCGGGCGCTGTTCCACCTATTCGGCGAGTTCGCCGGTGACGGACTCGGCGGCATCCGGCACGGCGATCGCGACGGGACACAAGACAAACAACGGCATGTTGGGTATGGATCCCGACAAGCGCCGCCTCGTGTCGGTGATGGAACAGGCGCACCGCGAAGGGCGCGCCGCGGGGATCATCACTTCCGACGCTCTCCGGGGCGCGACGCCGTCCGCGTTTTACGCGCATGTTCCGCGGCGCGGCGATGCTTCGGACATTTCCCTGATGGCATCGGCGTGCGGGTACGACATCCTGATCGGGAACCACAACAGCAAGCCGTGGTTCCTGACCAAGGCCGCGGGAGGGCTGCGCGCGGACAACCGTGACCTGGTGGGGGAAATGGGCAAGGCGGGGTATGTGCTGGCCGAGGATCCGGAAGCGTTTGCCCGCGCGCCGGCGGAGAAGCGGGTCATCGGGTTCATGGCCAACGGGACACTGGACAAGGAGCGTTGCCTCGCGGAACTTCTCGGCACGGCTGTGAACCGGCTGTCGCGGAATGCGGCGGGCTTTATGCTGATGCTGGAATGCACGATCACGGATGCGGGCGGTCACGCCAACAATCCGGAACAGTCCGTGCGCGGGACGCTTCAGGTTGACTGGGCGGTAAAACGCGCGGTCGAGTTCGCGCTGAAAAACGGGGAGACGCTGGTTCTGGTCACTGCGGATCACGAGACCGGCGGGCTGGAGTGCGCGCCGAGCGCGAAGGATCCGGGGCAGGTCGATATCCGTTACACCACGACCGGGCATACAGGCGCCTTGGTGCCGCTTTACGCCTTCGGCCCCGGCTCCCAACTTTTCGATAAAACCATCGACAACACCGATATCGCGAAGAACATCGCGCGGCTCTGGCGTCTTTCCATGCCGCCACCCGGCGCGCCAGCGAAGTAACGCGAATAAACGTTCAAGGCCCAACGGCGTTTCTGGGGCGCGGTCAGGCTTTCAGCCCGTTTAAATCCGGCTGCAACGCGCGGTTTTCGCGCAGCAGGGCGTCGAGGGTCACGAGGGTGCGCCGCGCGGCGGCCTCGCGTCCGAGGATGGCCGCGAAATTGCTGTCGACGGCGCGTGCCACCTGCGTGTTCGAGTAGTCGGCGGTTTCGATGGACTGCCGGAACTCGTCGATGTTGGTCCGCACGCTCGCTTCGGGGTTGGGCACGCCGCCGCCGAAATGCCGGGTGCCTCCGCGCATATAGGCTTTGCCGGCATAGGAGAGGCAGGCCGCCGCCTGTGTGCCTTGCAGTGAGGCGGTCAGGCGCCCGGCTTTCAGCCAGTCGTGGTACGCCCCGAGGATGCCCTGGTGGCACCAGGCCGTGCCGTCGTCGAACAGGTAAACCACGGTGCTGGAGTCGCGCGCGTCGCCGTGGACGGAGGGCCGGAACGCGGCCGATGCGCCCATCGCCGCCACCGGCACTTTGCCCAGCGCCCAGACGACCGCGTCGATGATGTGGACGTCGTAATGCACGATATAGTCGCCGCCCAGCGCCACGTCATTGCACCAGACCAGGTCTTTCAGCCGGTTTTCGGCGCTCTTCTCGCGGGGCGGGTCCTGATACCCGTTGCCGCCCGCCCAGCCGGAGGAGAAGACGGTCTGGAGTTTGCCGAGGGCGCCCGCGCGGATCCGTTTGGCCACCTCTTGGTTCACCGGGTCGCGCGGTAACTGATAGTCGGCCTGGAAAACGCGCTTCCGCTCCGTCGCGCGCGCCGCGAGGCGCCGGATCGCGACGGTGCCCGGGATGTCGATTGCCACGGGCTTGGCCATATAGATGTGCAGCCCGGCGTCCAGCGCCGCCGCGGCGTGAAGCGGGAAGAAGTAGGGGGGCGTCTGCAGCACGACCGCCTCGACGCCGGAGTCCATCAGGTGCCGGTATCCTTCCAGTCCGGAGAAGCAGTGTGGCTCCGGCACGCCCAGTTGGGCGCCGATCCGCGCGGCGCGCTCCGGGAAATAATCCGCGACGGCCGTAAAGGCGAACCCGCCGTTCGACGCGAACAGGTTGCAGATCCACGAGCCCCTTCCGCCGCAGCCGACCAGGCCGAGTCTGACCTTCCGGTTATACGTGTGCCGGGGTTCCTGCGCGGCGGGCTGCAAAGACTCCTGACCGTCCGCGCGTTTCGCCGCGAAAGGCATCGCCGCCATTCCCGCGTGGGCCAGGCGCAAGAATTCACGCCGTCCGACAGAGGCAACCGGTTTCATCGTATCCGCCCTTTCACTCGCCCGGCTGGTATCCGAGCCACCGCGCCACAGCGGCATTCTTGGAACGCACGTGGAGCTTCTTGTAAATCCGCAGCACATAGGTGTGCACGGTCGCGAACGCCACATTCAGCTTGTCGGCGATCTCTTTGTAAGAGAAGCCTTGCGCCAACAGGTCCAGAACCTCTTTTTCGCGTGCCGCCAATTCGTCCGAATCGCTGAACGCGGGCTGGGCCGCGTTTGCCGGTGGGCGCGTGAGGGGCGCCTGGCTGCGGAAGGCGTCCACGACTTTGCGGGCCAGCGCGCTGGTCATGGGCGCGCCGCCGCGGTGGATGTCGCGGATCGCGGCCAGGAGGTCCCGCGCCCGCGCGGGCTTCACCAGATAGCCGTGGGCGCCGGCCGCGAGCGCGCGGAAGAGGTTGTTGGTGTCCTGGTACACCGTGAGCATCACGATCTGCAGGGCGGGCAGCCGTCCGGAGAGCTGCCGCACGCACTCGATGCCGTCCATGCCCGGCAGGTTGATGTCCATCACGGCGACCTGGGGCTTTAACGCCGGCGCCCTGGCCAGCGCGTCCTCGCCCGAACCGAAGGAGCCGACACACGCGCACCCGGGGTCGCTGTTGATGATTTCCACGAGCCCCGACCGTAACCGGCTGTCGTCTTCCACAACTATCACATGAATCGCCATCGCTCTCCATCCGTGCCGGTTCCCCGCGCGAACACCGTCAGCGGGAGGCCGGTATTTCGGAGCGTAGCAAAGCCGGCGCGCTTGTTCAAGGTAATCGGGCCGTGGCGACGGGAGGGGCAAGCGTCCGCTTGCCCGGACGGGCAGACGCCCGTCCCAGACGCTCCGGACGAGCAGACGCTCGTCCCTCCCTTGGCCCCGCACGCGACACGCATCAACTTCGCATCGCCTGTTGCCGGTTACTTGTTCAAGCCATGAAGACCGTTGACTTTTTCCGACGATCCTCCGATGATTGAAACATGCGTGTGACAAGACGCAGGGAGGAGAAGGACAGTATGGCAAACCAAAAATTTTCCGGGAAGACGGCGATCGTGACGGGCGCGAGTTCCGGGATCGGGCGCGCGACCGCCCTGAC
>JAQVSS010000020.1 GCA_028700415.1 Kiritimatiellia bacterium
GCGGATCGAGCCCGGCGGGGAAGGGAGACAACGAGGCCTCCTCCGCATCCATGACCTGATGTTTGCGGATTTGCCGCTCGAACCGCGTGCGCAACACCGCCTCGACGGCGTCGATATGGGACAAGGACGGTTTCATCTGTTCAACCGCAGAGAGTGTACCACGCGCTCCCCGTTTCCGTCAGTCGCAAAAACTGACAGCAAAAACTGGCGGCTTGAACCGCACCGCGCCATCACCTATACTGAAACGACTTTTTCCGGAGGGGTGTCTGAGTGGTTTAAAGAACCGGTCTTGAAAACCGGCGTGCCGCAAGGTACCGGGGGTTCGAATCCCTCCCCCTCCGCCATTCTTATGGGAACGCTCAACGCTGAACGTTCAACTCTCAACGCTCAAGTGAATTAATACTTCAGAGTTGAACGTTGAGCGTTGAACGTTCTGACTATGGGCTTATTTTGTCGAAAACGTTAAGAAGAATCATGTTATAAGTCCCCTCGTTCGCGGGGAGAACTCCTGTGTGCGTGATGCCGCAGAAAAGTCAGAAGCGGTATCCGTAGATATTGGTTTCCCGGCGGGAGAAACCGAACGTCTGGCAAAGGGTGTTGGCAGCTATACGGGAAGGGCGGGATGTGAGTTCGACGGAGGACGCATGTTCGGATTTGATGGCGTCGAGGGTCCCTTCCATGATTTTTCTTCCGAGACCCTGACCGCGGCATTCCGCGTCCACCACCACATCCCCGATCCTGAAATGCGCTCCGGTGGGAGTGACGGAAGGAACAGGAACATGAAGAAGCGTGAATTTACGATGGTTTGTAAGAAGCTCGACCTCGCCAAGAGCGAGCTTCTCTACACGTTCGACACGTTCGATCCGAAGGACTGGTCGATCGTGAAGGGAACGCCGAAATGGAAAGTCGGCGCGAAGAGGATCATCGGCGGCTGCGCCGACGAACCGACGCACGGACAGATCTTCTTCAAGAAGCCCGTGAAGGGCGACGTTGTCCTCGAGTTCGATGCGAAGATCGTAAGACCCTCGTATCACGACCTCGTTTGGTTCTGGAACACGGACTTCAACGGCAATCCGTGGGGCGACGGCTATCTCGGCTGCCTCGGCGGCTGGTGGAACGACATGGCGGGCATCGAGAAGCTGCCGGACTATCTCGTTTCGGCCATCGCGCCTTCTTTCCGAACGGAACCGGGGCGCACGTATCATGTCGTTTCCGGCTCGATGGGCGCCTCGCACTTCATCAGCGTGGACGGCGAACTTGTGACGTATTTCGCGGACAAGAACATTCCCGACCCGAAGCGTCCCGGACATTTCGGCTTCGGCGTCTACGAAAGCTGCGCTGAATACTCGAACCTCAAGGTCTACCGTCCGCATTGGACGGATATCGGCGAGCGCAAGTACGAGCCCGGCACGAAACGCAGGTCGTAGCGCTTCAGCTCGCCCGTACCCGCCTCTCCTCCTCTGCCATTCTTATGGAAACGCTCAACGCTGAACGTTCAACTCTCAACGCTCAAGTGAATTAATACTTCAGAGTTGAACGTTGAGCGTTGAAAGTTGAAAGTTCTAATTGCGTGCTAGCTCTGCAAGACGGTAATGCACATGGCGCCGAAAATATCGTCGGCGCTGCACCCGCGCGAGAGGTCGTTTACCGGCTTGGCCAGGCCCTGGAGCACAGGGCCAAAAGCCGTTGCGCCGGCCAGGCGCTCCACCAGCTTATAGCAGATGTTGCCGGCCTGAATATCCGGGAAGATCAGCACGTTCGCGTCGCCCTGAATCGCGCCCCCCTTGTTCTTGGACGCGCCGACGGAGGGCACCAGTGCCGCGTCCGCCTGGATCTCGCCGTCCACCACCGCGTCGACGCCCTGTTCCTCAAAGCGTTTCTTGGTCAGCTCGGCCGCGATGCGCACTTTGTCCACCAGCTCGTGCTTGGCGCTGCCTTTGGAGGAGTAGCTGAGGAACGCCAGCCGGGGCTTCTTGCCGACCAGCTTCCTGAACGAGACGGCCGTGGCCTGCGCGATGTCGACCAGCTCTTCGGCGGTCGGGCAGGGGTTCACGGCGCAGTCCGCGAAGAGCAGCGTGGCGTCGCCGGAGATCGTCGGCGTCTTGAGGTCCATGATGAACATGGAAGAGGCCAGCTTGATGCCTTTGGCCGTCCCAACGCAGTGGAACGCGCTGCGCAGCATGTCGCCGGTCGAGGCGATCGAGCCCGCAACCATGCCCTGCGCGCAATCCAGGGCAACCATCATGTTGCCGAAATAGAGGCACTTGCCCTTGACGGTGGCCAGCGCTTCCTCTTGGGTCATGCCCTTGGCTTTGCGCTTTTCGTAGAACGCGCCAGCCAGTTTGGACAGCAGTTCGGAAGTGGTGTAGTCGATGGACTTGATGCCGGCGGAGGCCAGCGTCACGCCCGCCTGGGCTTCGGCGGCGGCGAGCTCTTCCGGCGTGCCCAGCACGATCGGCGTACAGATGCCGGCCTTTGCGGCCTTGACCGCCGCCGCGATCACGCGCGGATCCATGCCTTCGGGGAGAACAATGGTTTTATTCGCCGCTTTCGCGCGGGGAATCATGGAGTCGAGAATGCTCATTTCTTTTGAGTCCTTATTTTTTTAACGTTGTCGCGAGCAACTGGAAAGTTTCGCTGGCAATCATCAGCTCTTCGTTGGTCGGGATCACGATCGCGGGCAGTTTCGACGAGTCCGTGCTGATGACGCCGGTCGTGCCGCAAACCTCCTGGTTCTTCACCTCGTCCAGTTTGCATCCCAGCGCCTCAAGACGGGAGACGATCGCTTTGCGCGCCTGCGCGCTGTTTTCCCCGATCCCTCCCGTAAAGATGACGGCATCCGCGCCGCCGACCAGTGTGAAATATCCGCCGATATAAAGGGCTGTCCGGTGTCCGAACATGTCGATCGCATTCTGCGCCGCCGCCTTGCCCTGCTGCGCCGCGTTGACGGTGTCGCGCATGTCGCCGCTGTCGATGCCGTTGATCCCCTTGAGCCCGCTCTGCTTGTTGAGCACGTTGTCGATTTCGTCGACCGTCATGCCCTTGCGCCCGAGGAAGAAAATGATCGCCGGGTCGATGTCTCCGCAGCGCGTGCCCATGATCAGCCCCGGCAACGGGGTCAGCCCCATGGAGGTGTCAAGCACCTTGCCTTTCCTGATCGCCGCGATGGAAGAGCCGTTGCCCAAATGGCAGATGATCAGGTTCAACTCCTCAAGCGGCTTTTTGAGGTACTCGGCCGTCGCGTAGGCCACGAACTTGTGCGAGGTGCCGTGGAAACCGTACTTGCGGATATGGTACTCGTCGTAATACTTCTGAGGCAGCGCGTACATGTAGGCGTATTTCGGCATGGTCTGATGGAAGGCCGTGTCGAACACCGCGACATTCGGCACATTTGTGAAGACCGTCTCGCACGCCACGATGCCCTCGAGGTTCACGGGATTGTGCAGCGGCCCGAGATCCGCGCACTTCTTGATGACTTCCTTCACGTCCTCTGTGACGACCACGGGGTCGGAGAAATCCTCGCCGCCGTGCAGCACACGGTGGCCGATCGCGTTCACCTCTTTCAACGACTTCAAAACGCCGTTTTTGGGATCCACCAGCATTTTGCACGCCATCGCCAACGCCTTGCCGTGATTCTCGGCTGAGATCCCCTGCATGATTTTCGGCTCGCCGTTGCGCTGGTAAACGAGATTCGCGTTCGGGCCGCCGATCCGCTCCACAAGGCCTTTGGCCAAGACCGCCTTGGTGGTCATGCTGAAGAGCGTGAACTTGAGCGAGGAACTTCCCGAATTGATCACCAGAATTTTTTCGTACTTCTTGAGTGGCATGATGAGCCCTTCTCCGCTTCGAATGGTTAAAAAAAACGGACCGCTTGCCGCAGTCGTTATGCTTCGCAAAAACAGAAACAGTTTGCTCTTCTCCGCATGATATTTCAAGGCTAATCCCCGAAAACAGCCGTCCCCCCGGCGCTTCCGCCGGGAGGAGCTTTCGCTTGCGCAGCCCGCATATCGGGTCTAAAATGAGTTCCTATTATGAAACGAGATTGCCCCGTTTTCGATTTTCACGTCCACCTCTACCCCGACCATTTGGCGGGCAAGGCCGTGGGGGGCCTTGCACCGCGTTTCGGAAACCCGCCGGCCTTCGACGGCACGGTCGGCGGCATGAAGGCCAACCTTGCGGAGTCGGGTATCCGCTGTGCCCTCAACCTGCCGGTCGCGACGAAAGCAAGCCAGGTCGACTCGATCAACGCTTGGGCGGCGGCAAACAATCGCGGCCCGGTCTTCAGCCTTGCCACGGTTCATCCCCATACGCCCGACATTCCCGGCACGCTGGCGGCGGCAAAGGCGGCTGGCTTTAAAGGGGTCAAGCTGCACCCGGAGTATCAGGAGTTCGTGCTGGAGGACCCGTGTGTCACACCGGTTTGGGAAACCTGCCTGGAACTGGGGCTATTCGTCTTCCTGCACGCGGGCGGCGAGCGCGTCTTCTCACCCCCCTACCGCTCTTCGCCTTCCTCGGTGGCCTCGGTGCTCGCGCGGTATCCGGGCCTCACCGTGGTGGCTGCGCACCTCGGCGGCTTCCAGATGTGGGACGAGTCGGAAGAGGTGTTGGTCGGCAAGAACCTCTACCTCGACCTCTCGCACACGTTTTCCTGGATGCCCGCAGAACAGATCGTGCGCATCGTGAAGAACCATGGCGCGGACAAGATCCTTTTCGGCAGCGACGCGCCATGGCAGACTCCCGCCAACGTGCTCGAAGCCTTTCTCCTGCAGCCGTTCACCGAAACCGAACAAAAACGGATACTCTGGGACAACGCCGCACGCCTCCTTTCCTTGCCCGGCCCTGCAGGCAAAAGCTCCGTGAACGCAAGCGCATGACGCGCCGCGGCTGCAAAAGATAAATGAGACACGCTAACAAAGGAATCACAATGGAAAGACTTTTCGGGACAGACGGCATCCGCGGTCAGGCGAACAAGTTTCCTGTCCATGCGGAACTCGCGCTGAAACTCGGCAAGGCTTTGGGCAAGCGCCTCAACGCCCACGGCTACGGCAGCGCGCGCGCAGTCATCGGCAAAGACACGCGTCTCTCCGGCTATATGCTGGAGACCGCGATCACCAGCGGGCTGGTCTCCGCCGGGTGCGACGTGTTCCTGGTCGGCCCCGTGCCGACCCCGGCCGTTGCCCACCTGACGCGCTCCCTGGCCGCGGATGTCGGCATTATGCTGACCGCTTCGCACAACCCGTACGACGACAACGGCATCAAGATTTTCAGCCCGCGCGGCTACAAACTGGAAGACGGCGAGGAAGACGAATTGTCCGCGCTGATCTTGGAAAACGACCTCAACACGGACGCCATCCGCAGCGACCAGCTCGGCAAGGCTTACCGTTTGGATGACGCCCGCGGCCGCTACATCGAGTTTGCGAAAAGCACGATCGCCAACGAGAAGCTCAGCGGGTTCAAGGTGGTTTTGGATTGCGCCAACGGCGCGGCGTACGATATTGGCCCATGGATTTTCCGGGAGCTGGGGGCGACCGTCATAAAAACCGGCGTCTCCCCCAACGGACTCAACATCAACGAAAAGTGCGGCGCGTTGTATCCCGAAGGAATCGCCGCGCTGGTTAAAGAACACGGCGCGGACATCGGCGTCGCGCTCGACGGCGACGCGGACCGCGTCATCTTCGCCGACGCCGGCGGCGCGATTGTCGACGGCGACCGCATCCTCGCCGCCTGCGCCCTGGCCTTCAAGGCCCGCGGCCTCCTCGCCCAAGACACGGTGGTGGTGACCGGCATGAGCAACCTCGGGGTCCATGACGCCATGAGGAGAAACGGGATCAGGGTGGAGGTCGTCGATGTGGGTGACCGGTATGTGATTGACGCCATGCGCAAGAGCGGTTATTCGCTCGGCGGCGAAAAGTCCGGCCACCTGATTTTCCATAACTACGCCACCACGGGTGACGGCATCATCAGCGCCCTGCAGGTGTTGCGCATGATGAAGCAGGAGGGCAAGACGCTCGCGCAGCTCGCCGACTGCATGGACGAATATCCTCAAAAGCTTGTCAGCATCCGGGTCAAAGAGAAAAAGCCCGTCCATGAGGTCCCCGTGCTGGCGGAGGCGATCAAAGCCTGCGAAGCCGAACTGAAAGCCGCAGGGCGCGTGATCGTGCGTTACTCGGGAACGGAACCGAAGATCCGCCTGCTGGTCGAAGCCAGCGAGTCTGCCCTTGTTGAAACGTGCATCGACAAACTCACCCAGGCCGTGGCCGAAGGCCTGGGCGTGTGAGGAGAGACGGGAAGGAACGCTCAACTCTCAACGTTCAACGTTCAACGTTCAAGTGGGGAAAACCGCGAATGAATTCCAAATCCTACTGGATTATACTTGGGAGTTGAGCGTTGAACGTTGAGCGTTGAAAGTTAAAAAATGATGATCCTTCAGAAGCTCCAGTCCCGCGGCGTCACGTTTGTGGCCCCCGAAACCACCTACGTCGCGCCCGACGTCAATCCCGAACGCATCGCGCCGGGCGTGACCATCCACCCGGGGTGCCGTCTCAGCGGCGCCGTGCTCGCGATCGGCCCGGGCAGTGTCATCGGCGCGGAAGCGCCAGCCACGGTCTCGGATTGCCAACTCGGTGCGGAGGTGCGCCTCGCGGGAGGTTTCTTCGACCGCGCCACGTTCCTCAACGGCTTCCGGGCCGGCAGCGGCGCGCACGTGCGGCCCGGCTGCCTGTTCGAGGAGTCCTCCTCCTTCGCCCACTCGGCCGGCGTCAAGCAGACCGTTTTCTTCCCGTGGGTCACCGCGGGCAGCCTAATCAATTTCTGCGACTGCCTCATGGCGGGGGGCACCGGGCGGAAGAACCATTCGGAGATCGGCTCCTCCTATGTTCACTTCAACTTCACGCCGCACCAGGACAAGGCCACCGCCTCGCTGGTCGGAGACGTGCCGCTCGGCGTGTTGCTGAACCAGCCCCCCATCTTTCTCGGCGGCCAGGGCGGGCTGGTCGGGCCAAGCCGCATCGCGTACGGCACCGTGCTCCCGGCCGGACAGGTCTGGCGCGGCGACGTGACCGCCGCGGGACGGCTCGTCGCAAAGCCCGCCTTCCCGGACACGATCGACGCTCCCTACGAACCGCGCCGGTACGGTGCCGTCTTCCCCGCGCTCCGCAACAACCTGCTCTACATCGGCAACATCCTCGCGCTCGACGCGTGGTACCGCGTGTTCCGCGCCCCCTTCATGCGGGGCGATGTCTACCTGTCCGCCTGCCACGCCGGCGCGCGCGCCCGCCTCGCCGAGATTCTGGAGGAGCGCCTGTCGCGTCTGGACGAGTTCGCCCAGAAGGTGGAGCACTCCCTCGCGCTCGGCCTCTCCGGTTCCCGGGACGTTGAGCACCGCGCGTTTGTGGACCAGTGGCCCGCGCTCAAAAATGCGCTCGCCGAAAGGGTCGGCGCGCGCGAGGCCCTGCCGATACCCGGAAACGTCCGGGAAATCGCAGGGGCACTCCCCGCAGGAGATTACCTCAGGGCTGTCCAGTCTCTGCCTCCCGAATCTGCCCGGATCATCTCCGCGTGGCTGGAGGCCTATCCCGCCGGACTGGTGGGCTTGGGTGACAGCGGGGGTGTCACGCGGCGAGTTTTGTGATATCGTGTGTGAAAAGTTGTGGACGCCGTGTGGACGGCACGGGCACAACGGATCGGAGAGGATGATGGGGGCGAGTCTGCCGCGGCATTATCGGGACGAGACGTTCTGCGTGCGCGCGTACGAGTCGGGCGTGAACAACCAGGTCACGTTGGCGGCCTACTGCAATTATCTTCAGGAGATTGCGGGCAATCACGCGCGCGAGCTGGGGCTCGGCATTCACGAACTGCAGGACGCGGGCTTCACCTGGATGCTGTCCCGGCTGCACCTCGTGATCGGGGCTTACGCCGCCTGGCGCGAGAGCGTCACCATCCGCACCTGGCCGGCCGGCCTGCACGGCCGGCTCACGGCAGTGCGCGATTTTGAGGCGCGCGACGACGCGGGGCGCGTGCTGCTGCGGGGCGTGAGCGAATGGCTCTACGTGGACCTGTCCACGCTCAAGATCGTGCGGCTGCCGCAGGCGTTTGCCGGGCTTGCTCCCGAGGGCACGCCGCAGGTGGAGGTGCCGGAGGCGTCGGGCAAAATCCCGGACTTCGCGGAGGCGGATTGGTCGGCCGCGCTGACCGTACGCCACAGCGACCACGATTTCAACAACCATGTGAATAACGCGCACTACGTGGAATGGGCGCTCGAGTGTTTGCCCGCGGAGTGGAGCGGGCAACGGCGCGTGTGTGAACTGGACATCTCGTACCGGGCGGCTGCCAAATGGGGGGACACCATCCTTTCCGAGGCGGCGCGGGAGGGCGGGCCGGCCTTGCTTCACCGCATCCGGCGCGCTTCCGACAACGTTGTGCTGGCCACGGCCCGCACGGTCTGGCGCAAGGACACTCAAGAGGCTTAGGCTGGAGACGATAAACAAAAAGGGAGAAGAGAGACATGAAAAGAACGATGGTTCCATTCCTGTTGGCGGCCGCAATGGCCGGTTCGGTGTTTGCGCAACAGCTTTCGACCACGCCGGCGTCGCGGGGCGCGGGTTGGGAAAAACGGGTGGCCAACGATGCGGCGAAGGCCAAGCAGGGAGGATGGGAACTGGTTTTCCTCGGCGACTCGATCACCGATTTCTGGCAGAACCGCGGCAAGGAGGCCTGGGACAAGTATTACGGGGCGTACAGGGCGCTGAATCTGGGTATCAGCGCGGACCGAACGGAGCATGTGCTGTGGCGCCTCGACAACGGCACGCTGGAGAGCTGCCAGCCGAAGCTCTTCGTGGTGATGATCGGCACGAACAACAACGGCCACCGCAAACCGGAGCAAGAGAGCACCGCCGACACGGTGGCTGGCATCAAGGCGATTCTCGACAGGATCGGCCAGAAGGCGCCGCAGTCAAAGGTGCTGCTGCTCGCGATCTTCCCGCGCGGCGCCACGCCGCAAGACGGCTGCAGGCTCCGCAACGAGGCGGTCAACGCCGAGATCCGGAAATTCGCCGACAACAAGCGCGTTTTCTGGATGAACATCAACGACCGGTTCCTCCTGCATGACGGCACGCTCCCGAAAACGATCATGCCCGACCTGTTGCACCCGAACGCCAAGGGTTATGAAATCTGGGCCGAGGCGATCGCGCCGTTTGTGAGGCAGACCCTCCGGGCTTCTGTGACGCCGGACCACCGGTTGGATCAGGCGTGGTGGATCAAGCGCTTCAAGGAGAAGCAGGCGCTGATCAGGCAGGGCGACGGCGAGCTCGTCTTTGTGGGCGACTCCATCACCCACGGCTGGGAGGGCGGCGGCAAAGAGGTGTGGGCGCAGAACTTCAGCGCGTACAAGGCGCTGAATCTCGGCTACGGCGGCGACCGCACCGAGCACTTGCTGTGGCGCCTCGACAACGGCGAGCTGGACGGCTACCGGCCCAAGCTGCTCATCCTCATGATCGGCACCAACAACACGGGGCACCGGCCCGCGGTTCAGGAGCGCCCCGAGGATACGGCGGCGGGCATCAAGGCGATCCTCGACAAAATCGCCCGGAAATCGCCGGACACCAAGGTGGTGCTGCACCCGGTCTTCCCTCGCGGCGAGAAACCGGACGACAGCGCCCGCGTGCGCAACGACAAGATTAACGCGCTGATCAAGGGCTATGCCGACGGCAAACGCGTGGTGTTCCTGGACTTCAACAAAGAGCTGTTGGAGCCGGACGGCACGCTCACGAAAGAGATGATGCCCGATTTCCTGCATCCGAAAGCCAAGGGGTACGGGATCTGGGCCAAGGCGGTCCTGCCGGTCATCAAAGAGACCTTGGGCAAATAAGCCCACACCTTTGGGACTGTCTGACCTATAATACTGTTGCCAAAAAGTATATGCCCTAAACGGGCGGTTCCACACACAGGGAGGGACGAGCGTCTGCTCGTCCAAGGGCAAGCAGACGCTTGCCCCTCCCGTGTGTCGGGTGCCCGTGTATAGTCAAAGAACTTTTCGGTAGCGGTATAACTTGGGCGGTGAGCGTTGAACGTCTATTGTCGCCTAATGTAGAATTGATGGTTGACAATCAAGGGCGCGGTGGCCTATCCTGCCGCGTTCTCATGAAACCCTCCTTCGCGGGAAAACTCTTTCTCCTGTCCTTCTTGCCCGGCTTGACCCGCACGCTGGCGCAGGAAACGCCCTCCAACATCACCGTCACCGTGGAGGCACACTCGCTCGCCCCCACCGCCCGCCCGGGGCCTTCGCTGCTCAAAGACGTGCCGGGACTCGGTTTGCGCGACCAGGGTTTTGGCAGCCCGCAGACCGACCTCTCCATCCGCGGCGGCCCCTTCAACAGCGCCGGGCTCCTGCTCAACGGACTGACCTTGCGCAATGCCCAGACCGAACATTGGCACGCCGATGTCCCGGCCCCCGAAGTCTGGTTCGGAGAACCCAAGGTACTCACCGGCCTTGACCGCTTCCGCGCCGCGCCCGGTCACCCTTCGGGTTCGGTCGCCCTCGACCTCGCGCCGATGACCGGGGACTTGCGCTCCCTCACGGTCGGCGCGGGAAGCAAAGGCATGCTTTTCGGCAACGCCCTCGCCACGGAAATTGCCCCGCTCCCCAATGGCGGTTCCTCCGGCGCGTCCGGCTTCTTTTCCTTTGACCGCGCCGACCAGACCGACGGGTATCGCGACAACGGCCTCGCGCGGGCCGCGGCGGGCGGGCGAGTCGGCGCGACGAGCGACTCCCTTCAGGCCGACCTCGTCACCGCCGCGTCCTGGCGCGAGTTCGGCGCGCGCGGCTTCTACGGAACCTCGCCGGTCTACCCCGCCGAAGAGCTCGTGAGGGACACGCTTGTGGCAGGTTCGTTGCGCGACACCGGAGACCCCCTCAACCCCACGTGCCTCACCGCCGCCTGGCGCCGTACGCAAGACACCTACTGGCTCGACCGCCACGACCACGGTCTCTACGAAAACGACCACACCACCGATTTCTTCGCGCTCCATGGCGACACGCGCCGCACCGTTTCTCAAACCTTCTCCGTCGACCTGCGCGCGGACGCGGATCTCGAAACCATCGAAAGCTCCTCGCTCGGCGACCACACCCGCAGCCACGGCTCGTTCGCCGCCCTGCCCAATTACTCCGCGGGCGCGTTCACCTTCACGTCCGGCGGCTCGCTCGACGTCTTCTCCCGAGGCTCGCCCGCCTGGCTTCCCGCCGCCGGGATCGAATGGGGACTCTCTGATTCGCAGACACTTTTTCTCACCTACACCGAAGCCGTGCGGCAGCCCTCCTACACCGAACTCAACTACGAGTCGCCCTCTTCGCTCGGCAACACGGGGCTCGAGCGGCAAGAAACCCGCACTGCGGAACTCGGCTGGAAAGGCCGGGCCGGCCTGTTCCGGTGGCAAACCGCGCTCTTCCGCGAAGAGGGAAAGAACATCGCCGATTGGATCCGCCCTGTGCCCGGCAGCCGCTGGAACGCGGTCAACCTCAGCGAAGTCCGCATGTGGGGCGCCATTGCCGACGTCCGCGCGGCCGTGACCGCCGACACCGAAATCGGACTCGACCTGCTCGCGCTCACGAAAGCGTGCGACACCGGCTTTTACGCGAGCCGCTACGCCATGGACTACCCCGACGCTTCGGCCGGCGCGTCGCTGCGCCACCGCCTCACGCATGACCTGCTGATCCGGTTCCGACAAGGCGCGTCCAAATACGCGGGCAATCCCGTCCGCGAGCACGGCGACTGGTTTCTCGACACGGACGCGGAACTCCAGTGGCGGCTGCCGCGCGCGACCGGCTTTACGCTCAACGCGGGCGTGGACAACCTGCTCGGCGACGACTTTCAGATCTACCCCGGGCAAGAGCCGGCCGGCCGCCGCTTCTTCGGCTCCCTCGCCTATGCGTGGTGAGAACGTCACGGCCAGCCCTTCCGGATGGTGTGAAAAAACGGTTTCCCTTTGCCGGGTCTGCCAAAATGGCGGTTCAACCAAAAAACCGTGAACCGGAAAGGAAAAACGCGATGAATCATAGAGCAACGGCGTTCAAAGCGCGAGAGTAGCTCAAGGCTTTTTTTGGGAGTGAATCCACTTGACGCAGTTGTCGAAGAGTAATAAAGTTATTCCTAAAAATAAGAAAAGGTTTGTTGCGAGGTCTGTTTGCGGGTGCAGGCAGACGGGTAAGGCGCAAGAATACAGGGCTGGTCCGCGTACGTTTCTTCGTCCAAAGCTACCGCGTGAAGCGCGGTTAACCTTGACAAAGGAAGGTTAAGGAAGATGACATTTATCATTTTTTTCGCGTGCGCGTGCGCTTGCGCGATGTCGGCGGCTCATGCCTCCGAATACACGATTACGGTAAATGACGCGGACCGCGACATAACCGCGGAGGAGCTGTTCGCGATCACGAACGCGGAGTCCGAGGTGACGCGCGTCGTCAAAGCCGGCGCGAAGGCGCTCAACCTGCTCGTTCCGATGCCGGACTACAGGGGGTCCTGGACGATCACCAATGGTGAATTGTGCGTCTACGCCGCGACTAACGGTGTGGGCGCCGCAGGCGACGGCACGGACGAAATTTTCATCAACCGCACCGGTGGTGGCCAGCTCTCGCTTTGGGGCACGGTGATCGAGAAGCAAATCCGCGTGAGGGGGACGGAGTATTGCATCAACAGCCGCAACAACGCCGAAAACTGGATCACACGCTCCATTACCGGGACTTCGGTGAATTTCGTCCTCAACTCCGGCACCAAGCTCCACACCCAGGGCGGCATTTTCTGCACGGACACCGTGAGCATGAACGCCGCGGGCAGCCATTGGTACTGGGAAGGGACGCCGTCGCGGGTCAACACGTTCAAGTGGAACTCCGCGACATCGCATATTCTTGTGGACGGCAACGAGTTCAACAACCTCGTGCCGTGCCATGGCGGCTCCTGCTCCCTTGAGACCGCGAACGCCCTCTCCGGCAAGGCGCCCAACCTCCAGTTCTCCTGGGCCGTGGCAGGCGGCAGTTCCACGCTCTACATCGACGCGGGCAGCCACGCGTTCGGTAACATGAGCATGCAGTCTGGAACGGTGAGCGGCGCGGCGCTGAACGGACGCGGCGCGGGAACGGCGGCGACGATAAACCAGAGCACGGCGTTCACGAACACGGTCATCGACATCGCCGGCTATCTCGCCTTCACGAAGAAGGGCGGGGCGGCGTATGGCGTTGACCGCGCGATGAACGCATCCGGCGATCTGGAGGTTGCTGAAGGGCTGCTCGCGTTTACGGAGAACGGTTCGTGGAAGAATACCTCGAAGGTGACCGTGTCCGGTACGGGGCTCCTGTCGGTTGCGAAGTCCGACACGTTCAAGTCCGAAGTCGCGCTTTACCTTTCCGGCGACCCGCGCGAGGAAGTCGTCCTCGACGAGGACGTGGAACTCGTCGTAAGCGCCCTTTACGTGAACAACGTCCGCCAGCCTTACGGCACCTATGGCGGAGCATCGTCCTCCGCGAAATACAAGACTACGGGGCGATTCGGCGGATCCGGCATTGTTTTCGTGATGCCGGAGGTGCCCGCGTCCGTGAACATCACGTGGGACGCGGGCGGCGCCGCCGACGCGGCCATCACGAACGCGGCGAACTGGGCGGGCGATCCCGCTGGGCTTGACTTCGCGTCCGGCGCGCTGCTCCCGACTTTTGCGACCACCGGCACGCAGGCGACGGTTGCCGCCCCTGTCAAGTTCAAGGGCGTGAAGTTCGATCCGCCGGCGCTTGACGGCGTGACGTCAAATGCGTTTGAGATTCTCCCCGCGTCCGACGCGGCGCTGCTGAAGCTCGGCGCGGAAGGCCTGTGGGCGAACATCCCGGCGAACGGACTCGCAAGCACCTACACGATCGGCGTACCGCTGCAGGTTGAGGACACGCAGGACTGGAACATCCCGTATTCCGGCACCGTCGGAACGTTGGATCTGAGAGGAGACGTCGCGGCCGATTACGCCGCTTTCACGGTCACGAAGAAGGGTCAGGGCAAGTTGAACCTCTACGGCGCGCTGAATCTCCCCGGCGCATTCCACGTGTTCAACGGCACGGTGAACGTGTACGGCGCGGACGCATTCGCCGAGTCGGACGGTGCCGCCTATGTCTACGAGGAGGGTTACACAGCCGGGTGCAACGGTTCGCTCGCGTTCCGCGGCGGCGGCTACATCCGCCGTCCGGTTACGGTCAACTCGAACTACAAAAGCGGGAAACTGACCTGGTGGGGTAGCGGCAAGACGTACTACCACACGAAACCGCTCACGGTCGTGGGGCTGTACAGCGAGGTGTACGTGCAGGACGGCTGCACGCTCCATTCGCAGGGCGGCATCACCATGGCGGGCACGCTCGGGGTCACCTGCAACAATCAAAACGGCTGGTGGATTGTGGAAGACAAGCCAATGAAGGGCAACATTTTCAAGCATTTCTGGCTTGGCGTGCGGTTCGCGGTGGCGGGCAACGAGCTCTCCCGCTACGATCTCGTTTCGGAAACGGCCGCCAAGCTCGAATTTGACTGCGATTGGGCGTTCAATTCCACCAATCTCACGCTGTACTCGTCCACCTGGGGCAAGCCTTGGTTTGGTTCCGTAGACCTCAAGGGCCATTCCCAGCGCATCGGGCAGTTCGCGCCCAGCGGCATCGGCACGATCAAATCGACCGGCGGGGCGGCCACGCTGTATTTCACGCAGAACAGTTCGTCGATCACGAACGGCGTGGGCGGCTGGTGCACCAATCAGATCACGGGCGGTGTCTCGTTCTCGAAGGCGGGCAAGGAAACGTATGCTATCGGGTTCGCCATGACCTCCACCGGTTCCGTGGAAGTGACGGAAGGGCGCTTTGCGTTCCTCCCCGCGGGCAGCTGGCTCAATGCGCCTGAAATCCGCGCGTCCGGAACGGGCGTCCTCGAAATCAACTCCCCGACCACCTTCACGCGTCCGGACGCATTCATTTCCGATTCCGCCAAATTTGATATCGCGGGCGGCGTGATGCAGCATGTGCACAACCTCTACCTCGAAGGCAAGCCTGTTTCGGACAGCGGCACGTACGGTTCCTCGTCCAGCCCCGCGCAGCACAAGAATGACAAGCACTTCTCGGGCACGGGCGTAATCGTGGTGCACAGTTCCTTCGGCGGCACGGCGATCTTTTTAAGGTAAACGGGAAAGTTGGGGACGATGACGGTGAAAAAAATTCTGTTGCCGCTGCTGTGCGCAGGGGCATGTGTAGGGTTTGGCGCGGTGACGGTTTCGGACGGAGTGATAACGGTGCCGGACGCGGGCGCGTTTTCGGCGCTTGTGACGGGCGATGCGCGCGCGGCGCTGGAAGCCGGGAAAATCACAAGGATCGTGAAGACGGGCGAGGGCGAACTCATCCTCGACAAGGCGCTCGCGGGCTACCGGGGCGAATGGGATCTCGCCGACGGCGTGACGCTGGTGGCTGTACCCGAGAATGCGTTCGGCGCGGGCGCGGTGACGGTGAAGCGTCCGGCCCAGCTGAAGGTGAAGAAGGGCGTGGAGGCGGTTCTGACGGGTCCGCTCGCGGTGAAGGGCAACGATCCGCGCTGGAAGGCGGTTTACATGGACGAGACGGGGCTTACGCTCCTCGCGCCCGCGACCGTCGAGGGCGGGTGCAACTTACATTTCCAGGGCGGAAAGGCGCGTCTCCGCTGCAGGGGCGGGTTCGAGCAGAAGTCCGGCACGATCACCACCACGGGAGCAAACGGCATCTGGAGCGTCGAGGGCGTGCCCGCGCATTTCGCGACGGTGAGTCTTACGTGGCTGTACCTCGATCTCGACGTCGCCGGCTGCTCGGCGGACGTCTTCGACCTGGCGATCGGCGGGAAGGTGCGCCTCAAGGGTGACGTCACGGCGCGGACGGTGACGGGCGGCGAGAAGAAGGACTGCGCGATTGTCGCGCGGTGGCCGTGTTCGTTCGCGCTTACGGGCGACGGCGACGTGAAGCTGTGCTGCGACGTGTCGGGCCCGATCGCCTTCCGCAAGACGGGGAAGGGGACGCTGACCTCCGTGAAACCGCTTCCGGGAACGCCCGGAACGGTCGAGGTGAAGGACGGCGTCCTTTCGGTGACGGTGGGGCCGGAAGACGACCTCGGGAGCACGCGCAACGTGATCCGCGCGCATCTCGCCTCCGGCAAGCTTGCGGCGGACCGGCCGGTGACGGTGACGCTGAAGTCCGGCACCTACACGATGCGCGAGCCGCTCGCGCTCGGCGAGGAGGACTCCGGCACGGAGAAGGCGCCCGTCGTGTGGCGCGCGGAGAAGCGCGGCACGGTGCGCGTCTTCGGCGGCAAGGCGATCCCGCGGTCCTCGTTCGGCCCGGTGACGGAACCGGCGGCGCGCGTGCGGCTCGACCCGGCGGCGTGCGACAAGGTGCTCGTCGCGGACGCGGCGCCGTACCTCGTGAAGGAGCCAGCCGCGTGGCCCGACCATCCGACGGGCGTGATGCCGGGCCCGTGGCTCTACCACAACCGAAAGTCGCAGACGCTCGCGCGCTGGCCGAACCTCGACGCGCCGGACAAGGGCTGGTCAGGCTACTCGAACGTGCTTGAGAACTGCGGCTACGGGCAGGACAAGCGCGCGAAAGCGCCGGCGACGATCGAGTTCCCGGGGACGCGCGCGGAGCGCTGGAACTTCGCGGACGGCGTGTGGATCACGGGGTACCTCGTCGTGGACTGGCACTGCGACACGGTGCGCATCGCGTCCTACGACAAGGCGACGCACGGCGCGACGCTCACGCCCGAGACCTCCTACGGTGTGGGCAAGGGCGGCTGGCCGTTCTACAAGCGGCGCTTCTTCGTGCAAAACCTCCTGGAGGAGCTGGACCAGGAAGAGGAGTGGTACCTTGACCGCAAGGCGAAGAAGCTCTACTGGTGGCCGCCTCCGGCGGAGGGTGCCGATGAAATCGTTCTCGCGCAGTCGCTCGTCCCCTATTTCCAGATGGAGAAGGCGGCGTTCGTGCGCGTGGAGAACCTCGACTTCGAGTATTCGCACGACGGCACGGCGGTGGTGATGAAGAGGTGCCGCCAGTGCCTCGTGAAGAACTGCGGCTTCTTCAACCACGGTGGCGCGGCCGTCGTCGTGGACGGAGGCACGCGGAACCGCGTGACGGAGTGCGAGATGCGGAACATGGGCGGGACGGTGGTCGTGCTGCAAGGCGGCAGCTGCCGCACGCTCCTCCCGGCGAACAACATGATTGACCGCTGCGTGATCGACAACTTCGCGATGTACAAGCGCACGCACGGCGTGGGCATCTCGATGGGCGGCTGCGGCAACGCCGCGCGGGACAACGTGATCACGCATTCCCCAGACTGCGCGCTCAGCTACTCCGGCAACGAGCACCTCATCGCGGACAACGAGTTCGGCCACATCGCACAGGACTCCGGCGACGTGGGCTGCATCTACTCGGGGCATAACGCGAGCTGGCTGGGGACGATTCTCTTCGGGAACTACATCCATGACCTCGCGCGCACGCCGGCGGAGTCCGAGGCGCGGAACGGCATCTACTTCGACGACTGCGACTGGGGCGACGACGTGATCGGGAACACGTTCCTGCACGCGGGCCGCGCGATCTTCTTCGGCGGCGGCAAGCTGCACGGCGCCTACAACAACCTCGTGAAGAAGTGCCTGATTGGCGTCCACTGCGACTCGCGCGGACGCGGCTGGCGCGCGACGGGGAACGGATCGTTTTTCTGGGACAAGCAAGGAAAGGCGTTCTGCCGCTACCGCCACGCGGAGGGGGGGATCGAGTACGACTACGCGCCGTGGTGCGTGGCGTATCCGGCGCTCCGCGAGGCGATGGACGACCGTCCCGAGTACCCGGGGATGAACACGGTGACAGGAAACGTGTTCTACGCCTGCAAGACCGTATACGGCTATGACGGCGGCGCGGCGCTCGTGCTGGGGAAGTCGTCGCCGGGCAACACGGTGATCACGAACGCCGCCGAGGTGCCGGCGCGCGCGCCGCAGCCGATTCAGATGAAGGACGCGGTTGCGAACAGCCTCACGAGCCCGGACGGCACCACCGTCGCGCGGTTAGGGCTGGACGAGAGCGGGCACTTCGCCTGGACGCTCATGGCGGACGGACGCTATGTCCTCGACCGTTCGCCGCTCGGCGTGACGGTGGACTACTTCGACTACGGCCGCAAAGTGGTGCCGTGCGCGGCAGAGTTGCGGGGCGAAGTGCAGATGAATGCGTACACGAACGCGACGGCGCTTACGCCGATCCGTGGCGGCATCGCGTGGCGGAACATCTACACAAACGTGACGGCGGCCGTCGGCGGGAGGACGGCGAAAGAGTGGCGGATTCCGGTCAAGTCCCTCATCACCGCGGAGACGGTGGCATTCCTCGACGTGCGCGTGTGGAAGGGCGGCGCGGCGTACCGCTGGACCGTTCCCGGAAAGGGCGTGCGGAAGGTGTACGGCGAGAACGGCGCGTTCATGCCGTACGACGGGGACATGTCGCTCTTCCAAATCGTTGAGTGGGAGCGGGACAAGGACTTCGAAAACGGCTATCCGGAGTCGTTCTACTACGAGCGCGGCGGCGGGCGGGGCGTCTCCTTCCCGGAGTACGCGCACGGCTGGAGCCACGAGGGCGACGTGGTCACGCCCTGGCGCGGCGTGCTCTGCACTGTTAAATAAGGGAGAAGACAGAACGTGAAGGACAAGAATTAAAAACGGGTGAGCTGGGGCTTCTCGCAGTCACGCACCTCTTCATGCACGGGATTGACAGTGCCTTCTTTTTCGGGATAAAGTGTCTTTATGTCAAATCCCTTCCCTTTCTTTGTCAGCGTGTGGATGAAACTCTTTTTCCTTTTCACCCCGTTCTTCGCGCTTTCAATGTTCCTGAGCATGACCGGCGACTACACGGAAAAACGGCGCAAGCGTCTGGCCGTCATGATCAGCATCGCGGTCGCCGCCCTGTGCCTTTGCCTGCTGTTCCTCGGCAACCAGATTTTCGCCCTGTTCGGGATCACGCTCAACGCCTTCCGCATCGGGGTCGGCGCGCTGCTTTTCCTCTCGGCCGTCAATCTGGTGCAGGGGCGGAAAACGCCGCCCGAAGCCAACACGGAAGCCGACATCGCGGTCGTGCCGTTGGCCATGCCCATCATTGTCGGGCCGGCCACCATCGGCACGCTGCTGGTGATGGGCGCCGGGCTCGTTGATGTCGCCGAAAAAATGATCGGCTGTCTCGCCCTGTTATTCGCCGTCGTTTGCCTCGGCGTCATGCTGCTGCTGGCGACAGCCATCGAGCGCGGCATCGGTTACCACGGCCTCAATATCTTGAGCAAGCTGACCGGCGTCGTCTTGGCCGCGCTGGCCGCCCAGATGGTCATGGACGGCATCCTGGGATTTCTCTCCGCCCAAGGGTGATCCTTCCGCCTCCGCGCCGGCAACAGCTTGCCGGGAGATTCAATTCGGCGGCCCCTCGGCACTCAGCTCGAACGGCTCGACCGTCACATTGCCCGCACCGTCCTTGACGATTTTTTCGATTTTCTTTTCGACCTCGTTCAGTTTGGACGAACAGAACGCCACCAGACGCTGCCCCTCCTCGAACGACGCGATCATCGCGTCCAGCTCGGTTTCGCCGGACTCCATCTCCTCCACGATCGCCTCCAGCCGTTTCAGCGCGGCCTCGAAACTCTGCGGCTTTTCCTCTTTCTTCGCCATAGTTCACTCCTCTTTCCGACACTCCCGGACATCCGACACAATCACCCCGTCCCGGACTCGTGTGACCAGCCCCTCGCCGGGCGCGGCATCCGCCGTGGAACGGACCAGTTTCCCGCTGGCGGTGCGCGTCAGACTGTACCCGCGATCCAGCACCGCCAAGGGATTCAGCAGCGTGAGGTGACGGGCGTGTTCGGCAACGCGCGCCCGCATCCGCTCCACTCTTCCGGCGCAGGCCCGTTCCATGCGGTGGCGGCCGAGTCCGAGCCGGGTGCCCGCCTGCCGGAACACGCGTTCCGGCCGCATCAGCAGACTTCCGATTGCCGCGGACACGCGCTGACGCGCGCTCTGCACCTGGCGCCGGATGCCGTGGCCCATGCGCAGGGAGAGCGTATCCAACCGCTGCGCCGGATTCTCGAGCATGCGCCGCGGCTGCCTCAGGCAGGCGGCGCGACGGAGCCGTTCCAGTTGCGCCGCGCACTCCGCGAGGCGGGCCTCCAGCGCCTGCCGCAGCGCGCGCGCCTGCCGCAGCACCCCGGCCTCCAGCTCCGCTTTGGGCGGCACCGCCAGTTCCGCCGCAGCGGAAGGCGTGGGCGCACGCAGGTCCGCCGCGAAATCGCACAGCGTGAAATCCACCTCATGGCCCACCGCCGAGATCACCGGGATCGCCGACCCCGCCACGGCGCGCGCCACACACTCTTCGTTGAACGCCCACAGGTCTTCCAGGCTGCCGCCGCCCCGCCCCACGATCAGCAGGTCCACCGGCCATTCGCTCCCAAGGCCGCACGTCCGGTTGAAGAGTGCGATCGCCTCCGCGATCTCTTCCGCGGCGCCTTCCCCCTGAACCTTGACCGGCGCGAGCCGCACCTGCACGTTGGGGAAGCGCCGCCCCAATACGGTCAGGATGTCGTGGATCACCGCGCCCGCCGGCGACGTCACCACGCCGATGCGCTGCGGCAGTTTGGGCAGCGGCTGTTTGCGGGCGGCGTCGAACAGCCCCTCGGCCTGCAACCGGCGCTTGAGCTCCTCGAAGCGCCGCATCAGGTCGCCGTCTCCCAGTGACTCGACCTTGCGCACGATCAACTGATACCGTCCGGCTTTCTCAAAGACGGTAATCTCACCGAAGGCCCGCACGCGTTGGCCGTTTTCAAGCCGGACCCCCGCGGTCACACCGGATCGCGATCCGGCGAACAACGCCGACGGCAATTGGGAACCGGCGTCCTTCAGGTCAAAATACGCGTGACCCGCGGCGGAAAGCTTGAAATTCGAGATTTCGCCCTCGACCCAGACGCGGCCAACCTCGTCGTCCAGCGTCTGTTTGATCCGGCGCGTCAGCTCGGAAACCGAATAGACGTTCCGTTCCGCCGCCTCCATGTCACGCCCCCTGTCCCGACGGCCGCGGGGCCGCGCCGTCCGGTTCCCGGCACCGGTAAGGCGTGAGAGAGACCGCTCTGCCGCTTGCCCGGTCGAGTTCCAGAATCGCGCCCTCCAACACGCAGGGCCCGCCGGCGACATCGAACTTCGCCGGAAGGCCGGTCGTGAATTTCTTCAGCACCGGCGCGATCTCGCGCCCGATCACCGAATACGCTGGGCCCGTCATGCCCAAGTCAGTCATGTACGCGGTGCCTTTCGGCAGGATCGCCGCGTCGCTGGTCTGCACGTGCGTGTGCGTGCCGAACACCGCCGCCACGCGGCCGTCGAGATAATATCCCATCGCGATCTTCTCCGAAGTCGCCTCCGCGTGGAAATCCACCAGCACGGGCACGTTGCCCGGCACCGCTTTGAGCACCGCGTCCATCGCGCGGAAAGGGCAGTCCACCGGATTCATGAAAACGCGCCCCAGCACGTTCACCACCGTGATTGGGCCGAGCGGCGTCTGGACGGTGACAAAGCCCTGACCCGGCGTGCCCGCCGGAAAATTCGCCGGGCGCAACAGCCGTTTCTCGCCCGCAATGGTCGACTCCATCTCCTTCTGCCCCCAGACGTGGTCGCCCAGCGTCACCACGTCCGCGCCGCCCGCGAACAGCTCCCCCGCCAACGCCAGGGTGATCCCGTTGCCCGCCGCCGCGTTCTCGCCGTTGACCACCACCGCCTGCACCACATTCTCGCCGCGCAGGCGCTTGACGACCTCGCGGAAGATGCGGCGGCCCGGACTGCCCACAATGTCGCCCACCAGAAAAATCTTCATGCCGAAATCCTTCTCTCCGCCCGTCCGGGCTTTACTTCGCGTATTCGACGCACCGCGATTCGCGCACCACAACCACTTTGATCTGCCCGGGAAACTGCATGTTGGCCGAAATCTGCTGGCTGATGTCGCGCGCCAGCACCATCGCGTCATTGTCGGTCACCTGCCCCGGATCCACAATCACCCGCACCTCACGCCCGGCCTGCACCGCAAAGGTCTTCTTCACGCCCGGGAAACTGTTGGCGATCGCTTCCAGCCGCTCCAGCCGCTGCACATAGACGCCGATCGTCTCGGCCCGCGCGCCCGGGCGCGAACTGGAAATGGCGTCCGCCGCCGAACAGAGCACGCCGTACAACCCCTCGGACGGCACGTCCTCGTGATGCGAGGCCACGCCGTTGACCACCACCGCCGACTCGCCATACCGTTTCAGGAACTCCGCGCCGATCACCGCGTGCGCGCCTTCCGCGTTATGGTCGAGCGCCTTGCCGATGTCGTGGAAGAAGCCGATCCGCCGGGCCACCGCGGGATCGAGCCCCATCTCCCCGGCCATCATCCCCATCAGGTGCGCCACCTCCACCGAATGCCGCAGCACATTCTGCGCAAAACTCGTGCGGAACTTCAGCCGCCCGATACAGCGCAAGATCTCCTGCGGAACCCCCTGCACCAACGACTCGTAAGCCGCCGATTCGCCCGCCTCGGCAATCGTCTTCTCCATGTTTTCCGTGACGTTCTTGACCACCTCTTCAATGCGGGCAGGGTGGATGCGCCCGTCGGCAACGAGCTGCTCCAGCGCCTGCCGGGCGATCTCGCGCCGCACCGGATCGAACCCGGAGATCACCACCGCCTCCGGCGTGTCGTCGATCAGCATGTTGACCCCGGTCACCGCCTCCAGCGTGCGGATGTTCCGCCCCTCGCGCCCGATGATGCGCCCCTTGATATCGTCGCTCGGCAGGGGCACAGTGCTGGTCATGCTCTCGCTGGCATGAGAAAGCGCGAACCGCTGCACAGCCGCCATCACAATGCGCGCGGCCTCCCGGTCGGCCGTCTCCTTCGCCTCTTCCTGCATCCGCCGGATCAGGCTGCCCGCCTCGCTGCGCACCTCTTGCTCCGCCTGCTTCTGCACCTCGCGCCGCGCCTCCTCGTGAGTCATGCCCGCCAGCCTCTGCAACCGCTGCTCCGCCTCCGCATGCCGCTTGTCGGCCTCAGCCCGCCGCTGCAGCAACTCCTCAGCCTTCCGCTGGACATCCTCCTGCTTCTGGGACACCGCCTGGTCTTTCTTCTCCAGCAGGAGGGCCTTTTTGTCCATGTTCTCTTCGCGGACCGTCAGCCTCTCCTCAATATCCTGCAGCTCCTTGCGCCGCGCTTTGGTGCTCTTCTCGAACTCCTCGCGCGCCTTGACCACCTCCGCGCGCGCCAGGATGTCGGCCTCCTTGAGTTTGTTTTTGACCTCGCCGTCGGCCTCGGCGAGTTTAATCTGGGCCTGCTTCTCCAGCGCATCCGCCTGCCAGCGGCCGATCAAACCGCGCAGCGCATAGCCGCCCAGAACGCCCGCCAGCCCGAACAGCAGACCGACCGTGGCGTCGCTCACATCGTACCATGTGAAATTCGTCATCGAACCTCCCAACGCGTTTCCGCATATTCGCTGATCACATCTGTGCCCGGCAAAAAAGAACCGGCAGGGCACAGGTCCAAATTGCCTGTATCTTACCCTTTCTGACGGGTAAGGGCAACCTTATGAGGAACTCCCGAACCCCGTTCGGGCTGAAATCAGGGATTGACACTTTCGGCCTTCTCCGCTCTAATGATTGCAAAGGTTGGGTTCCGGAATGTCTCGTTGTCAGGTTTAGGGGACGCGTGGTTCGCTCCGGTTCGTGTTACGGAAGTTACTGTTATGGAATATCGGTAATATTGGAAGAGCGGGGAGCTGAAACTCCCCGGCATTCAATATTCTTTTTTTTGTCTTCTTCAAATCAGGGAGTGCCGCATGATCACCATCACATGGTTGGACGCGTTGATTATTTTCGTTTTCCTGACCTCCGTCGTTGTGGTCGGTTCATGGGCGGCCAAACGCGCGGGACAGGACACGGAGTCTTTTTTCCTTTCGGGAAGAAATATGCCCTGGTGGCTGCTGGGCGTTTCAATGGTGGCCTGCACGTTCTCGTGCGACACGCCGAACCTGATCACCGAGATCGTCCGCCTGAACGGCGTGGCGGGCAACTGGGTGTGGTGGGCGTTCCTGCTGACCGGCATGTTGACGGTCTTCGTCTACGCCAAACTCTGGCGGCGCTCGGGCTTGAACACGGATCTCGGGTTTTATGAACTCCGGTACAGCGGAAAGTCGGCCGCCGCCCTGCGCGGTATCCGCGCGATCTATCTGGGCGTCATTTACAATCTGATCTGCTTGGGCGGGGTCTCGCTGGCGGCCATCAAGATCGGCCAGATCATGTTCGGCCTGTCGCCGGAGATGTCCCTCCTGTACTCGATGACGGGGGTCGCGATTTACGCCACGCTGGGCGGGCTGACGGGCTCCATGTGGGCCGATTTCTATCAGTTTTCGGTGGCCATGGGGGGCGCGGTTTTCGCGGCCGTGTATGCGGTCAACTCAGGCATGGCGGACGGGATCACCTCGCTGCACGAGCTGTTCACGCATCCCGCGGTGGCTTGCAAACTGTCGCTGATTCAGCCGGCCACCCACGACCTTTCGACGCTGATGACGGTTATGATCCTGCCGCTGGCCGTCCAGTGGTGGAACGTCTGGTATCCGGGCGCGGAGCCGGGCGGCGGCGGGTTTGTGGCGCAGCGGATGCTGTCCGCGAAGAACGAGCGCCATGCGGTCGTGGGAACCTTGCTCTTCAACGTGCTGCACTATGCGGTGCGCCCCTGGCCCTGGATCCTTGTGGCGTTCGTGTCGATGGTGATGTTCCCGATCACGCCGCAACCCGAACAGGATGCCTCGAAGGCGTGGCTGTCCGGCCATGCGGCAGAGGTCCAGCAGTACGACACCGACAAGGCGGCGCTGCCTGCGGAGATGCGGGAGACCGTGCGTCAGCGCAAGGCGGACGCGCGCGGCGTGGGCTCGCTGGCGCGGGAGTTCCCGAGTGTCGATGACCAGTATCTCGGGCACGACATCGCCTACCCCGGCATGGTCGCCCGGATGCCGAGCGGCTGGCAGGGACTGATCGTGGCCTCGCTGATCGCGGCCTACATGTCCACCGTGGCCACGCTGCTCAACTGGGGCTCGTCGTATGTGGTGCAGGACGTCTACCTGCGTTTCATCCGCCCGCAGGCGACGCCCAAACACGCGGTGCTGGTCGGACGGATCACCATGCTGGTGATGCTGTTGATCTCGGCGTTCATCGCGTTCCACATGACCACCGTCAAAACCATTTTCCATTTGCTCTTGCAGGTCGGCGCAGGCACCGGGCTGCTCTATATCCTGCGCTGGTTCTGGTGGCGGATGAACATGTGGAGCGAGGTGACCGCAATGGTGATCTCGTTCCTGGTTGCGTGCTTCTTCCAGTTCGGTGCCGCCCCGCTGGGGCTGGAGGCCGCGATGGAGAGTGCGGGCTGGTTCCGCGTGATGGATTTCACGTCGTGGAAGCTGATTGCCGGCATCCTCGTCACAACCGCGGCATGGGTTGCGGTGACGTATCTGACGAAACCTGAAGACGAGCACACGCTGATCGAGTTCTGCCGCAAGGTCCGTCCCGGCGGCCCCGGCTGGAAAAAGATCGAGGCCGCCGCACGCGCCGCAGGCGTGGCGGTGGAGTCCGACCCCGGCGGCTGGAATGTGCCGGTCGGCCTGCTGTGCATGATGACGGGATGCTTCATGATCTGGACCGCGCTGTTCGGCGTGGGGTATCTGCTTTATGGCCGCACCCTGCTCGGGTGCGTCATGGTGGTCCTTTCCGCGGCGTCGGTCTGGGCATTGGCGCGGCTGATGCGAAAGCTCCATTTCAGTTAGCCCTGATCAGGGGGATGAGATTTTAAAGGGGCACACCATGTCCTTTCATGCAGATGACAAACCGGCTGGAGCGGTCGGCCTCTTCAATTCCCTCATTGAAGATTTCCCCGACATGATCCATTCGCTGGATGGGGCGGGAAACATCGTCTACGTCAACCGCATGGCCACGCAGTTGCTCGGTTACGCGAAAGATGAGCTGTGCGGCATGAACATCCGTCAACTCTACCCGCCCGAGATTCTCGATGCCGTCGAACAGGGTTTCCGGGAGGTGAAGAGGACCGGGGTAAAGCGCGTCGAAAGCCTTTTCCTGGCGAAAGACGGCACGCGGATACCCGTCGAGATCCGGACGGTTGTCCAGTGCGACGGCCACAGCGCGTTCGCACGGACGTTCTCAATCTCGCGCGACCTCCGCAAGCTGAAGGAAATGCAGGACAGCCTGATCCACGCGGGACGGCTCGCCGCCATCGGCGAACTGGCGGCTGGCGCGGCCCACGACCTCAACAATCCGCTGATGGCCGTCATCGTCGCCGCCGCCCTCTTGAAAAAAATGGCCAACAAGCCCGACTTCCCGCAGGAAGAGTTGCGCAAACAAACCTCTCGCTACAGCGATAAGATCAGCGGTGCCGCCTCGACGATGCGGCACCTCACGACCCGCCTGCGCGATTTCGCGCGCGGCGTCAAAGACCAGCACACGGCCATCGACCTCTTCGACCCCATCCAAGACGCGTTCTTGATCCTCGAACACCGGATCAGGACAAACAACATCCGCGTGCGCGGCGCAGTCGTCAAGGCCAAACATTGGATCCTCGGCGACCGCAACCAAATCGAACAGGTGTTTCTCAACCTGCTCTCCAACGCCTGCGACGCCATGTCCCAAACCGACGTGCGCGAACTGACCCTCGACATCACCCCGCAGTCCACCGGCGGCAAACCCCACTGGTGTTGCGCAGTCCGGGACACGGGCGAAGGTGTCCCGGAAGAGAAAAAAGAGCAGGTCTTCAAGGCCTTCTTCACAACCAAACCCCACGGCAAAGGCACGGGGCTTGGCCTGAGCATCACGCGCTCGATCATCAAGGAACACAACGGCGAGATCCTGCTGACGTCCGAACCAGGCAAAGGCACAACCTTCTCTCTGCTGCTGCCTGCCATCCCGGCACCGTCCCCCGCCGCCACCTGCGAAAGCCCGGCCCCCTCGCAACGTTAACAGAACCGCACTATTTCAAAAGCATCACGCTTGCACGTAGCGCCAGGGACGTCCGGTCGGCTGCCCATGAAACGGCCAAATCATCGACGGCCAAACCATGATCGGTCCCCACATCGTTTTTGTCCTCCCAACAAAGGATGACGGTACCTCCGGCCGGCACAGTCACCGGCAGGGACGCCGTCACGGTGTACCCCTCGCCCGTCACCGCGCCGGCTTTCATGCCGGTCGTATGGGGCGCATCAAAACGCAAAGCCGGGAGCCATTCGTAAACCGCCTGTGCAAGGGGGATGACCGCATTGGTTACGCAATACCCGAAAACCAGCGATTGCACATCGTTGCTCGCGCACCGCCATTGCTCTCCCGCATAGGTGACCGTCACGTTGGTGATCAGGCATCCCGTCTCATTCGTAAAGGCCACCCCAAACCGGATGTCTCCTGTGCCGTCTGAAGCAATGGCACCCAAGGCCCGGTCGGGGTTCCCTTCGGCGCCATAGGCATAAAGCGCACCTGCAGTCTCCGTACCCTTACCCGCTTTGTAGGCCTTCGGCGGCATATTCCCTAAACAGGCGTACCAAGCCAGTAACGGCTCCGCCGCATCGTCCCATACGTTGTCGTCGCCATTCAAGGACAAGCCGTCAAACTTTTGCGTGTGAATTCCCAACGGCACGGTCATCCTCACGGCCGGCGCCTGCGCGTACCGCACCGTCACCGAAACCGTGACGGGAGTGTTTGTGCCGTCCTTGTCCCAGGCCGTAAAGGCAAATTGCCGTTCGCCCACGTCGCTCCCCGCTGGCGCATAGCAGAACACCCCGGCATCCAACCCCCACACGCCCGACACCTCTGACAACGCCGTCACGTTCGTTCCGGTCACTGTGTCGCCGTCCGTCGCGGTGATGGTCAGCGCAAACACGAGCGTTTCGCCCACCCGAGTTACGCGTGGCAACACCGGCGCAATCACGGGCGGGGTGGCACCGGGACCGGACTCAACCGCCTCGACGTCCATCCTTAGATCATCGAGTCTCCAGTTGCCGGCGCTGGACGATGTTCCCCCATATCCGTATATCCGCAGCGTGACGGGTTCCCCCGGCACCGCCGAACGGAAAGCCACCGCATGTTCCCTCAACACCCATTCGCCGTCTGTCGCGATCAACCCGACGACAAGATCAGAAGCGTAACGGTCCGTATCCGCACGCACGCAGTAGGCGACCGGACCGGACGTTGTGCTCCGCATACCGAAGGCCAGATTCGTCACGCTTATGACACACCCCGCACCGGGTGTCAGCGTCACTTCAAACCACGTCGAGTCATTCGTCGAAAAGCTTCCCGCATGTGCGGCCGCCTGTAGGTTGGTCAGCCCCGAGGCGGCGGTATAATTTACGGAAGGCGATTGCCCCGACAACTCATCCGACGTGCCGCCGTTCACGCGTGCGACGCCCCCCACCGCCACATCCACCGCGCTGTTCGACACCGGTTCAAGCGCGTTGAAATCCCAGTAGACCGTCCCCGCCGCCGCAAACCACCCCCACATCGCACCAACCGCCAACACACGGTTCCGCGGATACTCCAGCCCCGCCCCTCTTCCGACCACGCTTTGCTTGGGCTTCATGCGCACCTCCTTTTAAACACAGCGTCATACGGTCAAAGAATGTCGAAATCCGTATGTTTCAATATAACCACTACTGCCTAAAAGGAAGCAAGAAAAAAACGCCCGCTGAAAAAAAACGCCCTCATAGATCTGCCCGTTCCTCTTTTCGAAGAGAAGCCCGCCCACGCCGCCCGCGCCCTGCAGCGTGCCGGACAGGTCGAGCCCCCAGACGTATTCGATCCTGTCCACCGTGCCGTTCGTGTGAACGACGGTTTCCAACACGGGGTTCCATCCGTCGTAAAAGAAGGTGTGCGTCCGCTCCTCTACCCACTCGCCGGGATCCCCGGGCATGGGCGGACTGCCGGACGGTGGCTCGTAACCGGTCAACACATCCACGCGCTTCATGACGCGCCTTCCGATATGGTCGTACCGGCTGACCACCCTCTCGGAACCGTTGGTCGCGTTCAGGGGCGTGGCGACAACCATCCTGTTTTCCGCGTTCCAGACGTAAGCCCGTTCGCCGTCGGCGAGCATGTTTCCGTCGGCATCGTATGTGAACGCCGCGTACTGGTTGAGGTTATTGGCGGTGTACGTGTTGGTGACGGCGTTCTCGACAGACCAGACGCGGTTTCCGATGGTGTCGTAGCTGTAGGTGGATGCATACGCGCCGAACAGGGCGTTCGTCACCTCGGCGCGGATATTGTAGACGAACGTGTTGGTCACGGACGCGGCGGGAGAAGCGTCAACGCGTCCCTCGCGCCGACCGATCAAGTCGTGCCCGTATTCCACTCCGCGCATGAACACGCCGTTGAAAAGGTTGCTGACCGAGACGATCAGGTGCCGCCTGTAAGGATCGCGTGCGAGTGCGCGGGTAACCGTGTTGCCGTTGGTGAGCGTCAGCGTATACCCGAAGGGCAGACCGTTCGTGTAGGCGTATACGGTTGCCGCTTCCTGACGCGTGACGCTCTCCACACGGCTCTCCGCATCGTACCCGTATGCGGTCTCCGTCCCTTCCACGACCAGGGCGACAACCCGGTTGTGCCCGTCAAGCCCTCTCCCCAGCGTGAAGACGTTAGCCCAATCACGGCGGTCTCGTTGGTGGCTGTTCCTGAAAGGCTGTTCGCGTATTCGTACCGCGCGAAGGAGTTGGACGAGGACGATGCGTACCCGAAAACGTCGTATGCGTAGTACACGTCGTACCAGGTTCCGGGACAGTCGACGGTGAGCGGTTGACCGAGCGTGTCGTAGCTGTAGTCCGTCTCGACGCCCCGAGCCCAGACACGTGTGGCGAGGCGTCCGGCAGCCGTATACGCGTAAACCACGCGCGTGCCGTCCGCGTACACCTTGTTGGTGAGAAGGCCGGTCGCGCCGTCGAACAGGAAACGGGTCTTGTCCCATGCCAGACCGTCGCGGGTGGTGTCCAGTTCAGTCTGCCGGCCGACCGTGTCGTACGCGTATTGCACGGGGTACGTCGCGCCGGAAAGCGACAGCGTCTGACCGAGGCTGTCGTAACCGGTGAAGACCGTGTTGCCGAGCGCGTCGGCCCAGAACATGGCGCGGCCCTGACTGTCGTAGCCCGCGGCGGTCACGCCGGTCAGATCCCCGTATGTGGTTTCGT
>JAQVSS010000200.1 GCA_028700415.1 Kiritimatiellia bacterium
ACCAGTAGGCGAAGGCATAACCGTCATCCGATTCGGCAACAAAGCTGATTTGCCCGCTGTTGTCCGGATCATGGCCATTAGCGACAGAACCGTGCAAGAGCGGTTCAGCATAGGGGGTGATGGTCAACTCGGCTCCGACGAACGTAATCTGGTAATTGCCGCCGGCCGTCAGGCTGTTCTGCAAGATGTCATAGCTGCCGACATTTTCACCCGATTCACGAGAAAGCTCCCCGGTCAGGCTGTCATCCCCGATCAGGCTGCCGGCGGTCAAGGCATAGCTGAACGCCGGATCGGCTGTGCCGTATCCCTTGGTTTGGGCGGCGGCGGTTATCGTCAACGGCCGTTTGTCGATGGTGAGTGTGCCGCTTAGCATGATGACGGTATAATTATCGGCCGTGGCACCGGATGGGCTGATCACATAGCTTCCGACCGCTTCGCCCGGTGCGCGCGCCAGGCCAAGCCCCTGAACAACCGCCTCTGAGTCCCAGGATGCCAGATTTTCGTACATAACCTGCCAGGCCGGATCGGCATCGCCGTAGGTCTTGCTGCAGGAAACGGCCTGAATAGTCAGGCTCCGGCTGGCAATCGCCAGGTCGCTGCCGACAAAACTGACACAATAGTTGCCGCCGAAGGCCAGGCTGCCCTGCTCGATGGTGTAGACACCGACGTCCTCGCCAGCTTCACGGCTCAAGGAGCCAAGTGGCGCGTCGGTTCCGACCAGACTGCCGTCGGTCACCTGCCAGGTCAGCTCGGGGTCGGCATCGCCGTAAACCTTGGTCTTGACGTCAGCTGTAACTGTGATCGCCCTGGCTGTTATGGTCAGGTTGTTGCTTGCAAAGCTAACCGCATAGTTGTCGCCGAAGGCCAGGCTGCCCTGTGAAATGGCATATTCACCAACGTCTTCACCGGCTGCGCGGTTCAGCGTCCCAGTCGGCGCGTCCGTACCGATCAGACTGCCGGCGGTCACCTGCCAGGTTAGTTCGGGATCGGCATCGCCGTAGGTCTTGCTCTGGCTATCTGCCGTAACCGTGATCGACCGGGCCGTGATCGTCAGGTCGCTGCTTACAAAGCTAACCGTATAGTTGTCGCCGAAATCCAGGCTGCCCGGCAAGATGGCATAGTCACCGACATCTTCACCGGTCATGCGGCTCAGTTTCCCAGTCGGTGCATCTGTGCCGACCAGGCTGCCGGCGGTCACCTGCCAGGTCAGTTCGGGATCGGCATCGCCGTAGGTCTTGCTCTTGAGGTCGGCTGTGACCGTGATCGACCGGGCCGTGATCGTCAGGTCGCTGCCAATAAAGGTAACGTTATAGTTGTCGCCGAAATACAGGCTACCCTGCTCGATGGCATAGCCACCGAAGTCTTCACCGGTCACACGGCTCAGTTTCCCGGTCGGTGCATCTGTGCCGACCAGGCTGCCGGCGGTCACCAGCCAGGTCAGTTCGGGATCGGCATCGCCGTAGGTCTTGCTCTGGCTATCGGCCGTGACCGTGATCGGGCGAGCCGAGATCGTCAGATTGTTACTGACATAGGTGACCATATAGTTGTCGTCGAAATCCAGGCTGCCCTGCTCGACGGCATAGTCACCGACATCTTCACCGGTTGCGCGGCTCAGCGTCCCGGTCGGCGTGTCCGTGCCGACCAGGCTGCCGGCGGTCAGCTGCCAGGTCAGTTCGGGGTCGGCATCGCCGTAGGTCTTGCTCTGGCTATCAGCCATGACCGTGATCGGACGGGCCGAGATCGTCAGATTGTTACTGACATAGGTGACCGCATAATTGTCACCGAAATTGAGGCTGCCCTGTGAAATGGCATAGTCACCGACAGCTTCACCGGTCATGCGGCTCAGTTTCCCGGTCGGTGCGTCTGTGCCGACCAGGCTGCCGGCGGTCACCAGCCAGGTCAGTTCGGGATCGATGTCGCCGTAGGTCTTGCTCCTGGCGTCGGCCGTGATCGTGATCGGGCGGGCCGTTATGGTCAGTTTGTTGTTTGCAAAGCTAACCGCATAGTTGTCGCCGAAGTCCAGGCTGCCCGGCAAGATGGCATAGTCACCGATGTCTTCACCGGTCACACGGCTCAGTTTCCCGGTCGGTGCGTCTGTGCCGACCAGGCTGCCGGCGGTCACCAGCCAGGTCAGATCGGGATCTGCATCGCCGTAGGTCTTGGTCTGGCTATCGGCCGTGACCGTGATCGGACGGGCCGTGATCGTCAGGTTATTACTGACATAGGCAACGGTGTAGTTGTCGCCGAAATCCAGGCTGCCCTGCTCGATGGCATAGCCACCGACAGCTTCACCGGCTGCGCGGCTCAGCGTCCCGGTCGGCGCGTCTGTGCCGACCAGGCTGCCGATGGTCACCTGCCAGGTCAGTTCGGGATCGGTGTTGCCGTAGATCTTGGTCTTGAGGTCGGCTGTGACCGTGATCGCCCTGGCTGTTATGGTCAGGTTGTTGCTTTCAAAGCTAACCGCATAATTACTGCCGAAGGCCAGGCTGCCCGGAAGAATGGCATAGGCGCCAATATCTTCACCGTCGGCCCGGCTTAATGCGCCGGTCGGTGCGTCTGTACCGACCAGACTGCCGGCGGTCACCTGCCATGTCAACTCGGGATCGACATCGCCGTAGGGCTTGCTCTGGCTATCTGCCGTGACCGTGATCGGGCGGGCTGTTATGGTCAGTTTGTTGTTTGCAAAGCTAACCGCATAGTTGTCGCCGAAGTCCAGGCTGCCCTGTGAGATGGTGTATTCGCCAACGTCTTCACCGATTTCACGGCTTAATGCGCCGGTCGGTGCGTCTGTACCGACCAGGCTGCCGGCGGTCACCTGCCAGGTCAGTTCAGGATCGGCATCGCCGTAGGTCTTGCTCCTGGCGTCGGCTGTGACCGTGATCGGGCGGGCTGTTATGGTCAGTTTGCTGTTTGCAAAGCTAACCGCATAGTTGTCGCCGAAGTCCAGGCTGCCCTGTGAGACGGTGTATTCGCCAACGTCTTCACCGGTTTCCCGGCTTGGTGTCCCGGTCGGCGCGTCTGTGCCGATCAGGCTGCCTGCAGTCAGCTGCCATGTCAGTTCAGGATCGGCATCGCCATAAGTCTTGTTTTCGGCGTCGGCTGTGACCGTGATCGGGCGCGGCAGAATATCGGCGAACAGACCGGGCTGTTCGAGCGAGTAATTGCCGGATTTTGTCCCGGTCAGCGCCATGCTGGTCACGACCGCGATGTCGTTTCCGGCGTCTGTCTGGTTAAACTGGCCTGTCGTGTCCTGTACCAGGCTGACTTGTCCGATGTCCTGCTCCAGGACACCTTGGAGGACAGCACCGCTCACCGAGGCTGCCGGGGTTCCATCATAAACCTTGTCAGACGCGGTCGCGCCGCTGACAGTCAGAGCACGGGGCTGGATCGTCAGCGATCCGTATTGGATCTGGATGGTGTAGTTTAGCGAGCTGAGGGTAGATCCCAGGCGAATCTCATAGCTGCCGGCATTTTCACCGGTCTGACGCCAGACGATCAGGCTGCCTGAGAGGTCCGACACATCCTCGTCCGGTGCAAATCCCGTATAGCTTACGGTCAGGGGCGGGTCGATCTGCCCATAGATTTTCTCTTTGTCTTCCGCTCGAACCACCAATGTTCGGGGCAGGATCGAAGCGTTGTTCAGCATGGGCGGCATGAGCGCGTAATTGGGTGCGTCCGAACCGGAAAGGCTCATCAGGGGGAACACCGGCAGTCCTGATCCCGGGCTCAGCTGGGGAAAAAGGCCGATGTCACTGTTGACCAGGGCCACGTCATCCCCCGGAATCAGGCCGATGGGCTGCGCGCCGGTGATCGTCGCGATCGAGGTGCCGTCATACACCTTATCCTGAGCGACGGCGCCTATGACAAAAACCACACGCTGAAATATGGTCGCCTTGTTCAGGACAGGCTGCGATAGAACATAGTTGCCGCTGTCTTCACCCGTCAACGTCATGTTGGTTGTCACATTCAGATTGCTGCCGACTGCCTTTTGTTCGAACAGGCCGCTGGTCGCCTGGTCCAGGATGACCGAATCGCCGGCCAGAACCCCATGCAGGACAGCGCCGTTAACCTCGGCCGCACGCGTTCCGTCGTACGTCTTGTCCATCGCCAACGCGCCTGTGACAGTCAACGTTACCGGGCTGATCGAAGCCGTGTCGGTCAGTTCCGGTGTCGTTAAGGTATAGTTGGCGGCGTCTGTACCGCCCAGGCTGTCGACAGTCAAGGTCACCCGCTTGTCTTCGCCGGCTTGGCTGTCGGAGAATGCGGCGGTTAGGTCGAAAACAAGATCGTCGCCCGGCAGCTGGTCAGCCTGGTATGTGTAGGTCGCATCGGTCGTGCCGTCATAAACCTTGTCGTCCGCGCTGAACTGGCTGAGCTCAAGCGGCCGGCTGTCGATAGCGGCTGTCGCGAACGGGACGGCTGGTGTCAGGCTGTAGTTGTCCGCCTGGGCACCGGTCAGGATCTGGGTCGCGCTGACACTCTTCCCGGTACCGGCATGCTTGGTGTCGAACAGAATATCGCTGAGCTGCAGGCCGACATTGTCTCCGGGCAGGACGCCGGACAGCGTGGCTGAAGCAGACGCTGCTCGGGTGCCGTCATAGACTTTGTCCTCAGCTTGGCGATTGACAAGGGTCAGGGCCCTCGTTTCGATGGTGAACGTGCCTTCATGTTCGATCAGGGTGTAATTGTGCGCCAGCTCATCCCAGATCATGTAGCTGATCGTGTACGTCCCGGCGTTTTCGCCGCCAACCCGGTAGAGGACCACCGAGCCGAGCGTTTCCGGACCTTCGCCGCTGACGAATCCGCTGTAGGTTGCCTCGAACAGCGGATCAATCTGGCCGTATGTCTTGCTCTTGTCGACGAGGGTGATGTGCAGGTTCTTGCGCTCGATCGTCGCCTGGGTGCTGCCGCTGGCATCAGCCAGCGTGTAGTTCATCGCGTCCAGGCCGCCGCTGATAGCAATACCGCTGAAGGTGACTGGTTTTGCAACCCCGATGTCAGCATCGGAAAAGGCGGCGGCATATGAGAAGGTTAGGTCGTCGCCTGAAATCCGGTCATCCTCGAAACCCGTTCCGAAAGCGGCGACGGTTCCATCGTAAATCTTGTCATCGGCGTGAAACGCGCTCAGTGTCAGCAGGCGCTGCAAGATGGCGGCCTGTCCGGCCGGAGCGCCTGCCAGGCTTAATGTGTAGTTTTCGCTGTCCGTACCGCTGAGACTGGTCGCAGCCGTCAGGCTGACCGTTTTGCCCGGTGCCGCGTTCTTATCGCTGAATGTGCCGACCGGGTTGACCGTGACCTGGTCATCCCCTACCAGGCCAACCAGGCTGAGCCCGTTGGCGGTCACAATTACTGCCGTTGTCCCGTCGTAGGTTTTATCCGACGCGGCGAGGGTGCCGGCAAGGGTCAACGTCTTGCGCAGAACCGTTAAGGTTTGTGCCTGATCCGGCGCAGGATTCCAGCTTCCGTTACCCGTCTGGGCAGCTGTTATCGTGGTCGTACCCTGGCCGACGATGTGTACCTGGTTGGCGACAATCGTGGCGACCTGTGGATTGGAACTGGTGTAGGTCACGGTCAGGCCCGAGGTCGCTGTCGCGCCGGGATTGAAATCGGTATCGCCGTACGTGCGGCTGGCAAGGGGTGGAAACGAGATTGCCTGGTCCGCTTTGGCGGTCGTCGCCGTGACCGTGTTGGAATTCGGGCTGGTTCCGGCGCTATTGGTCGCGCGGACCCGGATATAGTAGGGCGTCGCTGCGGCCAAGCCGCTGACCGTCCGGGAAGTCGCACTGCCCGCATCCAGGTTGGCGTAGCCGCTGACCAGGTGCAAGAAAGAGCTGTCCGTCGCGACGTCCAGGCGGTAGCTTGTCGCGCCGGCGACAGCGGTCCAGTTTGCTGTGAAGCCGCTTGCCGTGACAGCGGTCGCCGCAGCGACCGTCGGGGCCGGCGGAACGGTCGTGAAGCTGATCGTGTCACCGTACGACGTCCCCTTGACATTGATCGCGTAGGCGCGAGCGTAATAAGTTGCTCCGGGCGCAAGGCCGGTCAGTTGGGCGGAAAACAGACCCGTGCCGCTGCCGCCGGCCGCCTTGCTGCTGGCTGTCGTCGGGTTCGGAACCAGGCTAAAGACGATACCGCGCTCCGTGACCGGCTCACCGCCGTCGCTGGTTACATGACCGCTCACAAACGCAGAAACAGCCGTGATGGCCGACGCGGTGCCGGTCGTGACCGAGGGCGCAACCGTCACCGGTGGCGGCGGCGGGTCGTCGTCCGGCGGAACCGGGTTGAACGGCACGCCGTTCTTGAGTGTCGCGCCCGGTTCCTTGTCGACAAACAAATAGGGCGTGTACTGTGTGTCTGTCAGGTTAAATACCGTAAAGCCCAACCGGTACGTGCCGGCACCGGCCGCTTGAAAAGTAGCCGTTTGCCAGCCGGTGCTGCCGTAGTCGCCTGTTGAATAGTTGCCCGTACCTGTGACGGTCGCGCCCAGAATACTGACTTCGGCATTGAAGCCGTTAACCAGCGGAACGTCGCCCGCGTCATTCAGGTTGACCAGAGAACAGAACGACGCGTCGTTATACGGCGCATAATCGGTCGCGACGTAGTTCCAGGCCATGGTGAAGGATTCGCCGGCCGCCAGCGGGATATCCGCATAGATGTAAGCCATGTTGGTGACGTTTGGGAACGTGGTCGTCAGATACGACCGGCTCGATGCCGAAAGCCCCAGCGCGTCTGCGACGGTTGTGAAAACGCCGCTGTTTCCGGAGGGAACGACCACCGCCATTTGCGTCTCGTACGGATTGACGGTCCAGATGTTCGATCCGGCCTGATAGTCGCCACCAGACCCGGCGCTGACATTTCCGTATGTGCTCCAGCCGGTCAGCCCGCTTTCGAAGCCAAAATCCGTGCCCATGACGGCCGCAACCGGCATGGGTGCCATGGCCAGCGATAATATTATGAAGCTGGCCAGCAGCAGGAATGCCCGCAATAAACCCTGGCTATGCCGTATTCTTCCCATTATGACCTCCTGGATGCATCTGTCATATCGCTATTGATCCCATTCTTCTGCAACATATTCGTTCTTAACACACGGGAATTAAAAAAGAATTAAACCAGCCCGAAAAGCCTTGTGCTGATGCAAAATGCCCTATATACGCATGTCTGTCTTTCTGATATGCTTTTTTTGCTAGTTTTTTTCAGAGGTTCACCTTGTGCGTAATCAGTTGCTGATCATCTTAGTGGTTATCTCATTCACCGTTTCGCTTGCCGGTTGCACCGGCGTTGTTTTGGATCCGTCGGGTTCGGCTTCCGGACAAATGGATCTTGCCGGCTGGGATTTTTCCGGACAGGGCAGCGTTACGCTGGATGGCCCCTGGTCTTTTTACTGGGACGCCCTGCTGCCGCCGGAAAGCATCGGCGGACATAGACCGACCGGACCTGCCGCGCTGCCGTCTGTCTGGTCCAACAGCCGGTCTTTCGATCTGCCGTCGTTTGGCCGCGCCACGTACCATCTGACGGTAAGGACAGACGGCGCAGTCAGGCTTTATGGCTTAAAATTACCGGAAATCTACACGGAGTTCGCCGTTTGGGTCAACGGTCAACTGCTTGAGGTTAATGGCCGTTTCGCCGATCGGGCACCTGTCTACCTGCATCCCAAGCCTTATTTTTTTTACGCCGACCAGGCGGACATCGAGATTGTCATCCAGGTTCAGAACCTGGCCCATGCCTATGGCGGCATCGCCCGGCATATTGTGCTGGGCACCGCGGAGCAAATCCAGCGGGCAGCCAGGCGGGATGCGGCCATCGACCT
>JAQVSS010000201.1 GCA_028700415.1 Kiritimatiellia bacterium
CCGGCCCGATCATGCGTAATGCCTTGTTGTTGTGGCGGTGGCATGTGCCCGACAGGATTGACAGCTTGACGGCTTTGGCTGCCTCAACAACACGCAGAAAATGCCGGATGCCGGCGGGATCGGTGGCCACGGGTTTCTCGGCAAAGATATGCTTGCCCGCCTTGACGCACGCTTCGGCGTGCCGCGCCCGAAAAACCGGAGGCGTCGCCAACAACACGATTTCGGCATCGGTATCCATGATTTTCTTATAGCCGTTGGCGCCGCCAAAGGCGTATTTCACATCGCATCCGTGCGATTTGCAGACAACGGCAGCCTTCTCGGGAAAAAAGTCGGCGGCCGCCACCAGCACGGCCTGATGCCCCATCCGTTCAGCCGCCTGGGTGAAATCCCGCGCGGCGCCGCTGCCGCGTCCGCCGCAACCGACCAAGGCGAACTTGAACACGCGGCGGGCTTGGCCGAAGATGACAGTGGGGGCGGTCGCCAGCGCCCCCGCGCCGACGGAAAAAGACCTTCTTGATAAAGTGGACATCGCATTCTCCTCTTGTGAGCGGTTGCGTAACCGGTACAAACAACGTTTTCGTTTTGTGAATACCATAACACAAATCACCAAGGATGTGCTGACATCATGCGCATAAAAAAGCTTGCATTTTGCGCAGACACTCCTTTGAAAGGCTGAAAAAAAGAGGTATGATTCAGACACGCATGAAGAAAGGTTTCCAGAAAACGCCCAACGTGGTGCTGTTCCTCGCCACCGGCGAGAAGGCCGGGCGCGACAAGTTTCAGGGCATCCTGCGCTATATGCGGCTGCACACGCCGTGGAACATCCATCTGGTCGAGAACTGCGTGGGCGAGCGGCAACTCATCAACCTGAAGGTCTGGGGTGTGACCGGCATGATCGTTTCCCGCATGCCCGAAGCGATCCGCTTCGTGGCTCCCGCCGGGGTGCCGACCGTGGTGATGGATTCGCCGGCGCTTTACCGGAAGTGCGTCGCCAAGGCGTCGTTCATCATGAACGATTCCGGGGAGGTCGGGGAAGCGGGCGCGAAGGCTTTCCTGAAACAGGGGTTCCTTCATTTCGCCTATGTGCCCAGCACGCATGAGTGGGAGTGGTCGGTGCAGCGGGGGCGGGGCTTTCAGGAGTGTCTCGCGCGGTCCGGGTTCGCGTGTGCCGTGTACCGCAGGCTCACGCCCGGGGAGCGCAAGGATTGGACGCTCGACCAGAAGCGGCTCACGCGCTGGCTGCTCGGTCTTCCCAAGCCGGTGGCGATTTTGGCGGCCGATGACGCGCGGGCGCGGCAGGTGCTGGAGACGTGCCAACTGGCCGGACTCAATGTGCCGGGGGACATCGCTTTGCTCGGGGTCGACAACGATGAGCTCGTGTGCGAGAACACGTCGCCCACGCTTTCCAGCATTCAGCCCGACTTCGAGGCCGGCGGCTACGAGGCGGCCTCCCTGCTCGAACAGCTCATGCGGCGGACGGTGCGCAAGCCCCAGAACCGCTTCTACGGTATCAAGCGGATTGTTGTGCGGGAATCGAGCCGCTTCGCGCGCGACGTCGACCGGCGTTACCTCCGCGGTTTGGAATTCATCCGGCTGAACGCGTGCGAGGCGATCAGCGTGCCGGATATCGCGCGCAACATGGGCGTCTCCCGACGTCTGGCCGAGGTGCTGTTCCGCAAGCATGTGGGGCACTCGATTCTCCAAGAAATCCAGCAGGTCAGGCTGGCACGCCTGAAAACGTTCCTGTGCGAGACGGTTTTGCCGATCGGCCAGATCAGCGGACAGTGCGGATACCAGTCCGAGCTGCATGCCAAGCGCGTGTTCAAGCAGCAGACGGGGCTGACCATGAGCCAGTTCCGCAAGCGGAGCAGGTCGGACGCTGGCCCTGAAGCGAAATGAACCCCGAACGCCGAACGCTGAAGTTTTGGATGACTGGAGGGACGGCCTCTGTGCCGTCCGCGGCTGCTGGTACCTCCTAACGCGAGAGCACAACCGAATCTTTCTTGTCCCTGACCGGCTGCAATCGGCCGGTGTTAGGGGTGCGCGGGTTAGAGCGTGTCTCCAAGTTCCGCACGCGGTCCCTCCCCACAACTTTTCCCCGTTGACAATGTCGGAAGAAAATGATGTTGTTATGTACAAGTTAGGAACACATCTAATCTCGTCGCTGCAGAAAATCGCCGAAAGGTAGGGTAAATGAAAACGCTTTCAATTTTTGTCGCGCTTGCGTTGACGGGCGTTTCTTTGGAGGCCGCCGATTTTTATCTCAAGCCCGGCGCTACCGATTTCACGGTCTCGGCGAGCTACACCGCCGACGAGGCTGGGACGATTGAGGCCGAGAGCGTTCCCGGTGCGGACGATGTTGTCATTCTGCCCGCCGCCGTGTTCGAGGTGAACGGCGCGAGCGGCTCCTTCGCGGTTCTTTCCGCCGTCCAACAGATCAAGCCCCGTTCTGGCGCGAAGCTTGTCGTGACCGTCGCGGACGGCGTTTCACGGCTCGTCACGCCGTATTCCGTTCTGAGCGGCAATAACGATGCGACGCGGCTTTACGGAACACTTGTCAAGAAGGGGGCGGGTGAACTTGTGCTGGGACCGGCCGACACGGAGCTCAGCGGTTCCGGCGACGCCTACCGCTATGCGGTTAACGCGGAGGTGGTGGAGGGGACATTGCGTTACCCGGAGAACATCACCGTCAATGAATACGGCGGTTCGCTCGCCGTCTCCAATGGCGCGACCGTATTCATGCCGAAGTCGCCCGCGAGCACATCGATGATGTTTTTCAATCATATTTACGCCGCCGCGGGCAGCCTCATCACCAATGACACCACGCGCTCAGCGGGACACGCGCTGGAGATCGTCCCCGTCACCTACACCGGCTACACCGATTCGGAGATTGCCGGCACGGTCGGCGGCAGAATCCGCATCTGGACGCAAGGCAATCTGATCCTTTCCGGAACGAACAACACCGCTTCGGCAGTCACCACCATTAACGCAGGTTATGTTTCGGGCGCGTTCGATCAATACCGGCCGAATTCTCGCGGTACGATTTCGCTGAAATCGTTCGGCTACGCGGCCAATGAACCGTCGTCGATCGGGGTGGCGGGTGAGCTCATTTCGTATGGGAGCGGCGGCGGATTCCGTTATCTCGGAACAGGTGAGACCACAACCAAGGGCTTCCAAAGTTATGCGAGCGCCGCGAACAGTATCGCCTTTCTCGACGGCGGACCCGACGGCGGGCTTGTTTTCGCCGGGAGTTTGACTCCATTCGGTAACTCAGACTGTCCGCATCATCTGCGTCGCTACTGTTTCACCGGGTCGAACCGCAACGAGTGTGTTTGGTCGGGAGGTGCGGGGCAGATGAGTGTCGGCGGCACCAATTTCCCGATGCACATCACCAAGGCTGGCGGCGGAGTGTGGCGGTTCGCCGACCATCCGACGCGCAACCATCTCGGCGGCGTCACCGTCGCGGAGGGGACGCTCGTGATCGAGTCGGTTGCGGATACGAACGAGATGTGCTCCTTGGGACTCGGCACGATTCCGACGCTCGACGACGTTCTCGCCGTCGAGAAAGGTCTTTACACCGACTACTCCATCACGCTCGGCAGCACCTTCGCGTCGTTTATCAACGGCGCGCCGACGCTTGCGTATGCGGGTGCGTTTTCCGGCGGCTGCCATACGCGGAAGATCGCGCTCGCCGGGAAGGGCGGCACGCTCAGCAACGCGACGGATTCGGCGAAGTTGAAGTTCTACGGGATCAACGCGCGCGACACGGGCACGACACCGACGCTCGTCCTGACCGGCGGAGGGACGGGCGAGAACACGGCGGGCGACATCAGCGACGGCGCGGGTGAAGTTTCGGTCGTGAAGCGAGGGGCGGGGACTTGGACGCTCGATCGTGACCTCACCTTCTCCGGCGACTTGAGGGTTGAGGCAGGGATGCTCAAGATCGTGAAAACGAGGGAGAACCCGCCCTATACCTGGTTCCGCTACTCCATCTGTCAGTTTGGTCCGGCTTATTCCTCAACCTACAAAACCGTGAATATGCGTGAGCTCGCCCTTTATGATGCGACCGGCGCGCGGCAGAATCTCGAGTTGAAACCGGTTCTCCACGACCCTTATCCTTACGGGGTGACCACCAACGCCTATGCCGACCCTTACGGGCTTGAACCGGGCGAAGTCACATACGCGACCCCTGTCCGATACACGCACAGGCTGGACAACAACGGCGGTGGCACTGTCTACACCGATCTCGAAGGGTATTTCACCGGACTCGGCGCGTCGTCAACAACCACCACACATAAATACTATGTCGCGTTCGAGACCGCGCCGAATTTGAACGACCCCAAAACTTGGGTGACGATCGTGATGCGTCTTACGAACGGCGTGCCGCCGATCACCCATTTCGATCTTCAGAATTACAGCAACTACGGGACGGTATACAATTGGCCGAAATATGCGGTATGGGACGGTTCGGGCGACGGTGTCCATTGGAACAGGATCTACGACAACCGCACAACCGGCGGCTTCGGACTTGACTACTTCGCCACCAACGAGCTTGGAGTCGTCTACGGGCCTGGAGCCTGCGGGCCCGGCGGGATAAGCGGCAGTGTTTATAACAGCTATACCGCCAACCTTTGGCTGTCGGACGGCAAGTCGTATGTGAGTGGTCAGTTGCGTCCGCTTTCGGGGCGCACCGGTTACGCGTTCAGCACGACCGGCGAGGTGGGGTCGTTCTCATGCCTTGAGCATGTCGCTTCCGTCTCGGTTGCCGAAGGCGCGACGCTCTCGACAGACGACGCGGTGGAATTGAAGTCGCTCAAAATCGACGCGGCCGGGATGGGTGCGGTCAAGGGCTTCTCCTTCGCCGCGACAGGCAAACTCGATATCACGGGCGCTTGGGACGAGACTGCCATCGTGTTGCCCGGCACTTATGAGGGCTGCTCCGGAATGGAGAACCTGTCCGGTTGGTCGCTCAGTTTGGACGGCGAGCCGACGACGGGCCGCGAGGTGGTCTGGTCCAACGGCAAGCTCAGGTTGATCAAAAAAGGATTCATCATTATTTTGATGTGAGAAAAGATGATCGAAATGAAACCCGTTCTCCTGTCTCTCCTTGCGCTGGCGGTGGCCGCGCACGGCTTCACCGGAATCACCGTCGCCGAGCGCGGCCAGGCTTCCGCCTATACAGTCGTCATTCCCGCGAAGGCCTCTCCGAGCGAGCGTTTCGCCGCGCATGAATTCCATGACTGGACATTCAGACTGACGGGCGTCAGGATCCCGATCCGTGAGAAAACGCCGGTCACCGCCAAGGCGATTTACTTGAATCGCGAGAAGCTTGACCCCGCGCTTGGCGAAGAAGGCTTCGAACTCGAAGCCGTCGGCGGCGACATCCGCGTCAGCGGAGGCAAGCGCGGTGTTCTTTACGGCGTGTATGAACTCCTTGAGCGCTTCGGCGGCATCGCGTGGCTTGATGCCGGTTTCACCGACATCCCGAAAACCGATGTCTTCGAAATCCCGTCGGATCTTAAGAGCCGGCAGCTTCCGGCGTTCGCGCGCCGCGTCCACGACTGGCGGCGGGTCGGCTCTGACCTCGATTTCTGCGCCCGCAGCCGCATCAACCATTATCATCTCCGCGAGTGTCACGGCGGTTCCTATGCGAAGTTCGACGGGCCGCTTGGCTGGTGCCACACCTTCAACTACCTCGTCAACCCCGACAAATATTTCGACGGACATCCGGAATACTTTAGCCTCTTCAAGGGCAAGCGCCAGAAAAGCTATTCGCAGCTCTGTCTCACCAACCCCGACGTCTTCAAGATCGTCCTCGAGAAAACGCTCGAGCGAATCCGCTTCAACGAATCGAAAACGAACAACGTCAAATATTACGGCATCTCGCAGAACGATTGGAACGGCTATTGCGAGTGTGAGAAGTGCGCGGCGATCGACGCGCGCGAGGAATCGCACGCGGGCGCGTTGATCGACTTTTTGAACCGCATCGCGGCTGAGGTCGAAAAGCAATATCCTGATGTGGTCATCGAGACGCTCGCCTACATGTATTCACGCAAGCCGCCTAAAAATCTGAAGCCGCGCCACAACGTGATGCCGCTCTTGTGTTCGATCGAGTGCGACTTCTCTAAGCCCATGGCGGAGAGCCGCTTCAAGGAGAACGTCGCTTTTCGCTCTGATCTAGAAAAGTGGCGGAAGATCTCCAACCATCTGATGATCTGGGACTATGCCGGAAACTGGCGCGCGACCCCGTGCCCGCAGCACAATCTGCGCACGGTCTGGGAGAATTCGCGCTATTACCGCGCCCAAGGCGTGACGGAACTTTTCCATGAGGGCAAAGTCTTCCTCGAAGACGGCCAAAGCGAGGAGTTCGCCGCGCTCAAGGCATACCTTGCGTCGAAGGCGATGTGGAATCCCGACCGGCCGGTGCGCCCGGTGATGGAGCGCTTCTGCAACGCCTATTACGGCAAGGGCGCGCCGTTCGTCCTCGAATACATCGACTTTTTGGAGCGGCAGCCGGCCGACGAGACGGCGACACCGCTCATCTACAGCACCACCATCGACAAAATGCCATGGACGGACGAGTTCCTTGGCGAGGCGCGCGTGCTGTGGCGGAAGGCGGAGGAGGCGGCGGCGGCGGCGGATGAATCGGCGTCGGTCAAGTCGAACATCTTTTGGGGTGCGTTCTGCGCCGACTACACGGCGCTCGCGAAGTACATCCACGGCGGCGAGTGGCGGCCGGTGATCGTCTCGGAGAAGTTCGCCTCCTCGATGGACAAGGCGAAGTTCGCGAAGATGCGCAGCCTTGCGCGGGACATCGTCGAGGTGATGGACAAGCGCCCCGGTCAGGTGGTGCTCTCCTCGCGGCTCAACGACTTCCGCCACAAAGGGCTGGTGCGCGCGCTCGCGGCGGCGGAACTGCCCAGTGGCGGCGGCGCGGGCGGTAAGGCTGCGGTGCAGGACGGCCTCATCACCTACAACGATTTTCCGAAGTCGAAGACGATCTTCCGCGAGTGCGACGCGGGGGCGACGGACGGATGGGTTATCCATGTGCACAAGTCCGACCCGGGGTGGCTCATGAGCTTTAACATGAATAACTCGGCGGCGTTCGATGAGGATGTCAAATACCGGCTGCGGGTGCGGGTGAGAGTGACGCCTGAGGAAGGGGTCGCCCCAGAGAAAGCAATCGTCTCGCTAGGGCTTTTCGATCGCAATGTGCGCAAGGATGTCCTTTCCGCGAGTGTGAGCGCGGCGGTGTCGAAGGGTGAATGGACATGGGTCGATCTCGGCGAATGGACGGCGAAGAACGACAACTGCATTTTCCACGCCGGCTCGCGCGGCTGCGCGTTCAAGTTGGATTCGTTTGAGATAACCAGGTAACGACGGAAAGAACACGGCGCGGCCGCAAACACAAAGGAAAATCCGAAAACCGTCTTTTCTCATGGCGTTGCGTGACATTGCCGAGTCGAAGGGCATGACTGCGCTTTCGAAAAAGACCAAGCTCAACCGCGAAAACATGTATCGCATGCTCTCGGACAAAGGCAACCCGCAATTGTCTAGTCTGACAACCATTCTCGAAAGCGCAGGACTGCGGCTCGCCGTCCAAGTCCGCCAACCGCATCTGGCCTGAAAACAACGGTGCTTAGGGTTTGCTCTTCCATGAATGCTGTAACCAGTCAGTCATCGTCGGAAGAAAAGATCGCGCTGTTCGGGACGCTGTTCCGGGGGCGCGACGATGTGTATCCGCGTCGGTTTGAGAGCGTCAGTACCGGGCGTTCGGGGTATCAGCC
>JAQVSS010000202.1 GCA_028700415.1 Kiritimatiellia bacterium
GCGTCGCATCATGCTGTTGAGGCCTTTGAGACGGTTTTTGCAGACGCAGGCCATCTTAACTTCACTGATTTACCGTTGTTTTCGCCAATTCTGGCGCGAGTCCTCGGTACGGGAACTGTAGATGAACGTAAATGCATCAATACCATGAATGAGGTTGTGCTCGAATTCTTTGACAGTTATCTAAAAAATGATGGAGCGCCGGACATTCAGAAGGAATACTGATAAGGGTTAGCAAATATGAGAGTTCAAATCAAACGCATCAGGGAAAAGACCGATGAGTGCACAACGATTGAATGTGTTGAGATCACGCCCGATATTGAGAGTATCAGGACCTATGCTCTCAGCAAGGGTACCGTCCTGTCAGGAATGGTCGATGACCGCACCTATCAATTCAATCTATCCGAGGTCATCTACTTCGAGGCAGTCGACGAGAAGGTATTTGCCAACACGCATCATATGACATATGAGCTCAAAAACCGCTTATATGAGCTTGAACAAGCATATGAGAACAATCATTTCATCCGCTGTGCCAAAGCCTTCGTCATTAACTTGATGATGCTTGAATCAATCAGTCCGGCTATGAACGGCAGATTCACAGCTCACATGAAGAACAAGGAAAAAGTCATTATTTCGCGGCAGTATGTACCGGCACTGAAACAAGCCGTTCTAGGAGGCAGATAAATGAGTTTTCGAACATATCTCATAAAAAAAGTCATGATGAGCTTCTTCGTTTCAGTTGCCTGCATCTGTGCGGCCATGGCATTGATCGGCCTTTCATACGAATCGGAGGCACGCTTCGGCTATGAAGCGTTTCTCTCACCATTACTATTCGGTGCTGCTGCTTCACTGCCGCTGCTGGTCAAATATTCGAGAAAGGAATTATCACTCAAACAAGCGATCATCCGAAATATCATACATTTTATCCTGCTCGAAGTGCTACTTATATCGTTGCTATTTGCTGCTGGCTTGATCACGGATGTCTCAATGGCAGTATCGCTCGGCTTCACGATATTTGTGATCGATATCACTGTTTATCTGGTACTATGGATCAGTGATACACGAACAGCGCGTGCTTTTAACAAGGCTCTCCAGGAGATGCAGAAGCAGATTTGAATCGATCGACAACATGGCCATCGTGATTTATCTGCAATTGTTTGACCATAAAAGAAAAACCATTCCAAGGGAAAGGGGAAAACCACTTCGGGCAGACTCGGTATATGTTCGTCGCGTAACCTGCAGCATCTTCATGTTCCCTGAACCGTTGGGCGGCTACCGCTAGGCAGACGTCGATGAACATTGAACCTAGGTAGACTGGGCGTACCAGGTGAAGCGGCTTGTCGATGAGGATTCCCTTGATGCTGATACGATCCTGTTTGTGATGGATAACCTCAATGCCCATAAAATGGGATCACTGTACAGCACCTTATCGCTTCGCGCGTTGAGATCCACGACACGCCGGTACATGACCGTTGGTAAAAACAGGGTTGAATGTAAGCGTTCCGCTTTGACACCCAGTGCCTGGAGACAAGACGGTTACCCGATTATAAGACTGTTCCTAGAGAGATCACCACGTTGTGCCGCGAGCGGAATGCGCGACAGAAAAGTATAGATTGGCAATTCAAAACAGCTGATGCACGCATCAAGCTCAAACAGCCATATCCGATGATTAAAGAATAGTTTAGCCGTTACACGATGCTAGGCTTTCGGCTTTGCGGTTGTCTCACGCATGACCAGCATCGGCTTCAGGACCACATTTTGAACGACGGTGAAATCTTTGTCCTGAATTTTGCGTGACAGAATGCTGATCGATACCATGGCCATTTCCTTGATCGGATTGGTGATGGTGGTCAAGGCCTTGTGCAGGTAGGGGCAGACCGCCACATCGTCGATGCCGACAATGGAGATGTCGTTCGGGATCGATAAGCCGCTTTCGTAGATGGCTCGCATCGCACCGATGGCGATGTCGTCGTAGGCCGCAAAAACGGCTGTCGGGACATTATTGCCTGCCAGGATAGCGCGCATGCCCTGGTATCCGCAGGCTTCAAAGCGGGTGGCGGAGGTGTGGATCAGCGCCTCGTTGACCGGTACCTGCTGCTCGGTCATCGCGGTGCGGAAGGCATTCAGCCGGTTTTCGGTCAGGTTGTCGCCGATATAGGCGATCGAGCGATGGCCGAGCCGCACCAAGTGCTCGACCCCTGTTGCCACGCCCAGGTTATCGTCGATATGGATGCAGTCGTAGCTGTTGACATCATCTTCCGAAGCGATCAGGACAATCGGCGTATGCCAGATGGCCTGGATGCTGCTGACGGCGCTCTGCACGCCGCTGTTCTCTGTAATAAACACAATGCCGTCGACCGCCTGGTGGCCGAAAAGCTCAAGGGCCTGCTCTTCTTTTTCCTGTTTGAAGTCGGATACCGCGATCGTGTAATTGAATCCCTTGCGGGTGATCTGGCTGCCGATCGAGCTGATCAGCTGGGTGTAGTAGTTGCTGTCGATTTCCGGACAGATGACACCGATCGTGTGGTCGCTGCGCAGCGGCAGACCGGCCTGCTGTGAACTGAGGTTGTAGTTCAGTTCGCGGGCAATGCGCACAATCCGTGCTTTCGTATTTTTTTTAATCTCGCTACTGTTGTTCAGTGCCTTGGACACCGTGGATATGCTGACACCGGCCGCGGCGGCGATATCCTTGAGCTTTGCCATAACACCCTCCTGAGCTGTTCCATCGAACAACCGCCTCTATACGGCATGTATGTCCGTCTGAGAGTCGTTTTATCGAAAAAACATGCTGTATTTGACGAAAAAAGTATAGCTAATTCCGCATAAAGAATCAAGGTGTGATGATTCGCTGCGGTTTTCACGGCTGGAATGGCCATGTTTTGAGCGAAATAACGAACCAGCAACCAATACAATTCATTGCACAAGAAAGTATTTCCGAAAATGAAAAAAATTTTCTTAATTGACGCTTCGTATCATGGCTATGAAATAAGCATTATGCCAGTCAAAACAAATAAAAGAAGACGTAATTTATCAACTATTGACAACACAAAAGATGAAACCTATAATGTGATTGTCAAAGGTACGAAATTAGTTTCGAAATTCACTATTTTTTTATGCCCGTGTCATTCGATTAACGAAAATTGACGAAAATAAAGGAGGTGGATGTCTCGATCCGAAGTAAGAATCCAGTCGGAGAAAGTGGTCGTTCAGGTGGTTGTTCGTAGCGATTTTGTGCGGCTGCTCATACCAGATCTGGATTCATTGTGCAATACCCCACCACATGTTGACGAGAAAATGAGTGCACGCAAAACAATATTGTTCTGAAGGAGGCAAAAATGAAAAAGTCTGTATTAGCAATCCTGGTTATCCTGTGCATGGTTACGGGCATTGTCGCCGGCTGTACGCAAACACCAACGACAACGGGCGGGACCACGACAGGCGGAACCACAACCAAGGGCACGACAGCGAGTGGTACAACTGGCACAACCAGCGCATCCGGACCTCAAGTAACAGCACCTGGTGAGCTCCCGGTTACAACGGAACAAGTAACACTGACTATGGGTATTCAACAAAATGTACGCGTGGCTGATTATGAAGATAACTTCATGACCAAGATGGTTTTGGATGAATGCGGCATTGAGCTTGATTTCGTGCTCTTTCCCACCGACCAACCGCTACAGAAAGTCCAGCTGATGGTCTCTTCCGGCGAAGTACTGCCGGACATTATACATTTTGGTTTTTCGGATGCCCAGCGCGCTTCGTACGGCGCTGATGGCGTGGTCCTACCGCTTAACGACTACATGGATAACCTGACTTTCTGGTATAACCAGGCGGATATGGATGCAGAAGAATATGAAATGATCAAGATCCTGGGTACGTCACCGGATGGGAATTTCTATGGGTTCCCGGCTTATATGAACGGCCTTGGTGATGTTATTCAGTACATGACCAACATCAACCGCACCTGGCTTAATACGCTTGGGTTAGAGATGCCGACCACGACCGAAGAATTCCGCAACGTCCTGATCGCGTTCCGTGACCAGGATCCGAACCAGAACGGCCAAAAAGATGAAATCCCCTTCATGGCCGGCCCGGCCTGGAGCGGCAATGTCTGGCAGGAAATCATTAACTGCTTCGTTTATTGGGATCCGTGGTATTCGACCTCCTATTTCAACGTGACCGACGGCACCCTCTGGGCTCCGTTTATAACGGATGAGTGGCGCGATGCGATGCGTTATCTGCGCGGCCTCGTTCAGGATGGCCTGATGAGCGAGCTTTCGTTCTCGATCACGGGTGAAGAAATGCGTGCTCTTGTTGACCTGACCCCAGAACAGACGGACACCGTCGGTGTTGTCGGCGGCCACTACATTGTCCTCTGGGCCAGTGGCAACGAGCATGTCTACAATTGGGATGTGCTACCGTCCCTGAAAGGTCCGGCTGGCGTGACCTATCAGCCGACCCGCACCCCGAACTACCAGTTCAGCACCTTTATCACCAAGGACAACAAGTATCCGGAAATCTCGTTCCGCATGTTCGACTACTGGTGGGAAGAAAAACGCAGCCTGATCACCCGTTATGGTGAGCCCGGCGTTCATTGGGACTATTACAAAGACGACCCGGAAGGCTTCAAGGCAAAGTACCCGTACTTGGCGGCCGGCGCCGTTGCCCAGGGCCTTGACTTCGGAAAACACACTCAAATCCCCGATGTCCAGAATCCTTGGACATCAACCGAACCACACAAGTCGATCTGGAACGCCCATTTCTGCTGCGGGTTACCGTCACGTACGTATAGCTCAGGCGTTTCTGTAGCTCCGATTGCTGCAAACTGGGCTGAGGCCAAGGAAAAAGGCCTTGGAACTGAAGCACATCGGCTTTATATGAATGTCAATTATTACCAGCTCCGCAACGGCCTTGAGCCCGAGCAGACTGCAAAACGGCTACTCTTCACACAAGAAGAAGAGGCTGCAATCAACGAGATGCGTACAACGATCAACAGCTACATCGGTGAGACTGTCGCCTTGTTTGCCACCGGTGCGATGGACATCGAAAAGGATTGGGACGCCTATGTGCAGACCTTGAAGGATATGGGTCTCGACACCTATCTGCAGACGTCTCAGGCCGCTTACGACAGAATGTACAAGTAAGACAATTGCACTTGTTTAGGCAGATGCGCGATCGAGAAGAAAACATGAATTAGTTGGCTGGACGGGGGGGACTTCGGCTTGAAGCACATTACGGCTTCATGCCGGCGCTCCCCCGTCAAAACGATCAGGCATGCCGGCCGGATGCTTACGGCACGGGCATATGTTTTAAGAAGCAGGGAGGAAGACGAGTGGCTAATACCATGAAGTCAAGTGCAGTCTCGCTTGCCGGCAAGAAGCGAAACAAGGGTAAAAGCTGGACGAGCCAGTTTGTACGCAATTACCAGTTGCATCTTTTTATGCTGATCCCAATAGCATACATCATCATCTTTAACTATGTCCCTATGTTTGGTATCCAGATTGCCTTTAAGAATTTTTCGCCTGGCAAAGGTATCTGGGGTAGTCCATGGGCCGGACTTGTCCATTTTCAGACATTTTTCAAATCATACCAGTTTCAGCGTGTCATCGTGAATACACTTCGTATCTCCATCTATTCGCTCCTTGTCAATTTCCCGTTACCCATCGTCCTGGCCCTGATGTTGAATACGGTCCGAAATGCCCGTTTTAAAAAGACGGTCCAAACGGTTACATATATCCCTTACTTCTTATCCATGGTGGTTGTCGTCGGTATGTTGGTTCAATTTTTAAACCCGATGACCGGTGTATACGGTACCGTTTACCGCCTGATAACCGGGTCGGCCAGCTATCCGCCGAGTATCATCCAAAAACCGGGCTCGTTTATTCATCTTTACGTCTGGTCGGGCGTCTGGCAGTACCTGGGCTGGAACTCGATCATCTATATTGCCGCCTTGTCAGGCGTTGACCCGCAGTTGCATGAAGCTGCTCAAATTGATGGCGCCAGCCGCTTTAAACGGATTTTAACGGTTGACTTGCCGGCCATCATTCCGACGATCAGCGTACTGCTGATCCTCAACGCCGGCAGTCTGATGAGCGTCGGCTTCGAGAAAGTCTACCTGATGCAGAACAATCTGAACCTGATGCAGTCCGAGGTTATTTCCACCTATGTTTACAAGGTTGGCCTAACATCAGGCATGGGTAATTTTTCATACGCAACTGCGATCGGACTTTTCAACTCGATTATCAATTGCATATTGCTGGTACTCGTGAACTGGCTGTCAAAGAAAACAAGTGAAAACAGTACCAGTTTGTGGTAATGGAGGGATACAGGCATGGCCATATTAGCTACAAAGAAAAATAAGATCCAGGATTCTGCCGAAGATAAAGTCCTTTATGCTGTGGTCAACACTTTCCTTATCGTGTTTATGCTGGTGGTGGCCTATCCATTGATTTTTGTCTTGTCTTCGTCATTTTCATCAGGGGAGGCAGTCTCAGCCGGTCGCGTTCTGTTGTGGCCTGTTGATTTTTCCGTGCGCGGCTATGAAGCGGTATTTAAGCACAAGAACATCCTGACCGGTTACCGCAACACCTTGCTGTATACCGTGATCGGCACCATGTTCAATATCGCGGTCACCATGATCTGCGCCTATCCGCTGTCACGCCGAGATATGCAGTGGAAGCGCTTTTACATGATTATCTTCGTGATCACGATGTATTTCGGCGGCGGTCTGATCCCGACTTACATCGTGATCAACAAGCTAGGCTTGATCAACACCTTTTGGGTCATGGTCGTTCCCGGCCTGATGGGCGTTTACAACATGATCGTCGCCCGCACATTCATTATGTCGACGATCCCGCTCGAGGTGCTTGAATCGGCCCAGATCGACGGCTGTTCCGACGTGCACTATTTCTTCCGGATCGTGCTGCCGCTGTCCAAGGCGATTATCGCCGTCATGGGCCTCTTTTATGGCGTCGGCCACTGGAACGCCTACTTCAACGCCATGATTTACCTAAGCGAGCCCAAGCGCTACCCGCTGCAGTTGATCCTGCGCCAGATCCTGGTCCTCAACCAGGTCAACTACAACGACATGATGGACCCGGAGCTGATCGCGGCCAACATCGGCATGGCCGACCTGTTGAAATTTTCCCTGATCGTGGTCGCGACGTTGCCCATTCTGGCAATCTATCCGTTTGCCCAGAAGTACTTTATTAAAGGGATCATGGTCGGTTCGCTCAAAGGCTGATCGTCTGCGAACCGATCCATTAAACAAAGCGAAAAGAGGACAGGATCATGGATCAAAAGCTACTCGTCGGGATGAGCCAGAAGGACATCACCCCGCCTGCTCGCGTCAGCCTGCAGGGCCAGTTTCACACCCGGATATCGGAATATGTCGAGAGTCCGCTGCTGGCCAACGTCTTTGCGGCGGAATCCGCCGGCGACCAGATCGTCATCTGCGCCTGTGACCTGGTCGGAATCGGCCTTGATTTCGCGAATACAGTTCGGGCGAAAATCCGGGAAAGGTGCCCGGACCTGGATGCCGACAAGGTTATTTTCAGCGCTACCCACACCCATACGGGACCTGAGTATTATCGCGTCGAAAAATCACTGCATGTCGCGGCGAAGTTCCTGCCGGAAGAAATCAAGTTCGTCGATTATGAGAAGATCCCGGACGATGTGTGGATGCAGGATAAATGCGGTCCGTTCATCGCCGACCGTTTGTGCGAAGCCGTTTGCGAGGCCTGGGAAAAAAGGCAGCCGGGTCAGATCAGCCCATCCTTCGGGCG
>JAQVSS010000203.1 GCA_028700415.1 Kiritimatiellia bacterium
GGTCGCCGGCTGCCAGGGCGTCTGCACATACCAGTTGGCGGCTGTCGTCCACTTGGCGTCAGCCCCGCCGCCTATCCACACGTAGTTCTCCGCCTGCGCCACGCTCGCCGCCGTCATTGCGGCAACCACCGACCAAAGTCTCACAGTTCTCATATGCGACCTCCCTTTGATGATGTTTTCAGTATACGGAGCTGCCCAGACATTGTCTTGTAAAACAGCGTTTTCCTGTGTACTTTTTCTGCATGAATCAGTGTTGACGATGTGCCATAAAGACAGTGGATTTTCCCCAATAATTCTGAGGAAGAAAAAACTGAGCTGAACCTGCGCCCGTCTCAGGGCAGCGCGCGCGACAGCGGCTCTGACCACCGTTCCCGGTTGCGGAAGCGGGCGACCGACGAATACCCCGCCTCACGCAAATTTGCGAGGCCCCTTTTGAATTCAAACAGGAGATGCACGGGCGTGTGGGCATCCGCCGACAAGGTGACCGGTATCTCCCGGCTCCGGCACCGCTTCAGGATGTCGACGGAGGGATACCCGTCCGCGCACGGTTTGCCGAAGCCCGCAGTGTTCAATTCCACGGCCATGTCACTCGCCCGGATGGCGTCAAGGGCCGCGTCCTCCAGGGCGCTCAGGTCCGCCTTCGGATAGAAACCGAACTTCTTGGGCAGGTCGAGGTGCGCGGCGATGTCGAACAGCCGGCTCTCCGCCATCTGGCGCACGAGGCGCCAATACGCCATGTAGACCTTATTTATCTCTTCTTCCGTCTTGGACACCCAGAATGACGCATCCATATCGAACGCCTGATCCCCGACATGATGAACCGAGCCGATCCGGTAATCCAGCGGGAGACCGTTCGCATACGGCGCAAGGGTGTCACGGCTCTGCTCAAACCAGTCGAACTCGATCCCGACCACGATCTCTGGTCCGTTTTTTTTCCGAAGCGCACGGACAGCGGCAACATAACCGGCCACACGGTCCGGCGTCAAAGACCCTTGGAGAACCGTCCCATCCGGATAGACGCAGAAGTGGTCGGAAAAGCCGAGTATGTCCACGCCCGCAGATACCGCATAAGCGTAAACCTCTTCCGGCGAAGCCAGCCCGTCGCTCCAGCGAGTGTGGTTATGAAAAGTCGCGAGCATTTGCCAATCAAGTTACTCTTTACCGACACCTTTGCCCCGCAGATCACGCAGCTTTCCGCAGATTTTGATTCAATCTGTGTTGCTCTGTAAAATCTGTCGGCGCTTTAGACCTTCGTGTGCAAAACATGTTCAAACGCGGCCGCGTTGACGATAGGAATCTGTTCGATGCGCATGAGAACGAGAAGATCGTTGTCCCCGCTTACGATGAAATCAGCGCGGCCAGCAAGCGCCGTCTGAAGATACGGCTCATCCTTCGGGTCTCTGCAAATCCCCGGCGGAGGATAGTCCGCTATACGGACCGGATCGGAGATCTGTTCCAGAAGCACGACGAACGCCTCGCGTTCTTGCGGATCCATTTTCAGGTGGCGCTGGAGACGTCGGTAGGCGAGTGCCCCGCCGAGTTCGTCAAGCAGCGGTCCGGATGTCACCATGCGGACCGCCGCACCGTCGACCGCCGCGCGCAAAATCCGCCCGGGTGCCGAATCGGGCCGGATCAACGCGCTGATGACGATATTGGCATCGAGAACCACGCGAAACATCTGTATCCCCTACTTGCCGCGTCGCGCCGCGTGTCGCGCCGCGTTGGCCAATGCCAGTGCTTCCGCGTCCGTGCCCACCGCGTTCGGTTTTGCCAGCCAGTCATTCAACCGCAACCGCGCCGCGCGTTGGATGCTTTCCGCCTTTTCGACGGGCATCACCACGGCGAGCGGTTTGCCTTTGCGGGCGACCAGATACTCGTCGCCGCGAAGGGACACCCGGTTGAGCAGGTCCCCGATGTTTCGTCTGACCTCCATGGTTGAAACCGTGATCATACGCCGCCTCCTATTACAAGTGATGCAACTAGTATAGTTGTGTGCTTTCCCTCTGTCAACCCTGCGGCCCTTCCCAGTCCTGTCATTGCAGGTTAGGTTATTGACGCCAACTGTCGTCAAGCACCACGCCAAAATGCGCTAGTCCGCTCTTTCCAACTTGTCCAGAATCGCGCGGCAGCAGAGCACCTTCTCCAGCAGATCCTGCGGAATGTAAAAGTAGTGGTTCGAGGATTCGTAGCCGATGCGCGAATCCGCTTTCACCAACGGCAACAGCTGTTTCGCGGCCGCAAGTTCGGCCTGCACGGCGCTGCGCAGTTCCGCCCGGCAGGCCGCCCGCACCGCCGCATCGGACGCGGCCAGCAGCTTGTCGCGCTCCGCCACAAACCGCGCCTGGTTCACACACGAGGCGAAGTGCAGTTCCATGGCGCGGAAAAGCCCCAGCTCGCGCGTGACCTCCTGCCGCTGAGAATCCTGCGCCTGCACGGCCAGCCGACTCCAGATGCCGTTGCCGCGCGCGAACCCTTCCCGCACTTTCTCCATCTGTTTGATCCACACGCCGTCCGGATAGATCGACCGCCACGATTTGAGATCGTCGTACGGGATCCCGACCATCGTGGCCCTGTAGCCTGTCGGTTTCAGGTAGAAGGGATTGGCGGGCCCCATCTGCTGCGGCCCATTGTACAGCGTCCCGATGTGAAAGGGATACTCGCGGAACCCGTCCGAATAAGCCGTCCACGCCTGCCGCACGAGCGGCACGGCGGCCTTGCCGTAGTGCCGCTCCGCCACGCGGTCCAGCACCGTCCCGATGTCCGCGGTCTCTTTCGTGAAGGCCTGAAACACCTCCAGATTCGGCGAGGGGTAGCACCCGAGGCTCCAGCTTAACATCAGCCCGTTCACGCCCGCCGACATGAGGTTGCGCGCGTGCTCCGCCACCAAATCCATGGTGGGCAGGTAGGGAACGGCGCTGAACTCCCACGTCGCGCCGACCTGCACCTTCGCGGAGGCCTTCAATCCCGCGGCGCGGGCCAGCGCCCAGTGCTTGGCCGCGCGGGGCCCGGGACCGACCGCCGAGATCGAATACTCGCTGACAGCCGACTTCACCCCGCCGCGCTCGATCGGCAGCGATTTCTCGCTCACCGACTGGATCCAGCAGTTCTTCGGGAGCTTCGCGATGATCTCTTCCGCATGCGTGTCATCCCAGCTCCAATCCCACACGATCATTTTGGCCTTGGGGTTGCCGCGCGCCATGCCCTGCGCGATCGTCGCGTTGACCTCCGCGATGATGTCGGCATAGGAACGGGTCTTGCAGCGCTCGCATTTCGCCTGCTGCCGGTGGGAGGCGCAGCTCGTCGCGTTCTCGGAGGCCGTGATGGTGAAGACGCCCCCGAGTCCCGGCACCTGCGTGAAGACCGAGGCCAGCGAGTCGGACATCCACCGCCGCACCTCGGGATTCGAGGTGCAGAGCCGCGCGTTGACGCCCGCCGCCACGCCGCGCATCGCCGCCCGTTCCGGCCGCGCATCGAAAAACGACGCATGCATCGTGCGCGGCTCGTTCATGTAGAGATAGACATCGATGCCGTATTTCTTGCCGCGCGCCACCAGCGTCCGCAGCCCCTCGATCCGCTTCTCGCAGTCCGCGCCGAACTCAGGAAACGCCGGATCTTTCGCGAGCGTGCGCAGCACCGTGTGGACCCACACGCCGTTCACGCCCACCGCCGCAAGGCGCTGAAGAAGCCCCTCGGGATAGGACTTCACTTCGGGATCGATCAGCGGGTCGCCGTAGTCCGCAAAATAGGAGAAGATGAAACGCAGCTCGAACGGCGAGGTGCCGTCAGCTTTGGCGACCGGCAACGCGGGATCAAGCCGGGTCAGCGTTTTAATGAACGCGAAGCGGGGCTCCTCCGCTTGCGCGAAGGCCTCGGCACCCGCCTCTTCGCGCAGCCATCCCCGCAGCTTGGCGGCGGCGGCGGCTTCTTCCCGTGTGGGCGGCGCGTAGAGCAAAGGCTCGCACTTCGGCTTGATGCTGCCGAGCTTATGGAACAGGAAATCGTCCTCGTCCAGCGAATAGCGCAGCTGCTCCCTCGACATGCCGAGCAGGGTCATGAGTTGCCCGTACGGCAGCAGGTGCCAGTTACGGCGCAGCACCGTGATGTAGCCCTTGTCTTTCCACTCCGGCAGGATCGCGCCCTGCGGGGGCAGGCCCATCGACGCCGCGACCCGCGCCAGCTCTTCCGGCTTGGCCTTCACCACTTCGGCCAGCCGCGCCTGCGGCACGACCGTCCAGTTACGCCACACGAACGCATGCAGCCGGCTCGGGAACGGCTCGCACCCCATCGCGGGTTTCTCGCCCCCTTCGCCGGGCAGCGGCGCCTCGGCGCCACCCCACACCATGCCCGCCGACAGAAACAGAACCGTCAACATCTGGCCGATCAACCGCCTCATGCCCATCCTCCTTCGTTTTTATTTTTTACCCGCATCGCCACCGAAAAACAGCCAGCCGAGATCGGCCGGATTGTCATTCCCGAATATCAGCCGGTAAGTAAGGGGATTGTTCGGGCACCATGAGCTGGCCCCCTTGCCTCTTCTTTGGATCCGCACATCCACCCTGACGGGATGCGCCGGTTCGTCAGCCCACCAGAAACGCTTGAAGGGAATGCGCGCGACCGCATACGTCCGTCCGGACGCTTTCACCACGCGCGCGTCATCTTTCATTTGGTTTTCAACCCCTAGGCCAAACGCGAAACGCGCACACGGCCACAGGCGCCGCGGTTCAACTTTGACGGTCAAGCCGACCAACGTCGTTGACGCGCCCGCAGACTGATTGGTGTCCGCAGGATCCGACGCGATGATGTACATCGCATCCGCGTCGTAAGCCGCGGCCCACTGTACCGGCGCCGCATCCGCGCCATATCTGCACGGCTGCCATTTCAAGCCCGGGGGAATGTCGAATCGCAGCTTCGCCCACAAGGCCCCTTCCGCACGCGTGGCATATGCGGCGAGGCCGGCAGGCTCTTTGCCGGTATATTCGGGAAACAAAAGCTTATCCTCACAAATCTTCTTTCTGATTTCCGGCAAATCGTTGGCCAGGACCGCTTCTAATTGCCGCATCCGCCACCGGATCTTCGCGGGGAAATACTTATAGCCTTCCGCTTCCGAGTGAAAACCGAGGCGCGAATCCTTTTCGCACAGTTCCAGCAACTGTTTGTCCAGGTCCAATTCTTCACGCAGAATGTTGCCGAGCTGCTCCAGGATGCCGAGCCGCCCCCTCCCTTCCATGCGCAGCATGTTCTCGCGCAGGAGATAAAAGTTGAGGATGTTATACCCGCTGCGGAACTGGATGCCCAGGGCTCTCGACACTCCGATGTCCAGCACCCTTTCCGGCTCATCCCCGTATGCGGGCTCCAGCTCACGCAACAGCGTTACGCCCTTGTCCCAGCTTGCACTCATTAGGCGGCACAGCTCAACGTTCTCCTCCAAGGTCAAAACATTCTCCATGGATGCCCCGACCCCGTCACCGCCCATCCACAGGCATTCGCCGATCCGGTCACCGCTCGGAGGCCACGGCTTCCGTGTCGTGCTGGAGCCGATCTGCCATGTGGGCGACAGGGGAAGGTCCGCAGGCTTGAGCAGCAAGGGCCAGACCGGACCGTCGTGCATCGGCCCGTAGTATCCGAGCAGGTTCTGAAGCGGATAGTTCCCGTAGCCCTCCGCGAAACATTTCCAGGCCTCGACCACTTTGGACACGTCGCACGCTTTCCAGTAGACCGACGCGAGCCGGCGCAAAAAGGCCTCCTCATTTTCGGGAAACGGATCGAAGGACAATTCGCCCGCCGCTTTGATCATCAGCCCCGGATAGTTGCCGAAATACCAGCCCAGCATGGCGTGCGACACGCCCAGCCGGCGCATGCCGGAGAATTTCCGGTAGATCATGGAGGGGGCCGTGACATAAGGGATGGAGGCCACTTCATGAGAACACCCCGTCTGTATCTTCGCGGAAACCGGTGTCCCGTGGGCCCGGGCTGTTTCCGCCTGTCTCTCGAATTGGGCGCTTGGGCCGGGAGTCGAAAGCCAATAGTCACCGCCCTGCAGTTTCTTTCCGAATTGGGTCTTTGTCACTCCGGTCTCGAACTGGAACTGCAGAAGGACGCCTTTGGGAGTGTGCGCCGGGATGTCATAAACCCAGTCGGCCAGCTGCCCCATATAATGCCAACTGATCAGTTCGGCATCCGGGGCAGCGTCATGCATCCCCCGCTCCATGACGGACAAGGACGCGTAAAGGATCTCCCACGGCGCTTTCCCCGAACACCTCGGGCAGTTGATTTTTCCTTTCTCCCAAGGGTTTTGGCAGGGAAGCGAACTCAGGCAGGTTGTCCCCCGCTCGCCGTGCGAGATGTTGATGATGCCGCCCAAATCCGGGATTTCCTTAAAGATCTTATTGACCACCTGATACAGGTAATCCTGCGCGGTTCCTGTCATCGGGCAGAAGAAAACCGTATTCCCTATCCGGGCACCTCCCAGTTCAGGATGATTCTTCAGCACGCTCATTTCTTGGACAACTTGTTCCGGACTGCTGCCCCAACTGCACCAGGCGCGCGGCTCAATCGTGAAGAGGTAGATGCGGATGCCGTACCGCCGGCACTGGAGAACCGTCCGGCGCAGCTTTGCCAGACGCCGCGCCGCGTCCTTCGCCGCATCGGGGGTAAACCGGGTCGCGACCAGATCGCGAAACTCCACCGTCAGCCATAACCCGTTGACGCCTTCATGCGCCAGCCGGTTCAGGTACTGGTCGGGATAATAGTCCACGTCGTCCGTCAGCTCGTCGCGGTAACGCGGCGCACGCTTGATCGGCCCGAAAAAGCAGCGGGAGATGCGGGACTTGACGAACGGCTTGCGCTCCCTTGTCCCCAGCGGCAAGAACGGCCCGCAGGCCGCGCGCATCATGTCCTCCACCTTGAAAAAGCCGCGCCGGATGCCTTCCGTGTCGGCGGCGAGGATCCGGCACCGGTCCGCGGTCACCTCGATCCGGTAAGCCTCGAACACCGGCGTCCCTGCCTTTGCCGTCTCGATGACGTACGGGCCGCCGGCAGGGAGCTTTCCGGCCGCGCAGAAGTCCGCCAAGTCGGCATAAGCCGTCTTCAAACGCCCGTCAGGGTCAGCGAAGCCCGCTTCGACGCGGACGCCGCGGCTCAAGTCGGCCTCGCCCGCCGCAGCCCCGCGCTGGCTCCACCCGTGGCCGTTGCCCCACAAGGGCTTCTTGATGTCGCTGATGAACGTCCAAGCCTCATCGCCCGGCTGCTCCGGCACCGGCTCAAACCCTTCAGTCCCCGTGGCGGCAAAGGCGGAGATACCCGTGCAGCACCCCAACCGGAACGCAAACGCGCACGCCCTCAAGAAAACCGTATCCGTTCTCAACCTGATTGTTCTCCCCTCCCCGAAGCACACCCCGCTCTTTCGCCCATCAGAGAATTTGCACCACCGTCCCCCTGGGCCTGTAGAGCCAGACGCCCGCGGCGTTCTGAATCACCTGGCCGTGCCCGGACACGGTGATGTTTTCCGGCGTGAAATCGCCTACGCGAGTCGCGTGGCCGATCAGCTTAAACCATGTCTCCTTGCCCTCGTAGGCCAGCGCGTCCACCTCCAGCCTGGCGCCCGCGCAAACCTGAAGCGTATCGGTCGCACGCAACTGGCCGCACCCCTGCTTCCCGAAGTCGAACCGCACTACAGACTGTGTGTTGTTGGTGAGCACGATGTTCTTGGCCTCGCACACGCCGTTCGACCCGATGGCGATCGTGCCCTGCCCGTTGCTGCCGCA
>JAQVSS010000204.1 GCA_028700415.1 Kiritimatiellia bacterium
GCTATCCCATGACTACAGCCTCCCATCTTTCCAGCCTTCATGCTGCTCTGGTTGCCAGCGTTCTGCTGTCGCTTGCGCCGGGGTGCTGCTATCACGCGGTGAAGCCTCTGCCCGCCGGGCTGTCGTACCGCAGCGAACTTCTGCCCGCCACGGATGTGCGCTTCCTGAGAGATCAAACGAGTGTCGATGCTGCGGGCACACGCGTGATCGACCAGCAGGTCTTCGACGAAGCCTTTGCGATGATCGCCAAAGCCGAGCATGTGGCGGTGGTCGACATGTTTCTCTTCAACGAGTTCCTCGGCGCAGGACCCGCGCCGCATCGGCGCTTGTGCGAAGAGCTGACCTCTGCCCTGATTGCCCGCAAACGCGCGGTGCCCGGTCTGCACGCCGTGCTCATCACCGATCCGGTGAACACGGTGTACGGCGGCATGGAAGCCTCCCACCTGAAACGCTTGCGGGAGGCCGGTGTCGAGGTGGTGGTTACGCGCCTCAGCCAACTGCGCGACAGCAACACGGCGTGGTCAAGCCTGTGGCGTTTCTTCTTCAAGCCGTGGGGCAACAGCGCCAAGGGCGGCTGGGTGGCGAGCCCGTTCGGCGGGGGCGAGGTGACGATGCGCAGTTGGTTCTCACTGCTCAACTTCAAGGCCAACCACCGCAAAGTCGTGATCGCCGACGCCGGCGGCGACCTGCGCGCCTTGGTGACGTCCGCCAATCCGCACGACGGCAGCAGCGCCCACTCGAACGCCGGCCTCGTCTTCAGCGGCCCGGCCGCGCGGGCGGTGCTGGAGACGGAACAGGCGGTCGTGGCGTTTAGCGGCGGACAGGCGATTCCGACGAATGAGATTCCGGCAGCTGTTGCGGCGGGCGCTCGTGACGTGCGGGTGCAGGTGGTGACCGAAGAAAAAATCGCCGACGCGGCCGAGGCCATGATCAACGCGGCTGGGGCGGGCGAGGCCTTGGATCTGGTGATGTTCTACCTCGCGGACCGGGCGATTGTCCGCGCGCTGAAGTCGGCGGCGGGTCGCGGCGTGGCGATGCGCGTGGTGCTCGACCCCAATAAGGATGCGTTCGGACGGGAGAAGAACGGCATGCCGAACCGGCAATCGGCGCGCGAGCTGGTCGCGGCGGGCGTCCCCGTGCGCTGGGCCGTCACGCACGGCGAGCAGATGCACGCCAAGATGCTGCTGGTCAAACGGCGCGACGGCGCAGCCGACCTGCTGCTCGGCTCGGCCAACTTCACGCGGCGGAATGTGCGCGACTACAATCTGGAGACCGACGTGCGGGTCTCGGGGCGCGGGAACGCGCCGGCTCTGGCTGACGCGTCCGCCTATGCCGACCGCCTGTGGAGGAACGCCGGCGGCCATGTATTCACGACCGGCTACGAGGCGTTCCGGGACGACTCCCGCTGGCGCGTGTTCCGCTACCGCTTCCAAGAGGCCACGGGGCTCTGCACGTGGTGACCCTTGTGGTGAAACATTGCGCGGCCAAAACCGGTTTGATAGAGTGACCGCACCATCAGAGAGGATCGGCTCTTTTTTTGAGACGTCAAGTGAGCGGGGAAAAAGACGGCCCGGTGCCTGGTGCGGGGAGTAATGAAGAAAATGGCAGGCTGGACGACGATCTTGGACACGATCGGGAATACGCCTCTTTTGAGGCTTGATCGAATCGCGGGCTTTCCGATTTATGCGAAGGCCGAATACCTCAATCCGGGCGGGAGCATCAAAGACCGGGTCGCGCGGCACCTGATCGAACAGGCCGAGAAACGGGGCGAGTTGAAACCGGGCATGACGATTGCCGAGGCCACCTCCGGCAACACGGGTATCGGCGTCACCTTTGTGGGCGTCCGGAAGGGATACCGGGTCATCATTGTGATGCCGGACAACATGAGCGAGGAACGCCGGAAGATTATCAAGGCTTTTGGCGGTGAGCTGATCTGCACGCCGGCGTGCGAAAGCCTTAACGGCTGCCTCAAAAAGCTGGAGGAACTGAAGCGGGAGATCCCCGGCCTCTTCATCCCGGGGCAGTTTGTGAATCCGGACAACCCGGAGATTCACTACCTGACGACGGCCCAGGAGATCTGGGAGCAGATGGAAGGGCAGGTCGATGCCTTTGTCGCGGGGATCGGGAGCGGCGGGACGCTGGCGGGCGTAGGCCGCTTCCTCAAGGAGAAAGATCCGGCTATCCGCGTTGTGGCAGTCGAGCCGGCCAACGTCTCCGCGCTGTTGGGGCAGGAGCCGGGACTGCACCGGATTGAGGGCATTGGCGACGGGTTCATCCCCGACGTTCTGGACGTGTCGATCATCGACGACGTCATCACGGTGACGGACGAGGACGCCATCACGACCGCGCAGCGGCTGACCTTGGAAGAGGGCGCGCTGGTCGGCACGTCGGCGGGCGCGAACGTATGGGCGGCGATGGAATCCGCCAGACGCATCGGTCAGGGTAAAAAGATTGTCACGGTCTTGCCGGACCGTGCCGAACGCTATTTCAGCACGGCGCTGATCTGAGCGGTTAACGTGCAGGTGTCTGGGTCATGTGTCCCCCGAGCCGGACCGGCGCGGGTGGCAGAAAAAACAGGAACGCGATTTTGGCACACGTCCAACAGGCACAGGGTGTTTCCCGGATTGTGGTCGGGCTTTCCGGCGGCATCGACTCCTCGGTCACCGCGCTGTTGCTCAAAGAGCGGGGCTACGAGGTGATCGGCGTCACATTGCGGCTGCAGGCGTGTGGGGACCACACGGCTGGCGGGCAGCAGAAAGTCTGTTGCGGTCCGGATCCGGCCGACATGGCCGGGGCGGTGGCCGCGCAGCTCGGCATCCGGCATGATGTGATCGATTGCCGCGAACGGTTCGAGCGGGATGTTCTGGTGCCCTGCTGGGCCGATTTCGAAAGCGGTGCGACGCCCAACCCCTGTGTGCGCTGCAATGCTGGGGTGCGTTTCGACGCGATGCTGGCCTTTGGCCGCAAACTCGGCGCGGGGCAGGTCGCGACGGGCCATTACGCGCGGCTTGAGCTTGACGGCCAAAACCGTCCCCTGCTGGTTCGCGGCGTGGATCCGGACAAGGATCAAACCTATTTTCTGTACGCGGTCGCCCCGGAGACGCTGCGGCATGTGTGTTTCCCGCTGGGCGGCATGACCAAGCCGGAGGTCCGCGCGATCGCGCAGGCGCATGGCCTTGTGAACGCCGGAGCCGCGGAGAGTCAGGACGTCTGTTTCGCCGGGCCGGAAGGGCACTTCGCCGAATTTTTGCGGCAGCAGTTCAACGGGCGAGCCACGCCCGGCGTGTTTGTGGACGAGGCCGGGCGTGTCTTGGGGTGGCATTCGGGCATCCACCAGTTTACCGTCGGGCAGCGCCGCGGGTTGGGCTTTGCGGCGGGCGAGCGCATGAAGGTCGTTTCGGTTGATCCGGCCACGGGAACCATCATTGTCAGCGGCCGGCCTGGGGCGGCGTTTTCGGCGATGTGCCGGGCGGAAGAGTTTTGCTGGCACCGTGAGCCGCTCAAGCCGGGTGACCGCGCCATGGCGCAAGTGCGCTACCGGCAGAAGGCGGTGGGGGCTGCGGTTGAAACGGTCGGGGAAGGGGGGCGCACGCTGCGCGTCCTTTTCGATGAGCCTGTTTTCGGGGTCACGCCGGGGCAGTCGCTCGTGCTGTACGACGGGGACCTCGTTCTCGGGGGCGGACGCATCGCCCGCATTGAAAAGGATGGCCTGTGACGCGCTACGCGAAACAGCTCAACGTGGAGGGTTTCGGCGAAGAAACCCAGAAACGACTTTCCTCCGCCACGGTCGCCATTGTCGGGTGCGGAGGGCTCGGGACCTGGCAGGCCGAGTTGCTGACGCGCATGGGTGTCGGCACGCTGCGGATCGCGGACGGCGATGCCGTCAGTCTCGACAATCTCCACCGCCAGATCCTCTTCGACGAGCGCGATGCTGAAGAAGGCCTGCCGAAAGTCGTTGCCGCCGCCGCACGCCTCAAAACGGTGAACCGCAACGTGCGGGTGCAGCCGGTTGCCGAACGGGTCACCCGCGAAAACATCGCCGCTTTTGTCGGGGATGCCCAGATGGTTCTCGACGCGACGGACCACACCGCGACCCGGTTCCTGATCAACGATTTCTGCGTCAGCAGGGGTGTCCCGTGGGTTTACGCCGGCGTGTCCGGCGCGGAAGGCATGGTTTTTCCGGTCGTTCCGCCGGACGGCCCCTGCCTGCGTTGCGTGTATCCCGAGCGGCCTGCCGAAGAGGAGACGGCCACCTGCGCGGTGAACGGCATTCTGCCCATGACGGTGGCGCTGGCGGTTTCCCTTCAGGTCACGCAGGCGGTCCGTATCCTGAACCGCACCGCCGTGCCCGGCACGCTTCTCCGTCTGAATGTCTGGGAGCCCAGGGTGCGGGCTGTGGAGGTGCGCCGTGTTCCGGGGTGTCCCTGCTGCGGTGAGCGCCGGTTCGATTTTTTGAACGGGACGTGATGGGGGCCGCTTCGACGCTTGTTCCCTCCCCCGGATCAGTGTACGATATCCGCCATGCTATCAGACACGACACCTTTGCCCGTTTCCCTTGTGATTACCGGACTGGGCGCCGTCACCCCCTACGGCGCTGGCACGGACACGTTGTGGCAAGCGTTGCTGCGCGGTGAATCCGCGATCTCGGATATGGATCTCTTCGGTCTCGGGGGGATTGCCTGCACCCGCGCCGGCGTGATCCGCGGCTATGTTCCTCCGGCGGGTTTCGAAACGGCGCCCCGCGCTTCGGCGTTTGCCGCCGGCGCCTGCCGCGAAGCCCTGCTTCAGGCGGGGCTGCTGGCTGATGCGGAGGCGTGTGCCGAAACGGCGCTCATTACCGCATCGAACTTTGCCGACATGGATGCCGGCGAAGCCGCGCTCATTCCCGCCGGCCATTCCGGACGCGCGATCCGTGAAAGCCGCCACTGCGCGCACGCCACGCCTGCCGCCACCCTTGCCGCCGCTTTCGGGCTCGGCGGTCTGCGCCTGCCGCTGTCGCTCTCGTGTGCCTCGGGCGCCGCCGCCGCGGCGTGTGCGGCGGAACTCATCGCGGAGGGACGCGCCCGGCGCGTGCTGGTCGTCGGCTACGACGCGCTCTCGCGTTTCGCGTGGAGCGGACTCTGCTCGCTGCGCACGATGACCCGGGACGCCGTGCGTCCTTTCGACATCAGCCGGAGCGGGACAATCTTCACCGAAGGCGCGGCCGCGCTGGTGATCGAACGCGCCGACGCCTGTGCCGCCCGGGGCGCCGCGCCGCTTGCCTCTCTCGACGGTTGGGCGACGGGGAACAACGGGCATCACATGACAGCCCCCGCGCCGCGGGGGGCGGGTTCGGAATCCGTCATGCGCGAAGCCCTCGCCCGCGCCGGGCTCGCCCCCGAGGCGGTCGACCACATCAATGCCCACGGCACAGGCACCAAACCCAACGACGCCACGGAGACGCAGGCCATCCAGGATCTTTTCGGGGCGCGTTCCGCCGCGATTCCCGTGACGTCGGTCAAAGGCCTCCTCGGCCACATGCTCGGTGCGGCGGGTTCGGTCGAACTGATCGTCTCCGTGCTCTCGCTGAGGAACGGGCTCATTCCGCCCACCGGCAACCTCCAGACACGGGATCCCGAGTGTGACCTCGACGTGGTCACGGTTCCCCGCGCCTTGCCTCTGCGCTGCGTGCTGTCGAATTCCGCGGGCTTCGGCGGCTGCAACGCCGCCGCTGTGCTGACGAATGTGGGGCACGGCGGTCCCGGTTCCCGCAAGGATATTTGCCCGCCCCCGCCGGTTGTGATAACCGGGCTGGGTGTGGTCAGCGCGCTGGGCGCGGACGCGGAGGAGTGTGCCGCAGCGTTCCGGGAGGGGGAGCCCGCACTCTTCCCGCTGGCCCGCTTCGAACTGCCCGGGACGATGGAGCCGCCCCTTGCCGGAGAGGCGCCGGATCCCGACCTGGCGGCCAGCGGGGTGGCGCCGAAACCTTATCTTGACCGTGCCAGTTTGCTTTTCTTGTCCGCGTGCGGCCAGGCGTTCCGTCAGGCGGGCCTGAATGCGGAACGGCTTGCGGCGCTTCACGCGGGCATTTTCGCCGGGACGGCGTGGGGCTGCCTGGGCACGGCGGAAACATTTTTTGCGGACTACATGGTTAAAGGTCCGCGCCTCGTGAAACCGTTCCTGTTTCCGCACGCCTATTCCAACACCGCCGTGAGCCTTGCGGCCATGGAGTGGTCGCTCAAGGGGCCGCACGGGAATTTCGTGTCAAGGGCCGCGGCCTCCGGCGTGGCGCTGGTTCTGGCCTTTGACCTGATCCGAGCCGGGCAGGCGCAGCTGATTGCTGCGGGCGGTTCGGATGCCCTGTCGGCGACGCGGCTCGCCGCCGCAGCAGGCGGGGAGCCGCCTCCGGGCGAGGCGGCGGCCGTGGCGGTTCTCGAGAGCGCCTCCGCGTCCGCGGCGCGCGGCGCGCGTCCGCTCGCCCGCCTGTTCGGCTGCGGTCTGGGCGTCACCCCGCAGGAGGCGGCAGGCGCCGCTCTTGCGCAGGCGGGTGTTTCGCCAACGGCGGTCTATGTGAACGCTGCCGCGCGGGATGCGGCTGGGGCACTTTTTCCCGGCATTCCGGTCATCGCGCCGGAAACCCTTTGCGGCGACGTTCAGGGCGCGGTCTCGGCGCTCCACCTCGTCCTGGCGCTGCTCGCGGCCCACGACGGCCCCGTGCTGATCCTTACGGCGGAAGAGAGCGCCTGCGTTGCGCTTGTGGCCGGGCACGCCGTCACGTGACCGGCGGCGGGTCGGCGGGCGGCGTCACGTCCGCCGACAAAACCTCGCGCACTTTTGCCGCAAGCGCCGCTTTTGAGAAAGGTTTCTGGATGAACGTGAGGCTGTTATCTTTGGTCACGCCGTGGCGCGTGATGATGTCATCCGTATGTCCAGACATATACAGGCACTTGAGGTTTTGACGTTCGAGGCGGAGCTTTTCCCAGAGGTCGTACCCGCTCATTCCGGGCATGACCACATCGGTCAACAGCAGGTGGATGTCGCCGGTGAACGTGCGGGCGGTCGAAAGCGCTTCTGTCGGGCAGCAGGCCGGCAGCACGGCATATCCCATGCTTGTGAGCAGCGTGCGGACAAGCCGGAGCAGTTCGGCCTCGTCCTCGACCAGCAGGATGGTCTCACAGGGGGAGGGGGACGAAGGCGCCCATGCGGCGGGCATCACCGCACGGACGTGGGCGTTGCCGGGTTCAGGGGACGTCACTGTATGGCGCGGCAGGTAAAACGAGAAGCAGGCCCCTTGGCCCGGTTTGCTGGTGACGCGGATGCCGCCCTTGTTCTGTTTGAGGATGCCGTATACGCTCGGTAGCCCGAGCCCGGAACCGGGCATGTGCTGTTTGGTTGTGAAGAAAGGTTCAAAGAGGTGGGCTTGCGTGGCATCGTCCATGCCGCAGCCGGTGTCAGTGATGGAAACCTGGACATATTCGCCGGGGGGAAGCGTGTCCCGCATCCCGGTCTCCAGCGGTTTGCCAGTCACATTGCATGTCGCGATGGAGATTTGTCCGGGACCGGTGATCGCGTCGCGTGCGTTGTCCGTCAGGTTGATGAGGAGCTGCTCGAGTTGGTTGGGGTCGATCCAGACGTCCCAGAGGTCCGCGCCGGGGTGCCACTCGAGGACGATTTCCTCGCTGATGAGGCGGCGGAGCATGGGCAGCATGTCGGTAAGTGCCGCATTGAGGTTGACCACCTTGGGCGTGATCATCTGCC
>JAQVSS010000205.1 GCA_028700415.1 Kiritimatiellia bacterium
CGCAGAGCGGCGTCACTAACGTGACACGTTACATCTGGGGACCCGACCTGTCAGGAACGTTGCAGGGGGCGGGCGGCGTGGGCGGGTTGCTCGCGGAGGTACGCGGTGACGGAAGCGTGTATTTTCCGTGTTACGACGCCAACGGCAACGTCACGGACTACTTGGACGCGTACGGCACCGTGCGCGGGCATTTCGAGTACGACGCGTTCGGCAACACCGTCGCCATGTGGGGCGATCTTGCCCACACCTTCAGGTTCCGTTTCTCGACAAAGTACTGGGATGCCGAAACGCAATCATACTACTACGGCTATCGTCACTATGCACCAAAGTTAGGCTGCTGGCTTAACCGCGATCCGATAGAAGAACTCGGTGGCATTCATCTTTATGTAATTAATATTAATAATTGTTTATCAAATTATGATTACCTTGGATTATCACTAGTGGACTGGTTTCCATTAAGCGGTACATTAAAAGCCATAATTGAAAATATGTTAAAAACTATTTCTGGACAAGATCCTGATAATTATCCGGCTTTTGTCACTTATCGACGTTGTTGTGAGGCCGGTGCGGTAATAGCAGAGTCTGAATGTACAAAAAACAACAACGATATGTTTTATCAGTATGCTCGTGATTTTAGTAAAGACGCATTTAAAGGAAAAGTGCTGGAAATTATTGCGGCTATCATCATAAGGCATCCAGCAATTAGTGTTACTGCTTTAGTTGATTCGCTTGCCGCAGGTATTAACTGGGTGGATGTCCTCAACAATATGCGAAAGGCTCGTGATGTAGCTAATGAAAAAAATTGTGATTGTTCAAAGAAAGGATTCATTCCGCAAGGATGGTGAACTATGAAGAATAATGAAAAAGAAGATCGTTCCTTCAATGTGGTTAACAAATTGACGATTCTAATAAGTTTTTTTGTGCTTATGGCTTTTATAAGTTTGAAGGCTAAATATGATAATTTGGCGAGTGATTATTTGCAAGCGGCACCTAAGGTTGGTAAATATTATGCATTTGCTTGTGCACAGCATGAAAAGGAGTGTCTATTATTGTTGCAAAAGAATAGGCAAGATTCTTTAACACGTATATATTGGATTGACAAAATATTCCGTGACCAGTTGTTACAGCAACAATATCACCAAGTGGTATTAGACTATTTTGAGAAAGAGATTGTTTTGATAAAGAACAGGATTAAGCAAGGCGAACCGCGAAGTAATATTTGTACCCAAGATGCAATAAACGCTGGTGGTGATAGTAAATAACCTTTCAAGATAATGCGACCAACCTAATGTTTTTGTATGTCATGTGCTTTTGGAGAATTTCTTGTGGAAATCAGTGACTATCCTAACCACAGTGATGTCAAAAAATGGACGCGCGAGACCCGCTCGTCTGATCTCGACACGGCCGGCTGCCGCGTCGAGACCGTTATCGCCGAGTCATCAGACTATTCCGCGTTCACGAACTCCATCACGGTTTACGATTTCCTGGGCCGCGCGGTCAGCGTCACCACGCCGCTGGGCATCACCTCCAACTTCTACAGCGGAGCGTCAGACCGGCTTGTCCGCGTCTCCCGCACCGGCCAGCCCGACACGCTGTACGAGTACGAGACTGGGAGCGCGGGCGTCCCCGCCCGCACCGTTCTGGACGTGGACGGCGACGGCCAGGTCTCTTACTCCGGCCCCGACCGCATCACCGCGGCCGATACCCGTTACGAAGAGGACGCCTCAAACGTATGGTGGCGCGTGACCCGTCAAGCCGTGTGGGCAGAGACGAACTCAGCCGCATGCGTCACCTCATCTGTGACCCGTGTCCGCATGACCGGACTCGGAACGGACACATCCGGTTTGCCCGGCATCCCTGACGGAACAATCCTCACCGCGCAAATCGAGCGCATTGACTGGCGCGGCAACGTCACCCGCGACTCGACCTACACGGACGCCGGTCAGGCGGCTGTGTGGATAGTAACGGAAACACCTAGGTCGGCCCAGCCCGCCATGCGGAAATCCGTGGCGGGGCGTCCCGTTTCCGCTGTATCCTCTTCATCCGTGACCAACAGCTACACATTCGACGGCTTCGGTCGGCAGGTATCCGCTACCGACGGCCGCGGTAACACAACCTTGATCTCTCACAATGAACTCGGTCAGGTGGCGTGCATAGAAGACGCGGCCACCAACCGCACCACGTATACTTATGACGAACTGAGCCGGCAGGTTGCCGTTTCCTCTCCGCTCTCCAACACCGTCTTCACCGCCTATGACAGTTTGGGCAACGTCATCCGGACATGGGGCGCGACTTATCCTGTTGAGTACGGATACGACACGCGCAACCTCAGGGTCTCGATGAAGACCTTCCGGGATGAGAACGGCGATGGAGACGAGACACGATGGCTGTACGACGGCGCGACAGGCCTGCTGACGAACAAGGTTTACGCGGACGGCAAGGGCACCGCATACGGCTACACGACATCTGGGCTTCTTGCCACCCGCACTTGGGCGCGGGGTGTCACGACCGATTATTCCTATGATACGCTCGGCCAGCTTATCGGCATAGAATACAGCGACTCCACGCCGGACGTAGCCTTCGGATATGACCGTATAGGGCGCTTGGTCTCTGCGATTACTGTGGACTCGACCAACCTGTTCGAATATTCGGTCTTTGAGATCGAAAGCGAGACGCAGAATGGCGTGGCCATCACGCGGTATTATGATTCGGGCGGGCGGCATGCCGGATTTGAACTTGGGGACGGTTTTGCGTTTTCCTGTGGCTATGATATTTTCGGCCGTTTATCGTCATTGCAGTCGGCGTCGCCAGCAGGCACCGAACTTTACCAGTATGCATACTGTGAGGGCACTGATTTTGTTGTGTCGATGACCAATTCCGCCGGATTCTGGTGGCGGCGCGTGTACGAGCAAAACCGCGATCTCATCGTTGATGTCAAGAATGGTTTCAACGGGAGTACCGTTTCCGATTTCGCCTACTTCAACGATCCCGGCGGACATCGCGCGCGGAGGGTTGACTCGGGGGCAGTGACAAACCTCTTCGCTCACAATGTCCGCTCGGAAATTGTTGGCGCGGTCATGGGAACAAACGCTTACGAATACGACTTTGATCAAATCGGCAACCGCCTGTACGAGGCATTCAACTCGGAAACGAATTTATACGCTTCTAATCCTCTCAACCAATACACGAATATCACTGACGGAACGGGCACCATCCCGGCTTATGATGCCGACGGCAATATGCTGACCAACGGCGTATGGTCGTTCACTTGGGACGCGGAAAACCGGCTGGTCTCCGCCATGTCAAACGCAGTTTGTGTTATAATCAACATTTATGATCACCAGTCACGGCGCATTGCAAAAGTCACGTCAGAAGAGACCCGGGCATTCATCTGGGACGGCTGGAACATGACCAGAGAGGTTATAGATCAGGGATCAACGGCCAGCACGAACCACCATGTCTGGGGGTTGGATTTATCCGGCTCTTTGCAGGGTGCTGGCGGCGTGGGAGGACTCCTTGCCGAAAATAAAGATGGGGTGCCCTACTTCCCCTGCTTTGACGCCAACGGAAACGTTACGGAATTCGTAAACGAGAACGGCGATGTCCGTGCTCATTACGAATACTCGCCTTTCGGAGAGATAACCGCACAAAGCGGCGACATGGCCGACGCCTTCACGCATCGCTTCTCAACCAAACCGTTCGATGTAGAGACTGGGATCGTGATGTATGAGCTCAGGCCGTACGAGCCCGGTCTCGGGCGGTGGCTATGCCGAGATCCGATAGGTGAAACAGGTGGCCTGAATATTTATACTATGACCGGCAATAATCCAGTTGACGCCATTGATCAATATGGGATGGGAGAATGGAGTTTTCAAGTTAATAAAAAACTGTATTGGGAAGGGCATGGAGTGTCTGTCAATGTTTCTTATTCTCTCGACGAAACCGAACGAAAATGTTGTCAGAAGACCATGATTAAACGATGGGTAAAAAGCATGTTTGGTATTATGGGAGGAAAGTATGGGGATTTCTGGTTTGATGCGGATATTGAGGATGTTCTTGCAGGGGCAGGTCATTTTGTCGCGATAGCACCAGATGATAATCCTGAGGGGCCAAACATTTTGGGATATCGTGTGCGTTGGACTCAGTTGTTTAGATTTGAAGCGGTATGTATCAAAGGACCATACGCAGGCAAAGTTTTGTCTACATCCGAAAGGGAATACCGTACGGAAGGACATTGGGCCGGAAAAGATTTCAAGGGCTATTTCTTGCAGTGAAAAAGGAAATACTGTTGTCAATATCTGTCGAAGGAGTCGGTCATGTTTAACTTAGAGTCAAAATGCTACGCAACGATGAAAAAATGGACGGTGATCTTAATGATCTGCTTAAGGAAGAAATGGTTGTTTCTTTTGTCGTTGGCTATTGTATCAATTGTTGGTTCCTGTGTGCTTTTCCCAGCCCGCAATAGGTTAACAAGTTTAGAAATTAAACAAAGTTTGAGCAATCGCAAATTGAGCGCGTTTTCTAAATGGGTACTAGCTAATCATAAAAACAGTGAATATACGGTTACAGAAAGCATTATGTTATCTCGGGATGATATAGAGATTCTACGCAATGCGACATTAAAATCTTCGATATGCGCGAATGATGATTTATTGGATTGTGAAATACGTTTTGACATGTTTTCCGATTACGTCGTACATTCAAACAGGCAAATATGTGTAAGTGTTTTTGAAAACGACAATAATTTGATCGCTTACGAAAAGCCTGGCTTGTGGCATGATGATACGATTGCTGTATTCTTCAATAAATTAGGTGTGATACGGATGCAACAATCCACTTTTGAAGAAATTTTAGAACAGGGAATTAAAGGCAAGTTAAAGCTTAAGTTTAATAAACATTCACACCATTGGGATTTGTCGGACTAGGGTATATGGTTGGAGCGCGTAAAAGAAAGTTGAAAGCAAGAAAAAGTGAAAAGTGAATATCATAGCCGCGACTCTTCGGGGAACCTGACCGCCCGTACCCAATACCGCCTCGGCGACGAGACCAACCGCCTCGACTCGTTCGGCTACAACCCGCGTTCGGAACTGACACAGGCCGAACTCGGCACCAACGCCTATGCCCACGCCTTCGACACCATCGGCAATCGGACAACAGTCAGCGAGACAAACGCATCAAGAGTTTGCGGCGCAAACGGCCTCAACCAGTATTCCGTCATCTCAAACTTCGTGGACTCAGTGCCTTCATGTGAGTTCGTCCCCGAGTTTGATTTGGACGGCAACCAGACGATGCTCCGCACAACCACTGGCATCTGGCACGTCACGTACAATGCCGAGAACCGTCCTGTAATATTCTCAAACGAAACAGCCGTAATCGAAATGGGATACGACTACATGGGGCGGCGGTTTGACTATAAAGAAACTGGCGGCGGCGCGGTCACACGCCACGAGCGCCACCTGTACCGGGGTTATCTGCGCTTAGCCGCCTTAGATCTGCTGGGCGAAACGAATGTGCTTCACGCCATCGCTTGGGATCCTTCCGAGCCGGTCGCCACCCGGCCGCTCGCGCTGCAAACGCAGTCCGGCTGGTTCGCCTTCAGCTTCGACCAGGTCAAGAACGTCACGGAGTTGTTTGATGCGTCCGGTAACATCGCCGCCGCGTACGACTACGCGCCCTTCGGCGCGGTCGCAGAATCTTCCGGCCCCGCCGTGTCCATAAACCCGCTGACGTTCTCGTCCGAGATCAGCGACACCACCCTCGGCCTCCAGTACTACAACTATCGGCATTTAAATACACTGGACGGAGTATGGGCAGGAAGAGACCTTATAGGTGAAATTGGGGGTATAAACCTGTACGTTCTTGCTGGCAATAATCCGGTTGTTTTTATTGACATTATGGGTATGTCTTTTTGGGATTACTGGCCTTTAATTTCATGGTTAAGACTGCTTATTCAAGGTGCTGAAGGACAAGACAAAAACGATTATCCTGGATATGTTTCTAGGCGATTGTGTTGTGAGATGGGTGTCATGAGCGCCGAAGCTAAGTGCCTTAAGGACAATCAAAACGCATATCTCGGATTTGTTAAACAACTTGGTGTGGATACGCTTAAGAGTAAAATGATGGATGCCGTCATAGCTTTTGTCGGTCTTCCAGTGCCTTATGTGTCGATTGCCGCCCTTGTCGATGCTGTGATCGGCACGGGTGTTTCAATACAAGTTGGAACTGAGATGCATAAAGCTTACAAACAGGCTGATGAAGAAAACTGCGCCTGTTCTCTGTACAATGTCTACTAAGGAGGTGCTATTATGGCTCAAAAATACAAAACATCATTAGGTTTCTTGAATTCATTATTGTGCGTAACGCTTATTATTTTACTAGGCACGGTGTGTTTAAGAGAGTTTTATATTATTTCTTTACGATCATGTTATATTCAAAGCGCATTACATAGAGATGTGTTGAATCTTGCGGAAACCAACAATATTATTCGATACCGAAATATAGTGCATGAGCAAATGTTGATATCGTCAAATCAATACGCGAGTGGAAAGTTTTATGACAACATATTGTTGCCCATAAGAAAGGATGTAGCTGAATTTGACCGGATTCGCTTTGAAAAAATTGATTCTTTTTGCCGCCAAAACCAGATTCAAGTTGATGAGCTTTAACATTTGACAAAGGAACCTCCAGAGACATGACCGAGTCGGTCACGCGCAAAGACTTTTTGGGGCGCACGGTCATAACCGAACGCGCCGGGTACGGCGGCTCGGTGCTGGTCACGTCCAATGCGTTCGATGCGGCGGGGCGGCTGGTGTTCACGCGAAATCACGACGGCTCGGCGGTTGCCTATGCGTATGACGCGTTGGGCGGCAGCGCGGGAACCGTCAAGGCCGGCGCTGGGCAGACGCTTGACTTCGACCCGCTGGACTTCACGCTTGCGGGTGTGTCCGCGCTGGACAAATACGTCATTGAGGAAACGCCGTCGTGGAAAGAGGAGTCCGACCTCGGGCTTTCCGCTCACGGCGTTCCCGATGTCTGGTGGGACTGCTCCGCGTCAGTTTCGCGCCTGCCCGGCCAAGGCGCCGTCACGACCTTAATCTCACGCGTGCAGCTCACCGGGCTGTCGCCCGCCTGCGTCGCCCGCGCGGTCACGACCGACGCGGACGGCGTGACCGTGATCACGACCGAATCGCTAGACGCGGCCAACGCCGGGCGGACGCTCACCCGCCGCTCGGGCGCTGGATGAGGGAGTTCGTGTACCGTTGGAGTCCTCTTTTGAATGCACTAATTATTCCGGTTTTGCGCGCACCGTTACACCGCTTTTGACAAGGGCTTCGATTGCGCGAAACCTCTTGACCGGCAACCCGTATGATATATAATCAAAGAATCATGAAAAAATACTCGTCGAATTCTTTTTCGCGCCGGGCATTCATTTCGGGCGGGGCGGCCGCCTTCACTGTCCTGCCGCGGCATGTCCTGGGCGTCGATGGCAAGGTCGGGCCCAATTCCAAAACCACGCTGGCATGCATCGGCATGGGCGGGCAGGGAATGCAGAACCTGGAGGCGTTCCTGCAGTTCGATGAGATCCAGGCGGTGGCTGTCTGCGACGTTAACCGCGAGAGCGACGGTTATCTTTCCACCAACTGGTCGCTGGGCAAGGAAAGCCGCG
>JAQVSS010000206.1 GCA_028700415.1 Kiritimatiellia bacterium
CCTTTGGACGAGCGGCACCCGTCGCCCGTTGACCCGCACCCTAACCCCAACCCCTGACCCCACCTTCCCCCCATGGATTTCTACCGCATCACCAAAATCCGCCTGGTCAATTTCCATAACTTCACGGACGAGACCATCGAACTCCGTTCGGGTGGCCATCTGTTCATGCTCGGCGACAACGGGTCGGGGAAAACCACGGTCTTGGACGCGGTTCATTTCGTGCTCACGGCGGGCCGTTCGATGGAGTTCAACTCCGCCGCGCGCGTGGCGGGCGCGAAACACTCCGGCGGTCGCACGGTACAGGGCATCGTGATGCGCTACAACATCGAGGCCAACGGCCCGCTCAACCCCAACGGCGGCACCACCTACGCCGCCTTGGAAATCGCCGGCCGCAACGGACGCCCCGTCACCGCCGCCGTCGGCGTCAGCACCGCCAGCCTGGAGGAACGTTACGAGAGCTGGGGCGTCCTGCGCGAGGGTCCGGTGGAAGACCTCCCCCTGCTCCGGCACGAGAACGGACGGACGCGCGTCACAACCAAAACGGAACTCAAAGCCGCCCTCGGCGGCAGCGGATACTACGGCCAGATCGGCGCGTATGCGGATGAACTGGCCACGCGTTTCTTTTCCGACCGCGAAACCTTCGAGGATGTCTGTACCTTCCTCGCCACGGGGAAGGCCTACCGCGAGATCGCCGCGCACACCAAGGACTACCACCAGCTTTTCCGCCAGCTTCTGCAGGAGCCGCCGCGCGAAGTCTTCGAAGAGGTCATCGCGCACCTGAAATCACTGGAGGAAAGCCGGCAGGATCTCGACAAACTGCGGGCGAAACACCGCTTTGTCGAAGAGGTGTCCGGTCTCAGCGCCCAAGTCCTGAACGCCCGTGTCGACGCTGCGGCATGCCAGTGGCAGGAACGCCACTTGGCTGCCCGCGAGTACCAGCAGGCCTACGATCTGCACGCGGAGTACCTGAAGGCCGAAGAACGCCGCCTCTCCGAGCTGCAGGATGACCAGAAACGTTTGGAAATCCATGTCGAGTCCATCAGCAGGCGCCTCGATGATCTGCGCCGGCAGGACGCGCAGGGCCTGGTCGCCAAAGAGCAAGAGGCTCGTCTCGCGGCCGCGGAAACCAAACGCCAGTGCGAACTGGCCAAACGCAAGCTCATCGAAAGCCGCCAGCGGCACGAGGAGGCCTCCGAGGGGGTCGCCCGCGCCCGCGACGCGCTGCGCAAGCAGACGCTGGCCCTCGGCCGCGAACTCCAGAAACTGGGCCGCGCCGCGCCTTTCTCCACCGCGCCGCTCACCGCGGCGCTCGACGACGCGCCAAAAAGCGAGACCCCCGAGACGGAACTCGTTGCCCTGCCGCTGAACGAGCTGCGCGCCGCCGCGGACGATACGGCGCAAAAACTCGACCGCCAGCTTCAGGAAACGGAACTGCGCCTGGACGCGCTCGACAAGCGGCTTGCCGCGCTGACCGCCGAGAGCGATGAAAGACGCGCGCGCGGCGATACCGTGCCGCTTGTCAAAGGCTTCGCGCACGCCCAGTCCGCGATCCGGCAGCGCATGCTGCGCGCCCAGCCGCTCTATCTGGGACTGGAGCCCGCCTCGGGCGTCTCCCCGCGCGAGCTGGCGGCACTGGAACAGATCATCGGCGATGCCACGCTCGCCACATGGATCACCGACGCGGACGGTGCCGCCGACCTGCGCAGTCTGCTCTTCCGCGACTTTCCTGAACAGAGTTTGGCCGTGGTCGACGACGATACCGAACCGGCGCCCGCCGCCTATTCCGATTGGTTGCGGCCTTATTTCGACCTGAAGAAATCGGACCCGGCGGCGATCCTCGCCCTCCAGCATCAGCTTGCCGCCAAACACGGCCCGCATACCGGCACGTTTCTGGATCTGCATTTCCTGCGCTTCCGCCTGCGCGAGCAGCCCCTCACTGAAGCGCCGCCCCGCCTGCTCGGTGCGGAGATGCGCCGCCGCGAATTGGCACGCGAACTGCGCGAACTCGAAAAAAAACGCCTCGCCGCCGAGAAGGAACGCAAAGCGTTCGCGGCCGAATATGAGGGTCTCTCCGAACAGCGCGCGGGCATCACCCGCTTCAAGACGCTGCTCAACGTGATCAGCGAAGACCTGACGCGCCAGCGCGACGCGGTGTCACAGTGCGCCAGCCGCCTTGAGCTCGCCCGCAACGACTACGAGAACGTGCGCGCCGAGTGCCAGTACCATGAAGAGCAGCACCAGCAGTCCACCGCCCGGCACGAGGACATCCTCGTCGCCATGAAAAAGTCAGGGCTGGAAGGTTTGGAGGAGCGCATCCGCGAAGTCGAGCGCAAGTGGCAGAAGGCGTGTGCCGAACAAAAAGCCAGCATTCTCGAATCCGGGCGCGTCTTAGAAACCGTCAAAACCCTCAAGGCTCGCTGCGAACAAAACATGGCGCAGCTTGCTGCCATGCGCGCGGAGCGCGACACGGCGCAGGCGGGCCTGCTCGCGCTCGTGCTGCCCGACGGCCCGCTCGACGAGTTCGTGCGCGTGCGCTGTGGCAGCGACGCCGACAGCCGGGCCGCCTTGCAGGCGCGCGCCGCCGCCGCCGGGCAGGCCGCCGCCGTGACGGCCGAAACAATCCGCAACCGCGTGATGTTGGCGGAAGGATTGTCCTTCGGCTTCGTCTACGACGAACCGCAGAACACGCTCACGGATCGGCGCGGACGCACCGTCTCCGACGTGCTGGAGGGCATCACGCGGGAACTGCGCGAGCAAGAGGAACTGATCAGCGAACAGACGATCAAACTCTTCCGCCAACTCGTGATGGACAATCTGATCAGCAAACTCCAGACCAGCGTCCTGCGTCTCAACGAGATGTCCCGGCGCATCGCGCGGCTCCTCAAAGAGCGCGCCTTCGGCAATAACCGCTACGCCTTTTCCATCACCCCGCTCGAGAGTTGCAAACGGCTCTACGATCTGGTGATCCACTATCGCTCGCTCGACCCGGAGAAGACCGAGGCCGATCTGCGCGCGTTCATCGAAGACCATGCCGGGGAGATCCAGAACACCGAGATCGGCGAGATCCCGCAGATCCTCGACTACCGCAACTGGTTCCGCTATGAACTGAAGGTGCTCACCGCCGGCGCGGACGGGATCGTCATGGACCGCAAGGTGAAGAGTGTCGGTTCCGGCGGCGAGCAGGCCGTGCCGAACTACCTCCTGATCCTGACCATCGCCCATTTTCTCTACGACAAAGAGAAAATCCGCCTGCCGATCCTGATCTTCGACGAGGCGTTCTACGGGATCGACGCGGGACGGCGCGACCAACTCCTCGGGTTCGCGAGCGACCTTGAACTTCAGCTCTTTGTGGCCTCTCCCGACCAGGACGGCGTGAAGAAAGAGATCCCCTTCTCCACCTCGGTCCTTGTGGTCAAGGACGCCCAGTACAACGTGCATCTCTACCCGTACCACTGGAGTGCCGCGCCCAAGCAGACCGACCTGCTCGACACCGCGAGCACCGAACCCCACCCCGTCGCGTTCGACCGCGAACTGTAACGCAAACCGTATGACCTCCTCTTTCTGGCAAGAACGGCTTGACCGGTGCCCCGCGATGAAGCCGTGGTTGCTGCGGGTTGCGAAACGGGCCGTGACGGGTATGCCGCTCCTGCCCGCCGTGCTCACGCTCGGTGATGTGCCGGCGGACAAAGCCGTGCGTCGTGCGCTGGAAGAGGTTTTTCCAGGCTGCCGCGAGGAAAACGGGCGCTTGAAGGCCCGGCTCGACGGCGCGACGCGGGAGTGCGCGCGCTGGCTGCCGCTTGCCGAACTGCTCGGTGTCCGTCCCCGACCTCCCCCGCCGGAAGACACGCCCGGAACGCATTTCGCCCGCGCGCTGCGGCGTCTGAAGCTCCTCTATCCGGACGCGCACGCCCTGATTGACGCGATGCGCGGATCCGAATCACTCATGCGCTTCTTCAAAACCTCACCCTCCGCACCCGACGGGCTGATCGCTTTGTGTGACGCGCTGGTTTCCCTGCGGACCGCACCCGCCGGCGTCACGCTCTCCGAACTGGGCGCGAAATTCTTCAACGACAGCAAAGCGTTACGCCAAGGTCTCCTCCGCCAGCAACTCGAACACCTGCTCCGGCTTCAGACCGGGAACATGGACGACGACACGGTCGCTTTGCTCAACACCTGCGGCATCATCGAAAACCCCTACACCACGCATGCCGTGGTTTTCGCGCCTTTCGCGTACCGTTCCGCGGAAGACGGCGCATGGCTCGACTGGCCCTACCGCCTGTGGCAACGCGGCGAAGCCGCCATCCTTTCATGGCGGACCGTCCGCACGATCACCCGTATCCGTGCCGAAGAACCGTTCGGCACACTCGTGCTCAGCGAGAACGCGGCCCCGTTCCACCGTCTGGTCGAGACACGCCGCACCGCGCTCTACACCGAAGGTTATCCCAACGCCGCCGTAAAAACGCTCCTCCGCCTCTTCGCGCAGACCGGCGTGACGGGTCTGCATTGGGGCGACACCGACCTCGACGGTTACCGCATCGCCGAACAGGTCGCGCGCGAAATCCCCATCCGGCTCTACGTGACGCCCGCAACCCTTGACCGACTGCGCGGGCGTCTGCTACCTCTTACCGGTGAACAGCATCGACGCCTCTCGACATTCATCGACGCCCATCCCGATTTCCCGTTCCTCGACGCTCTCCGCCACACGCTCGCGAACGGTTGGCTTGAGCAGGAGCAGACCATCGACGAACTCACCGGACTTTACTAAGCGTCGCAGAATAGTCTAACCATGAAACACATGAAACTTCATGGAATGGCCTTTGTGTGAGATTAAATGGGGTTGCGGGCTCCGCCCGCGTTAGTAGTCTTGCGAACGGCTGTCCAACAGTTCCCTCACTTTGTCGGTCAAGGCTTTGCCGGAAAAAGGTTTCTGAAGGAAGTTGACGCCCAGGTTCGGCATGCCGTGACGGGTGATGACGCTCGCCGTGTAACCGGACATGAACAGGCATTTGAGATGCGGGGCGAACGAGAGCAGCCGCTTCGCGAGATCCATGCCGTTCATTTCCGGCATGACCAGGTCGGTCATCAGCAAATCGATTTCCCCGACATGGCCTTCGGCCAACCGGAGTGCGTCCTTCGGTATTTCCGCGGTCAACACGCGATAGTCCGCGCGTTCCAGGATCGTTTGGAGCATGCGCAGAATAACCGGCTCATCCTCGACCAGCAGGATCGTTTCGTGGCCGTGTTTGAAAGGTTCTGCCGGCGCGGCTGTTCGGGGCAGGGCAGCTAGGCCGGTATGCCGGGGCAGATAGATTTTGAAGGTCGTCCCTTTCCCCGGTTCGCTGCATACGTTGATGCATCCGCTGTTTTGCCTGACAATGCCGTATACCGTGGCAAGGCCTAACCCCGTGCCGTCGCTGATCCCTTTGGTGGTGAAGAACGGTTCGAAAAGGTGTTCCATCACTTCTTTCTCCATGCCGCAGCCATTATCGCTGACGGCCAAGAGAACGTAATCTCCAGGGACGCAGCCCTGGCAGGTGGCACAATAGTCTTCGTCGAGCACGGTGTTTGCGGTTTCAATGGTGATCTTGCCCACTCCAGCGATGGCGTGGCGGGCGTTGACGCACAGGTTGGTCAGAATCTGACCGATTTGGGAGGGGTCCATCTTTACCTGCCACAGTTCTGCGGCCGGTTGCCAGGCAAGATCAATGTCTTCGCCGATGAGCCGCTGAAGCATCTTGAACATGCCGTTCAGGGTCACGTTCAGGTCGAGCGCTTCCGTGGCGATGGCCTGCGTTCGGGCAAAGGCCAGCAGTTGCCGGGTGAGGTCGGCGGAACGTTGGGCGGCGTTTTTGATTTCGGCAAGGTCGGCATGCAACGGTTCCGCAGGCCCAATTTTTCCCAAAATCATGTCCACATAGCCGAGGATGACCTGAAGCATGTTATTGAAATCGTGGGCCACCCCGCTGGCCAGCCTGCCGATGGATTCCAATTTCTGGGACTGAACCAACTTCGTCTGTAGTTTCTCCCGCTCCGCTTCCGCCCGCGCGCGTTCAATGAGTTCCTGCTTCAGCGCACTGTTCGCCCGCTCCAACTGTTCCATCTTGCTTTCCAATTTGCGGATCAGCGCCGTATTGTACTGCTTCAGGAAAACGGATTCATCTTGAACGGGCGTTTCTTCGGTCAGTGTCCGTGTCGGCGTGTCGGCGTTTGCATCGGCCCGGGCGGCGGGTGGGTGATCGGCTTTTTTGAGCGTATCCTGTATGTTCGCAAGGAGTGTGTCTGGCTCCTCCGGTTTGACGATGAACCGCGCGGCCCCGAGCCCGAGAGCAAAATCCCGGTCTCTGTCATGGGTATAGGTGGCAGTGTAGAAAATAAAAGGAATCGCTTTCAGGCGCTCATCTTTTTTCCATTCGCGGCACAGGGTGAAGCCGTCCATGACGGGCATGAGGATGTCGGAAATGACCAGGTCCGGCGGTGTCCGCCGCGCCCGTTCCAGTGCCTCGGCGCCGTTGCATGCCTCTTCCACGTCGTAGCCATGACCTCGCAGCAGGGTCCGCAAGAGATAGAGGTTTTCGTCCCGGTCGTCGACAATCAGTATCCGGCCCATCTTCATTGTGGCGTCCCCTTACCTGTTTAATCCGACGGATGTTCAATCCCCGGCGCTTTCGCGGGCAGCATCAGCGTGAAGACGCTGCCTTTCCCCCAGTCGCTTGTTGCATGGACTTCGCCGCCGAGCAGCTGCGCAAGCCGCCGGCAGATGGCCAACCCCAACCCGGTGCCCTCGTGCTGGCGTGACAGGCCGGAGTCGACTTGCCGGAACGGCTGAAACAGTTGGTTCAAATCCTCCGGCTTGATGCCGATGCCGGTGTCGGCGACCGAAACGCGGAGTGTGCCTGACTCGATTGCCGCCGTGAGCGTGACCGCGCCGTGCTCCGTGAACTTGACGGCGTTGTTGAGAAGGTTCAGCAGCACCTGCTCGACGCGGCGCGCATCGCTGACCCACGCGCCGATTTCAGGGGCAAGACGCACGCTCAGGGACAGCCCTTTCTTTTCAGCCTGCGGCTTGATTATTCCTGCGACCTTTACAATCGAGGCGTGCAAGTCGAATGGTTCCACTTTCACTTGCATTTGGCCGGCCTCGATTTTGGAGATGTCGAGCACATCGTTGATCAGCGCGAGCAGATGGCGCGAGCTGTTTTGAACCATGCCCAGTTGTTTGGATTGCTCCGGATTCAAAGGCCCGGCCAACTCTTGAAGCAGGATGCCGGTGAACCCGATGATCGAGTTGAGGGGGGTGCGCAACTCGTGCGACATGGTGGCCAGAAAAGCGGATTTGAGGCGGTCGGACTCCTCGGCCCTTTCCAGCGCGTGTTGCAGGGATTTTTCGTATGCCCGCTCGGCACTGATGTCATCGATCATCCCGACTAATCCCCGTTCGGGGCAGGCCTTGTCGACGGCTTGGGCGGTCATCCGGCCCCAAAAGAGTCTCCCGTCCTTTCGCACCAGTTGCTGTTCCTTGCGGAATGTGGTGCCGTTGGCTAAACAGGCTGCCGTTTCTTGCCCGATTGTCCGATAGGTGGCCTCGTCGGGGTACTAGGCAAGCGTTGTTTGCCCCAGCATTTCTCCGGGGGCATAACCGAAAAGCTCA
>JAQVSS010000207.1 GCA_028700415.1 Kiritimatiellia bacterium
CTCGTACTCGTCTAGCAGGCTGTTACCGGTCTTCTCGTACAGGTAGACCTTGGCGAGCGCGAGCTTGAGGGCGTCGGCTTCGGCAAGACAGGCGCCGGGCTTCGAGGGGACGTTCATGTCGTCCTTCACGTGGAACTTGAGAAGCAGGCCCTCGTCGTCGTAGGCCATCTTCAGTCCCCCCGAAAAATCTTTCGATCCGGTGTAGTAGTCGCTCCAGTCGAGGCACTGCCGGGCGGAATCGAATTCCATCGTCTCCACGTTGCTCCAGCTGCCGCGGAAACGGGGCACCACGAGGAAATTCACCTTCGCGCTCTCCGCGGCCTGGCGTCCGTCCTTCATCGTCGCGGTGACAGCGGTCGGATGGCGAACGAGCGGATTCGCGGCAAGACGCCCCATCGGCAAGGTGAACGAAGCGGTCGAGTCCGCGGCGAGGCGGTAGGGGAGCGTGCACGCCGATCCCGGGAAGCCCTTCACCGTCGCAGCGATCATTCCCTCGTTTGTACGCCCGGTGAGATCCTTGAGATGCACCTCGAGGCCGGGCGAGCCGTCCTCGGCGAGCACCGGACACACCTTGGCGATCTCGATTCCCTTCGCGCGGCGTTCCGCCTCCTTGCCTTCGTTGAAGACCTTCGCGCGATGCGACCGTTCGCCGTCCGCCGAATCCCAGATCGCGGCGTCGACGTCGAAAACATAAACCGGCATGTCGGTGAGTTCGAGCTCGAAAAGTCCGTCCGCGCCGCATTTCGCCTTCGTCACATTCCCCATGTGATCGGAGATTTCGACCTCCCTGCGGCCGAGATCGAGCTTCACCTTGTTCGGGTTGCCGCTCCAGTCCCAGAGCGCGAGCGAAACGACGCCGGTCTTCGCGTGCTTGAAGGCGTAGCCCCAGACGGTCTCGCCGAGATACGGGATGTCGCCGACGGGACGGCGGTTGGCGAGGAACCAGGTCATCGCGGCGACCGCGGGATAGACCTGCTTCGGACTCGTCTTCGGCGCGGTGTAGTCGCCGTCGAAATTCTTCTCGTCGCGGGTGAGCCAGAGGTTGTACGTGTAGCCGAAGCCCGGTTCCTGCCGGTAGTCGCTGCGGGTGAAAAGCGAAATCGACTTCCAGCCTTCGCCGGCGAAGATCATCTCGATGCGGACGATATGCTTCATCTGCACCGGCTCGAGCGTTTCGATTTCGTGGGTCGCGAAGCCGAACTCGGTGTTGAAGACGGGCAGGTCCTTACCGGTCAGGTTTTTCACCATCTTCTTCGCTTCGCGCACCCGCTCGATGATGCCGTTCGGCTCGCCGGGATCGGGATTGTAGTAGGGATGCACGGTGAGTGCGTTCATCCACGCGCCGAGGCCGGCCTTGAGGAACTCGCGGGTAATGCCGCCGTAAGGATCGTAACCGGCGCCGCAGACGTAGCCTTCGGGATCGAGTTCGGAAATCACCTGCCAGGCGATTTCGTAGACCCGCACGATGTCCTTGATCGTCCGCGAGCCGTTCTCCGACTTGTACCACTCGCTTGAAACCTCGTAGATGCGAGGCTTGCGGTCCGCGAACTGCCGCTTGTACTGCGGCACCCACGCGCGGAGCATCTTCTCGAACTCCTGCTCCCCCTCGGGGGTGAGCGCGGCGGGACGCCCGCGGTCGGCGTGGTTGTTCATCCGGAAGCACCGGTCGATGTCCACCTTCTTCCAGTTGTTGCACATTCCCGACAGGAGCATCACGTGGCGGGAAAGGAGCGTCTCGTCCTTCTCCTTCTGCGGCATCGCCGCGTAGGTCCCCGGCCCCCGCTTGTCGATGTCGCGCCACTGGCCCTGGACGCCCCAGCCCTTGCATCCCTTCTGGCATTCGGAGGGCTTGAGCGGACCGGTCAGGCGTTTGTCGCCGCTGCCGAAGAACATGATGACGTCCTCGTCCACGTATTCGCGCATCTCCGGATCGCGCACGATCGCGTACGTGAGCATGCCGTCGCGGCGGGTGGACCAGGGTTCGGTCACGCCGGTTCCTCCCGCGAGCGAGGCGTCGATGCGGTAGTAGCCGAGCTTCGCCTGCGGCGGATCGTCGACGGCGAGCCGGTCGCAGCCATTTTGATCCGCGACGGTCTCCAGCGTCCTCGTCCAGAGTTCCTTTCCGCGGTCGTCGACAGCCCGGAGGTTCAGCTTGGGGCCGGACCGGAGCGGTTCCAGGCCTGTCACGGTGAACTGGAGCGATATCTTCTCGCCCGGGAAGAAAACGCTTTCCTTCGGATAGGAAGTGTCTCCGAAAAGTGTCGCCCCGCCCGGCGCTTTCGCCGCAGAGTGGAGTTTTTCGCCTTTCGCCGCCGCCTTCGCGCCTTTCACGCGGCGGGCGTTCGCACCGGGACCGAGCTTTGCGATCAGCGCCTTGTCGGCTTCGTCCGGATCGGCGCGGTCCTTGACGACAGCGTAGCGGTACTCGCCCGCCTCCCATTCGGACCAAGGCTCGGAAAGCTTCGTGCCGTCCGCGAGCTCCGCCTTCACGATGTAGACGCCGGGCGTTCCCTGCGGCGGATTGTACACCTTCACCGCGTCGTTACCGCGCTTGTCGGCTTTGACCTTGAGCGTCCACTTGCCGCGGCACCGGCCGTCTTCGCCGTACGCGGCGACGTTGACATCCGGACCATCCTTCAGGGGCTCCAAACCGGACACGCGCAGAAACAACTCCGGTTTTTCGGCGGCAGAAAAGACCCCGTCCGGTCTCGAGGTCCCGCCGGTCAGCACGGCCCCGTTCGCCACCGCCGCCGCGAGAGCCCCGCCTGCGGCGAAGATCAGCGTGGCGATTTTCACTGAAGTTCTATTTTTTTTCATTGATTGCGCGGCTCCTCCGGTATCCGAATCTCAAAAGCCTTTAGCCTTTCCGGCCTTCGGCGACGAGACTGAACTCGATCGCCACGGACAGTGACATCGCGTTCATTTAACGAGGGTCATCGCTCCGAATTTGTCCGGGTACTTGAGCGGGAACGCGCCGAGTTGCGTGGAATGGTTGGCGGGCTTGGTCGCGCCGTCGATGTCGTTGACGGAAAACGAGAAGCCGATGCGGGTGCCTGGCTTCGGCGCGCCGAGCGAAAGGATCCGCCAGGGGAGGAATATCTCGCTCTGCCAGCGCCAGGAGCCGTCCGCGAGCCGCTCCTTTTTGCCGCGGAAATCGCAGTCGTCGGCGCCGAGTTTAATCGGTCCGCGGCGGACCGGTCCCGCGTTGCTGGTCTCGAGCTCGAAGGTGGTGTGGCGGTAGGCGTCTTCGCCGGAGTCCGTGAGTGCGAAGGTCTGCTCGGTGTGGGACTGCATGAGCATGTCCAGGTAGGAGTTGCTCGTCTGCTCGTAGCGGTAGGTTTTGGCGAGCGCGACTTGCACCGCATCGCCCTGCCAGCAGAAGATGCCGGGTTTGGAGGCAACGAAATGGTCGTCGGTTACGTCGAAGTGGAAGTAAACGCCCTTCGCGTTCCAGACAATGGCGACGGACGCCGTCTGGTCTTTTTCCCCGCCGTAGTAGATCTGTCCGGACTGGCACGAGGTCGCAGGATCGAGCGCGAAGTGCGGAATCTTCGCCCACTTCGCAAAAGCGCCATCGATCTCCATCGCGTCGTCGCGGTGCGCGGCGAGGAAGTTGGTGCGGTCCGTCTTCGCCGCGCTCCTGCCGTCCGCAATCTTCGCCGTCGCCTCGACCTCCTCGAGCGCGAGCGGCCTCACGGCAATGGCGCCGAACTCGACGCGGAAGGTTTTTGTCTCGTCTCCCTTGAGCGCATAGGCGACTTTCCTCTCCGATCCGGGCACGCCCTTCACGCACACGGAGAGTTCGCCAGCGTTCGCCTTGCCGGAGACATCGACGAGAACCACCTCCACGGCAGGAGTTCCATCCGCCGCGGCCGAGGGCGCGATGGACTTGACCTCGATCCCCTTCGCGCGGCGCGCGGCCTCCTGCTCAGCCTTGAACTTCTCCGCCAGTTGCTTGCGTTCACCGTCCGCGTTTTCCCAGATCGCGGGATCGACATCAAAGACGTAGGTCGGCATGTCGTAAAGCTCGAGCGCCACCTCTCCGTTCGTGTCGCACTTCGCCGTGCGCTCGTTGCCCATGTGGTCGGCCAGTCGGATCTCCTTGCGCCCGACCTTGAGTTTCAGCTTGTTCTTCTCGCCGCTCCAGTCCCAGAGCGCGAGATTGATCTTGCCGTCGGTGATGTGCTTGAAGACATAGCCCCAGACGGTCTTGCCGAGGAACGGGATGTCACCGCAGGACTTCGAATTGCAGAGAAACCACGTCATCGCGGAAACTGCGGGATAGATCGGTTTCGGCGAACTCTTCCAGTGCTGGAAATCCCCGAGCGCCTGCCGGTGGTTGCCGGGGGCAAGCGCAAGGTTGTAGCGGTAGCCGAAACCGGGTTCGCCGCGATAGTCGAGGTGCATGAAGAGCGAGATCGACTTCCAGCCCTCGCCGGCGAAGATGAGCGACATGCGCGTGACGTGCTTCATCTGCACGGGTTCGAGCGTCGGCATCTGGCGGGTGGAGTAGCCGCATTCGGTGTTGTAGACCGGAAGAACGCGTCCGGCGTACTGCTTCATCCACTCGTTCGCGGTGCGGATCTTGTTGACGAGCCCGTTCGGCTCGACCGGATCGGGATTGTAGTACGGGTGCACCGTGAGCGCGTCGATGTGCCTGCCGATGCCCGCCTTCAGATAATCGTGGGTGATCCAGAAGTAGGGATCGTAACCGATGCCGCAGACGATACCCTCCGGGTCCTCCGCGTGCACCGCCTTCTCGGCGATCTCGTAGACCCTAAGGACGTCCTCGACCGTACGCGAACCATTGTCCGTGTGCATCCACTCCGAGGACACCTCGTAGAGCCGCGGCTTGTAGCCGCCACACTCCTCGCACTGGCGCCGGTAGTTCTTCGCGTAGGCGCGGCAGTAGTCGGAGAACACCTTTTCGCCCTCGGCGGTGAGCGCGGGGGCGCCGCCCTGGTGGTTCTCCATCTTGTAGTACTTGCGCTTGTCCGCGTCGCTCCAGGTCGAGCACCACGCGTTGTAGAGGAAAATCGGCGCGCCGACCTTGATTTTTGCGTTGTCAGGATTCTTCGAGTACTCGCCCGGATAATTCGGCTCGAGGTGGCGCCATTGTCCCATCCCGCGCGGCTGCTCCGGCGAGTAGCCGCGGAGCCGCGGGTCGTTCGAAGAGTAGAAGAGCAGGATGCTGTCGTCGTTGACCTCGCGCGTCTTCGGGTCGCGGACGATCGCGTAGGTCATCTCTCCGTCACGCCGCGTGGACCACGGTGAGTAAAGCTTGGTGCCGTCCGCGAGTTCCGCGTAAACGCGGTAGAAGCCCATTCCGTTCGACGGCGCGTCCCTGACGAAGCACATATCGCAGCCGCGATTGTCGCCCATCGTCTTCAGGGTGTACTTCACGAGCTGGCGCTCGTATTCGTCGACGACGCGGACCTTGAGGTCCGGACCGTCCTTCTCCGGCTCAAGTCCGGAGATATGGAAGACCAGCTCCACCTTCTCGCCGGGGAAGTAGATGCTCTCCTCGGGATGATTGGTGTCGCCTGTGAGAATCGGCTTGGCGAACGCCGCGGCGGACATTATGACGAATGCAGAGGCGATGCGTCTCTTCATTTCCCTTTCCCTTTCAGATCAGTCGGTGCCGAAGCGTCACTTGGTCTCCCTGATGACGGCGATCTCGTCCAACCGTATCTCATTCTCCACGGTGGGCGTTCCGGATGAGAAGTAGTCCGGCCCCCTATTACAAGGTGCTGACCTTCATGGCCGCCTTGACCAGATCAATCGCTTCGCCATCCTTCTGGCGGAAGGCGTTCAGGGTACGCGTCCACGGCGCCATGAGGAATCCCTTGAGATGCTCCTTCGAGATGTTCCGCTTTGCGAAATCGGCGGTCAGTCCAAAGTTCTGGTCCGTCGCCCAGTTTGAGCCGCACGGAACCTGGTCGAACCCCGCCTTGTCGAACGCGAGATAGGTCTTCGCCGCTGCGGAAGTTTTGGGATCGAAATCGTTGCCATAGTACCAGTTGCTCTGGAGGACGCTTTTCGGCATCCGGCGGAGAAACTCCTCCTCGTGTTTGTGGTAGTAGTCGCTCCAGATCCACGGACGCATTCCCGCCGCTTCCGCGGCCTTCGCAAACCACAGGAAATCATGCCACCAGAGCTCGCCCTGACGGACGACGACAAATTCGTACTGCGCCTGATTGACGTAGTTCTCCTCGTCGTAGCCGAGATGCAGGTAACGCGGGTGGCCGAACAGTTCCGAAACCTCCTTGATGAGATCGGAGCACACCTCGTAGTATTTCCGAGACGAGACCATCCGATGATAGTCCTTGAGCCAAGAATCGTGGCATGTGGAGAAGTTCATCTTCGGAATCGGTTCGAGGCCCATACCGCGGAGACGGCCGAGCTCCTTTTTCATCTCCTCCTTCGACCAGCTGCCCTTCACCGCGAGCTCTGGATGCGAATCGTACTTCACGCCTTCGGCGAGATCGATCACGATCATGTTCATTCCCGCCTTTGCCATTTCGCCGGTGACGAAGTCCCACTGTTCGCGATCGAACCTCAGATAGTCCATGTAGGAATGGGTGAAGGCCGGAAGCCCCGTCTTCTTTCCCCAGCGGTCGAGCTTGATGTCCGCCCAGGAGTTCATCCCGAGATGGACGAGATACGCCCAGATGAATGTGTCCTTGCCGCCTCCGAAGAGCGTCGTTGCTCCGGCCATCGCCGCCGTACCGATGAATTCGCGTCTGCTGATATTCATTGTCCGTTCCTCCCTTGGATCATTTGAGTCCGATGAGTTTCCGCGGTCACTTTTGTGTCATACGGGCAGCGCGTGGCGATGAATATGAAGCTTGATAGAGCGACCCGAGGAGCTTCAGTTCGCCGGCGATGATGTCGTCCGCGACGGAGGGCCCGAACGGCGAGGTGGCGGATTCGTACCCGCCCTGTTCGTAGCTCTGCGAGAACGGGAAGTAGCCGCGGCTGCCGTTGGTGAGGCAGGAGAGGAGTGTCATCTTGAATGGGCTCTTCGCCTTGATCGCCTTGCCGATGTCGTTGAACGGCTCGCCCGGGAAGCCGCCGAAGGCGACGGACCTGCCGATCGCAAGTGTGGTGAGCGGCAGATCGAAGAAATCCGGGCCTTTCGCGAGCCGGAGGATGCGTCCCGCGCGTGCGACCTCGGTCGTGAGTTCCATCCCCTTCCAGGGAAGTTCCGCGTCCCTGCCCGCCTTGTGCATGGCCCAGACTTTGTCCGCCCAGGCGACGTTCTTCTCGTCAGAATCCTTCGCGCGCTGTGAAGGGACGCGGACATTCCCTTCCGCGCACCGGATCTCTCCGGCGTCGACCGGTTCGCACTTCATCCAGACGGAAAGCGCCGCGGCGGCGAGCACGTTCGCCATGTGCCTTGCGTGGTCGTAGCCGCGGTCGACGTCGTCGAAGTCCTTGTGGAGGCCGTTATCTTCGCCGGGGAGCGGCATCACGTTCACGTGGTTGACATCGCCCTGTGTGCCGTTGATGACGATGGCGTGCGCGCCTCCGGAGGTCGCCGCCTCAAAGACGGTGCGGGTGAGCCCCGGCCAGTCCGCAGTGATCGTCTCGCCGCCGACCACGTCCGGATGCGTCTGAAAGTTGATGACGGCGACGGGCTTGCCG
>JAQVSS010000208.1 GCA_028700415.1 Kiritimatiellia bacterium
ACCTGACGATCATCGCGACCGGTTCGGAAGTGGAAATCGCGCTGGACGCCGCGAAACAGCTCGCCGACAAGAACGTGCGCGTGGTCAGCATGACGTGCCGGGAACTGTTCGAGAAACAGAACAAGACCTACCGCGACCGGATCATCGATCCCGACTGCAAACGCCGCCTGGTCGTAGAGGCCGGCACTCCGTTCGGCTGGGACAAATATGCAGGAGCCAAGGGAGCCATGCTCACGCTAGACACGTTCGGCGCGTCGGGCGCCTACAAAGACTTGGCCAAACATTTCGGCTTCACCACCGAAAACGTGTTGGCCAAGGCCCGCGAACTTTTGGCGTTATAAACGGCCCCCGCCGCGGTTCAGCGCGCGTCCTGAATCAGGCGAAGCACGGCGGCATCCTTTGCGGCGTCCAAGCCGCAATGGGCGCATAGGACTGCCGCCGCGCCTTCGCTTGCCACCCGCCCGCGGAAAGCCGCGTCCGGGGGGAACGGCTGTCCCGCCTCATCCGTCGCCGCAAACCGCAACGCCGCCGCAATCGCGCGGCACACCGGCCCGACATCGCCCCCCTCACGCTGCAGCAGGCGCAGCCCGCCGATGAAACGGTCCCCCGGCGCAAGCTTGCGCGGCAAGTCGCGCCCGACCCGGAACACCGTGTCACCCAGCGCCCGGTTCCCAAACCGCCGCAACAGGTCCTCCACGTGCGCCGTCTGGTTCTCCGCATTGAATTCGGACGGGTACCGGCGGATCAACGCCTTCGCAGAACCCATCATCACCGTCCGCGTCTCAGCCTGAACGGCCGCATCGGCCACCGCGTCGCAAATCAGTTTGTGCCCGCGCAGAAAGCCGTGACAGGCGCAGGTCGCATGGCCCAGATTGTGAATGTACAGCTTACGCTCGACATAAGCCTGGAAACAGCTCTTGAGCTGGAGGCCTTCAACCCCGTCAGGCACGTTCCCGGCGAACCCGTTACGGTCCGCAATGATCGCGTTGTACGCCTCGCCCCACACCTCGAGAGGATCGCGCTGCCGCACCTCCGCCGGCATCAGCGGAACCATCTTGCCGATGCTGGTCTCCACCAGACCCACCTGCCTTGCGAGAGGAAAACCGGGCGGGAGATGTTGTGTCAACACCTCCCGGGCCAAGGCCGACAACCCGTGCAGGTTCTCGCAGAAAAGGATGGAGACCGGCCTGCCGTTACGCAGAGGCAGGCCCGCAGCGATCGCCGCCAGCACGCTGGGCAGATGCGCCGCCCCCACAGCCGTGCCGATCAAGTCCGCCCGCGCCACAGTGTCCCGGACAGCTTCGGCGTCCTGCACGGCGATCCCGTCGACACCGGTCACGTCAATCACATCCGCCGCCCCCGGAGGCAACGTGTCCTTGATGACCACGCGGTACGCCTTGCGCTGCTTCAGCGCCTCAATGATCGGCGGCACCGCATCCACAAAGACCACCTCATACCCCGCCTTGCTGAAAATCGGTCCCGCCAACGCGCGGCCAATATTCCCGGCCCCAAAATGCACATACACCGGCATCTGTAACGCCTCCTTTCCCGTGGTAAAAAAAGAAGGATTATGCGCTTTTCCACGGAAAATGGGAACGCCTCTTTTCCGTTCTGGCTCCGCGCATCCCCCGTTGCATTGACTGAATCCCACACGTCGTCGATGATTCTCACCCAAATCGCTATCGGGATCGGGATCGGCACCTTCGTGCCTCACGTCGCAGTTTTCTTGCTATTCTCATACCCGTTCGATCCCAATAGCGATCCCGATCCCGATTTCGATGAATGGTCGTGGACAAGGTTCTCGAATTTTCATCGGTTCACGCTGGCGGATTTCCCTTGTCGCCATTGAGCCTTTCACGGTACGCATGAAGATCCGTGTCGGAAAAGCAACAGAAGATCACTTCCCCAACCGGTCCGGGATGTTCGCCGAGAAAGTGGCCAACGCTCTCCACCGCGATCCGGGCCGCCCTTTCTTTCGGGAATCCGTACACGCCGGTGCTGATGCACGGGAACGCCACACTGCGGCACCCGTGTTCCATAGCCAGCGCGAGACTGTTGCGGTAGCATGCCGCCAGCAGCGCGGGCTCGCCGCGCCCGCCGCCATGCCACACCGGCCCCGGCGTGTGGATCACATAGCGTGCAGGCAACCGATACCCCTTTGTGATCTTCGCTTTGCCCGTCGCGCAGCCGCCCAGCGTGCGGCACTCGGCAAGCAATTCGGGGCCCGCCGCGCGGTGGATCGCGCCGTCCACCCCGCCCCCGCCCAGCAGCGTCGTGTTGGCCGCGTTGACGACCGCGTCCACCTCCAGCTTGGTGATATCGCCCCGCTCCGCCCGCATCATGCGCGCGCCTCCTCCCTCTGCCGCTTCAAATATGCGTTGAAAAGCCACAAATCGGCCAGCATCCAGGCAACGAACACCGACACGTTGACCTTCTGTAGAATCGGATTCACGGGACGCGAAGGCAGCACATGGTGCGAGACCAGGGTCACGAGATACCACTCGCACAACAGCAGGGCCACCGCAAACACGGCCCACACGATCCTGTAGCGCCAGCCGCAGAACGCGCGGTCGGACGCCAGCAACAGCAGCAGAACGCCCGGCACAATCAGCGCGAAAGCCGTGTAGATACAGAGGTTGTGCATGTCGGGTCGAAGATCGTAAGGCGACAGCGCCACGCCGAACACGCCCAGAGAGAAGCCCGTGCAACAGAGAAACGCAAGGAACTTCACGGGCCGCGGTCCCCGCACGTGCTGCGAACGGATGTGCCAGTACGGGATCAGCGTCAACATGGCGAGACCCAGCGCCACGTTGAAGACCAGACTGGCGCGGTGGTTGTCGAGACCTCCCGGCGTGCGCGTCACGCCCAGCGCGCTGATGAAGTCGTAGCAGAAACGATAGTGCCCCACCGCAGCGTCATGCCCGGGATAGCACGCCGCGGCGACGCCCAGCGCCACTGTGAACGCCACGATCACGGCAACCACGATCCGCACCATGCCCGGGCACCATTGTCGTCCATATTCCATATCGCTACTCACGAGAAAATTGTAGGCCATTGCCACTGGCCTGTCGAACGCGAAACGAACACGTGCCGACAGTCACTCCATATTGTTCAGTCACACGGTATTGACAAAAGACGTCCAGACGTCTATCCTTTACGCATGAAATATGACCCGAATAACAGGAAGGCCCCTGGACAAGTTAGGGACGCCATCATCGAAGCCGTTAAAGCCGCACAACACCCGTTATCGGTCGGCGAAATTTCCGACGCCGTCAGACAACGGCTTGGCGATGTGCCGACCTCTTCCGTACGCTCCTATCTGCGTCTGAACACGCCTGACCTCTTTGTACGGGAATCTCGCGGGTTCTACACCTGTGCACTGACTTTTCCCGGCTTTTCGGAGACTGTCAAACCGTCTCTCCCCCCAGTCGTTTCGTTTCCATGCAAAGCCGTTGGCAGCAACGCAACGATCTACCATGCCGACTGTTTCGATTGGCTTGAAAGTCAAGCTTCAAACACCCTTCATGCCGTCGTTACGGACCCCCCCTATGGGCTCTTCGAGTACACCGAGGAGCAAGTCGCCAAACTGCGGGAAGGCAAGGGAGGCGTCTGGCGAATACCGCCTTCGTTTGATGGCCATCAACGTTCACCTCTGCCTCGCTTCACAATCTTGTCACCTGATCAATTACGGGAACTCAAAACCTTCTTCACTCGCTGGGGACGCGCCCTTTTGCCCCGGCTGGTGCCAGGCGCAAACGTGGTCGTAGCCTCCAACCCGCTCTTGTCCTATATCGTTTCACAGGCTTTAGCCGACGTGGGACTTGAGCGACGCGGCGAGCTGATTCGGCTTACGATGACGATGCGCGGAGGTGATCGCCCGAAGGCCGCACACGAGGAGTTCGCGGAAGTTAGCGTCATGCCGCGCTCCATGTGGGAACCATGGTTGCTCTATCGCAAGCCTCTGCAAGGGCGCGCCCAAGACAATCTGCGCAAGTGGGGAACCGGCGGTTTTCGGCGACCGGAGAAAGAGAAGCCGTTCGGCGACGTGATCGAATCCGCCCCCACCCGAAAGGCCGAGCGCGAGTTGGCGCCTCACCCAAGCCTAAAACCACAGGCCTTTCTGCGCCAAGTCGTCCGCGCCGTTCTTCCACTCGGCAAAGGCGTCGTCGTCGACACCTTCGCAGGCTCAGGATCGACCCTCGCGGCGGCGGAAGCCGTCGGATACGACAGCATGGGCGTCGAAAAGGACGGCACCTATTTCAAGCTGGCCTGTGAATCAATTCCCCGCCTGGCCGAATATACAACAGGACGCATATTTCCATCAAACTCCGTCTGCCGGCAGACGGTAGACCCAACGTTCCCTGAGCTTCGCGATGCCGTCTTTGTGTAACGTTGCCGTACGAGTCCCCAACTCTCCACGTGCATTCTTTCGGAAATCGGTCACCTCAACATGCCCAAGATAGATTTCCGTTATCGCCATGGGCTTTCGCTGAGTGGCCGGTTCAGTTTGATCATCGACTTCATACACAAACACGCACATCCACTGCTCGCGTGCTCCATGCGTATCAACGGCCCCTCCGCTTTTTCGCGTGGTCTTGATTTCAACGCCCTGATCGCCAGCCTTCACAGCGTTGTTGGGATACACACCTCGAACAATTAAATCCGGATGCCCGTTAAAATATTTGTTCTCACACAACGAACGCGAATGCTTAGCAAGACTTGCCGTCAACATATCCGACAGGACGCCCGACATAATGGCCGGACGTAACATGTCATCCAAACGCTGCAAGCCTTTCGTTTGTAACGTTGAATTTACGTCGAAGAAGAAATCATATACGTCTTGGACGGCCAAACGAAAATCAGCCAAACGCAACTCGAACGGTAGCGCGAGGTCGGTGTTAAATCCGTCTTCGGAAACCACGTTTCTAATGATCGCCATGTCTCATCCCCCAAACGTCGCAAACAGCTTCTCCAGCCGCGCGACGGTCTCGGTCAGCTCCTTCTGCTTGGCGCGCTGCTGCTCGATCACCGCTGGCGGAGCCTTGGCCACAAAACCCGCGTTGCCGAGCTTGGCCTCCACGCCCTTGAGGAAACCGAGCGTCTTGTCCAGCTCCGCCTTGACGCGCGCCGCCTCGGCCTTGACGTCGACCAGCCCTTCGAGCGGCAGGTAGACCGTGCCGAGCTTGCAGAGCGTGCCCGGCATGGCGCGCTCGCCGCCGCCCGCCGCGACCTCCAGATTGTCGGAGCGCAACTGCTGCTTCAGCGTCTCGCTGTCGGCCGCCAGCCGCGCCGCCGCCCCCTCGTCCACGGCCTGAATGATGTAGTGGACAAACTTCGCGGGCGCAATGTTGTAGTCGGCCCGCAGCGCGCGCCCCGCCGTGATCAGCTCGCGCTTGGCGTCGACGTAGGCGGTGACCTCGGCCGAAAGGCCCCACGCCGTGTTCTGCGCCTCCGTGTAGGCCTTGGGCCACGGTGCGTGCATGATCGTCTCCGCCTCAGTGCCATAGCCCATCTGGTGCCACAGCTCCTCGGTGAGGAACGGCATGTACGGGTGCAGCAGCTTGAGCGCCTTGGCGAACACGTCGGTCATCACCCCCAGAATCTGGCGGCGGCGCGCGTCGTCCGTGCCGTACAAGTCCTGCTTGGCGTACTCGAGGTACCAGTCGCAGAAGTTGCCCCACACGAAGTCGTAGATCGCCAGCGCGCCGTCCTGCAGGCGGTACTTCTCCAGATGCTCGGTCACGGCCTGAATCGCCGATTCGCATTTGGCCAGCATGTGGCGGTCGTCGTCGCGCAGCAGCGCCGCGTCGAGCGTCAGCTCGCCGGCGGCCATCGCGTGCCAGTCCATGTCCGGGGCCTTCTCCATGTGCATCCGCATGAAGCGCGCGGCGTTCCAGATCTTGGTCGCGAAGTTGCGTCCGATCTCGAACTTCTCCATGTTGACGTACACGTCCATGCCCGTGGAGGTGATGAGCATCAGGCTGAAGCGCAGCGAATCGGCGCTGTACTTCTCGATGATGTTGAGCGGGTCGATCGAGTTGCCCAGGCTTTTGCTCATCTTCCGGCCCTTGTCGTCGCGCACCGTGCCGTGGAGGTAGACGTTATGGAAGGGCACGTCGCCCATGAACTTGCACCCGGCCATGATCATGCGCGCGACCCAGAAGAAGAGGATTTCGGGCGCAGTCGCAAGATCGTTGGTCGGATAGTAGAACTTCAGGTCCTTATTCTCGTGCGGCCAGCCGAACGTGCTGAACGGCCAGAGCCACGACGAGAACCATGTGTCGAGCACGTCCTCGTCCTGCGTGATCTCCGTCTTGCCGCACTTCGGGCAAACACCCGGCGTTTTTTTCGCGGCCCATGTGTGTTCACAGACGGCACAGGTGTAGACGGGAATGCGATGCCCCCACCAGATCTGGCGCGAGATGCACCAGTCGCGGATATTTTCCATCCACTCGAAATAGGTGTTTTCCCAGCGCTGCGGCGTGAAGCGGATCTTGCCCGAACGCACCGCCTCGATGGCGGGCGCGGCCAGCGGCTTCATCCGGACGAACCACTGCTTCGACAGGCGCGGCTCCACCACGGTGGCGCAGCGGTAGCAATGCCCCACCGCGTGCTGGTGCGGCTCGATCTTGACGAGAAAGCCCTGTGCCTCGAGATCCGCCACCACCTGCTTGCGGCAGGCGAAGCGGTCCAGGCCCGCATACTTCCCGGCCAGCTCGTTCATGGTGCCGTCGCCGTTCATCACGTTCATGATCTCAAGGTCGTGGCGGCGCGCCACCTGGAAGTCGTTGGGATCGTGCGCCGGGGTAATCTTCACCACGCCCGTGCCGAAAACGCGGTCCACATAATCGTCCGCGACAACCGGAATCTCGCGGCCGCACAGCGGCAGCGTCACGGTCTTGCCGACCAGCGCCTGATAGCGCTCGTCCGCGGGATTGACGGCGACCGCCGTGTCGCCCAGCATGGTCTCGGGCCGCGTGGTCGCCACCACGATCTCGCCGCCGCCGGGGATCGGGTAGCGGATGTGCCAGAGGTGGCCGTTCTCGTCCTGGTGCTCGCTCTCCTCGTCCGACAGGGCCGTGTGGCAGCGGGGGCACCAGTTCACGATGTAGTTGCCGCGGTAGATGAGGCCCTCGTCGTAGAGGCGGCAGAAGACCTCGGACACGGCATCGCTCAGCCCCTCGTCCATGGTGAAGCGCTCGCGCGACCAGTCGCAGCTCGCGCCGAGCTTGCGGAGCTGGTTCACGATGGTGCCGCCGTATTCCTTGCGCCACGACCACACGCGCTCCAGAAACTTCTCGCGGCCCAGATCGCGGCGCGTGAGGCCCTCTTTGCGCAACGCCTTCTCCACCACGTTCTGCGTGGCGATGCCCGCGTGGTCGGTTCCCGGGACCCACACCGTGTTGCGCCCCTGCATGCGGTGCCAGCGGACCAGCACGTCCTGGATGGTGATGTTGAGGGCGTGGCCCATATGCAGAATGCCCGTCACGTTCGGCGGCGGGATCACCACGCTGTAGGACTCGCCCCCCTGCGACGCGTCGGCGCGGAAATGGCCGTTCTGTTCCCACCACTGGTACCACTTGTTCTCGACTGACTGCGGATCGTAATGCTTTTCCATAAAAGTTGCCGGTTACTCGTTTC